>CAZFDM010000034.1:0-13873 GCA_964517975.1 uncultured Syntrophaceae bacterium
CCTTAAAAGGCGTCTCTTTGCCTTGTCAGGAGTCAATTCTAAAAATGTTTTGATATCTGCTCCTGCGGCAAAGGCCTTCTCACCTGCGCCATGAAGGATGACGGCTCGGAGTTTTTCTCTTTGGGCATCCATTTCGCTAAAGACTTCTGCGATGGCCTCCTTCGTGGCTAAGTCAAGAGCATTCATAGGAGGATGATCAATCGTGACAATGGCAATCTTATCTTTGATTTCATAATGGGCCAGTTTTTGATCCATCTTCTTCACTCTCAGAGTTTGATCAGATTAATCCTTTAAAATGGATATTTTCCTGCCTTGATCACAGCCTCTGCAATTTTTCGCCTGAGGCTGATCGTGTTCACAGGGACAAATCGAGTCATTTTCTTCAGGGCAGAGAGTTGAGTTCGGAGTGTGTCGCCTTCGGCCATTGCCGAAAGGGCCATTTTTGCATAATTTTCCAAACGATCAAAGGCATCGTTCACATAGACCTTGACCATGGCCTTCTGAATCTGGGACTTCTCATCTTCAGATCGCTTCATGGACTTCAATGCCCTGAGAAGGCCACTTTCCATGGCAAAGACTTGAATCACCATATCACTGAGCCATCCGATGATCTCTTGCTCCTCAACGAGATTCATCCTATACTTTTGAACGGCTGACCCCATCACGAGAAGCGTGATCTTCTTTGAGAAATCAACCATCTCCTGCTGGAGTGTAAGTCCCTCATCATCGACCTCTCTGTTAGGCCGAAGCGTGAGAAGCTCTGAACCTAGCCGCTGGGCAGCAGAAAGGAGAGGGAGGCGATTCTTAATGGCCCTTTTGATCAGCATCTCGATGATGAGGAGGCGATTGATCTCATTGGTTCCCTCCCAGATGCGGTTAATCCGTTCATCCCTGTATCCCCTCTCCACAGGGTAATCGTGGATATATCCATACCCTCCATGAATTTGAACCGCTTCATCTGCAACATAACCCACCATTTCTGAGCAGAAGACCTTATTGATGGAATCCTCAATATTATATTCCTCAATAGCCTTGGCCATCCTCATCCCCACATCTTCGGCCTGCCGATCAACGGTCTTAAAGATTCGAGCCGTCAGCCCTCCTGTTCTATAAACCATACTTTCCATAATGAAGCATCGGATGGCCATCTCAGCAATCTTTTGTCGAATCAAACCAAACTCACATATCGGTTTGCCAAATTGGACCCTCTTCTTGGCATAAGCGGTTGCTTCCTGCAGGGCGTTCTTTGCCCCTCCAAGGCAACCCGCTCCCAAACTGAATCGACCCATATTGAGAACATTTAATGCCACAATATTACCTTTCCCAACCTCTCCGAGGACATTTTCTACGGGGACCTTCACATCCGTAAAGATGACCCCCCTTGTGGAAGAGCCCTTTACCCCCATCTTATTTTCCTCTTCATCGAGAGAAACGCCATCAAAATTCCTTTCCACAATGAAGGAAGTAAACTTCTCTCCATCCACCTTGGCATAAGTCGTAAAGAGGTCTGCAATTCCCGCATTTGTAATGAATTGCTTTTGACCATTAAGGATATAGAATTTCCCATCGGAACTGAGGATGGCCGTCGTCTTTGAATTGAGTGCATCAGAGCCTGCCTCCGGTTCAGTTAAGGCATAGGCCCCTATCATCTCTCCTGTGGCCAATTTGGTTAGATAGCGTTGCTTCTGAGCCGGGGTTCCAAAAAAGAGAATAGGAAGAGAACCAATTCCAGTATGGGTCCCAAAGGAGGCCATAAAAGAACCCCCTCCTTGAGCCATCTTCTCCCAGATGAGAAGGGAAGTGACCTTATCCAGATCTTGGCCTCCATATTTCTCTGGGATATCCGCAGAAAGAAAACCTAACTCTCCTGCCTTCTTAAGCAGGCTTGGCACAAGCCCTTCCTTTTTCTCCTCAATCTCCTCAATGACAGGTTGAACTTCTCCCACCACAAAATCCGTCACCGCCTTGGCAATAAGGATTTGCTCTTCTTCAAAATCCTCCGGGGTAAAGACCTCCTCTGGAAAGATGGATTCAATTAAGAAGGCTCCGCCTTTTTATAAATGTTTCCATGGTTTCCTACCTTCCCCTCGGAGTCCATTGAGAGCGAATTTAAATATGAAATCAGAAAGCTCCCCAACCGAAACCCCTTTTTGGGGATGAAACCAGATTCGGGTACGGGTGATCATAGAGGCAATCATGAAGCCAGCCAGTTTTACATCCACTTCAGGCCAATACCCAGCATCAATGCCCCTTCGGATGACCTTCCGAATAATCCGGTCATAGGTATCCCGAAGGTCAATAATTTTTTTCCGTTTGTCAGGGGTAAGATTATCCAGTGCCACATCAAAAAGCAGTTTGGCAGACCTCCGATAACTCAGGGTCACTCTCAGGTGGCTTTCAATGATCCATCTCAACTGCTCAACAGGACTGGTCTGGGTCTCCTCCTCCAAATGCTCAATGGGATGAATGATCTGCTCCATCTCTTCCAGGAGCACCTCGAAAAGGATTTGTTCTTTGTCGGAAAAGAAATTATAGATATTGGCAGGCCGGCACCCATAGGAATCTCCAATATCGGTCATACTGGTAGCCAGATAACCCTTCTCCCAAAATAGCCTTCTTGCAATATTGAGCATTTTTTTTCTCTGGGTACCGGGTTTTGATTTTGATTTAGTTCTCTGCACCCTAAATCCTTTTGGTGATACTTTTTAATATACCCAAATTGAGTGATTCAGTGTCCTGAAGGGGAAGAGGATATTGTTAGAACCGCTCAATTTAGAATAAAGTAATCTTTGTCAAAACGTCAGTTATAAAAAGAGACTATTTGTTAATGAATGACCATTAATTTATATTGTCCCATCCAGACTTGTCAAGAAAAAATAAGGGAAAAGCCATTGGACTATATTGTTCATCATTTATCGTTAATCATTCATCGAGCGGCTTACCGCTTCTTGGTAAGGGATAAACCCTTATCCTACAATCATTCATCGGCATCCACCCGCCTGCCTGCCGCGGGCAAAAAGGTTTTTCCCCTATCCTCCCTATTGAAAAAGGAATGATTTCGTTTGACACACCTATCCTCATAGGCTATAAAATTTAGGCAGAGGAAATGGGTCTAAACCTCTAAAAAGGGAATTGAGATGGGAAAATGGATTGTTTCGATCGTTCGTTATGAGAAGCCTTTAGAATCGGTTCGCAGGGCGGTGGATTTATCCCATGGACTTGACCATTTACCACCTCGGGCAAAGGTTTTCATCAAGCCCAACATTGTCTTTTGGACTCGCACCACCCCTTTTCCAAAGTGGGGGGTCATTACCACCTCGAGGGTTGTGGAGGATATGATCATCCTTCTCAAAGAAAGGGGGATTGAGGAGATCACCATCTTGGAAGGTCTCGTCACTTATGATCCAAAGGACCGAGAGACCCCAGCCCATGCCTTTGAGACGCTCGGATATAATGTCCTAAAGAGGCGCTACGGAATAAAGACCTTAAATGTTTTTGAAAGGCCCTTTAAGAAAATTGATCTGGGGGCTGGCGTGGAACTCAATTTTAATGAAGATATCCTTGAAAGTGACTTCGTGGTCAATCTTCCTGTCCTCAAGACACATGCCCAAACAATAGTCACCCTTGGGATAAAGAATTTGAAAGGTCTTATTGATATCCCCTCACGAAAGAAATGCCACGGGGCTGATCTGGAGAGAAATCTTCACTACATGGTTGCCAGACTTGCGAATAAACTTCCGCCTTCCTTTACACTTCTTGATGGGATTTTTACAGCTGAACGAGGTCCTTTTTTTGAAGGAAGGCTTAGGCGAAGCAACATTCTCATCGCATCCTCGGACATCTTTTCAGCTGACAAAGTAGGGGCAAAGGTCCTGGGCTATGAGCCTTCCGAAATCCCTCATTTGGTTCACGCGGCCGAGAATTTTGGAAGGCCTATCGATTTCTCAGATGTTGAGATCGTAGGAGAAAGGATTGAAACAGTAATCTCCTATCACGAGTATGCCTTTCCCTATACAGAGGACGGGAGCCTTCCAAAAGCCTTGGAGAAGATGGGGATCAAAGGCATTTCCTACCGTAAGTATGATCATACAATATGTACTTATTGCTCAGGGATCAGTACTATTGTTCTTATGGCTATTATTAGTGCATGGCGTGGCCAACCCTGGGAGGAGATCGAAATCCTTACGGGTAAGATGATGAGACCCACACCTGGAAAGAAGAGGACGGTATTGTTAGGAAGTTGTATGTATCAAGCCAATAAAGAGAATACCGATATCCAGGAGATGGTTGCTGTGAAAGGATGCCCCCCTGACCTGAAAGAAGTCTTTCATGCCCTTCGCCAGGCAGGGATTGAAGTGAGTCCGATTTTTTTTGAGAATATGGATATGGCAGGTGGATTTTTTATGAAAAGATATGAAGGGAAACCCGAATTCGATGAATCGTTTTATCAGGTCGTTTAGAAAATAAGGTTAAATTTAACAGGACACTAAAAGGTTCCCATAGAAACGAGCTCATTATATCAGGAGAGAAAGCCATGAGTAACGAAACCCTTCTCACTTATTTTCAAAAACATGTCAAAGAGGAACCCAATCGGGTTGCATTGCGACACAAAGATTACGGGATTTGGCACGATGTCACCTGGGCTCAGTACGGGGAAAAAGTAAGGCAAGTCGCTATGGGCCTGATCAGCCTTGGCCTTAAAAAAGGAGAATGTGTCTCTGTCATCAGTGAGAATAGACCGGAATGGGTCTATTCCGATTTTGGAATCATGTCTGCTGGTGGGGTGACCACAGGGATTTATACGACCAATTCTTCAGAGCAGTGTGGCTATATTGTCCAGAACTCAGGATCGAGATTCTACATCGCTGAGAATGAAGAGCAATTTGATAAGACGTTGAAATTCAGAAAAGAGACCCCCCATTTGGAAAAGGTGATTGTCATGGAGATGGAGGGGTTGAAGCGTTACAAAGATCCCTTACTGATGAGCTTTGATGACCTCCTGACATTAGGGAAAGAGTTTGATGCAAAAAATCCAGGTCTCTTTGATCAGCGCTGGAGTGAAGTGAAACCCGAGGATCTCGCTGTTCTCATTTATACCTCTGGGACAACAGGTCCACCCAAGGGAGCAATGCTCACTCATAGCAATCTTCTCTATATGAGCGAGGCCATGGTTGAGGCCAATCCCATTCGGAATGGGGATGAAACCCTTTCTTACCTTCCCCTCTGTCATATCTTTGAACAACTCTTCACCGTAATGATTAATATTCGCTATGGGACCGTCGTCAATTTCATCGAGAGCCCGGATACGGTCATGGATAACATGAAAGAGGTTTCCCCTACGGTCACCTATGGGGTTCCTCGAATCTGGGAAAAATATGCCTCTGGGATTATGATTCGGATGTCGGATGCCACATGGTTTAAGCGGATGGTCTTTCATGCTTGCATGGGAATTGGGATGAAATATGCGGGGTTGAAATTGAATTTTAAGCCCATCCCCTTTTATTTAAAGATGGCTTACGTAGCCGCTTATCTTGCTGTCTTTCGAAAACTCAAAGAGAGGTTGGGCTTTGACCGTGTGAGAGTGGCTTACTCTGGGGCCGCCCCAATTTCACCTGATGTGCTGAAATTTTTCAATGCCATTGGCCTTCCCCTGATCGAAGGATATGGTCAGACCGAGGGAACAGGTGTGACAACGGTCAGCCGGAAAGGCGAACTGAAGATCGGGAGGGTTGGCCGACCTCTTCCAGGAGTGGAAGTAAAAATTGCTCCGGATGGGGAGATATTGGTAAAGGGACCTGGTGTCTTCAAAGGTTATTTTAAGAACCCAGAGGCCACTTCGGAAACACTCAAGGACGGTTGGCTCCATTCTGGGGATGTGGGAGAGTTGGATGAGGATGGTTTTTTGAAGATCACTGACCGGAAGAAGGATTTGATCATTACCGCAGGAGGTAAAAACATTGCCCCTCAGAATATTGAGAATCAACTGAAGTTCAGCCCTTACATCAACGATGCCATCGTCATTGGAGACCGACGGAAATACCTCGTGGCCTTAATCGCCATCGATGAAGAGAATGTGATTAAATATGCCCAGGATCATAAAATCCAGTTTGGAACCTATGCAAGCCTTACCCAGGCCCCAGAGATTAAACAGTTGATCCAAAAAGAAGTAGACAAGGTGAATAAAACACTTGCCCAGGTGGAGCAGATCAAAAAGTTCACCATCATTCCTAAGAAACTTTACGAAGAAGATGGGGAAGTCACTCCCACGATGAAGGTGAAGCGGAAATTTATCAACGAGACCTACAAGGATATCATTGAAGCCATGTATAAGAGCGGCTAACCATCGTTACCTCCAGCGTTTCTTCTTCTTCCACCTCTGATATCCTTTGACCGACTCCTCTGATCGAATCCCAAGGTAGAACTCTTTCACATCCTCATCCTCTAAAAGGATATGAGGGGGGTTGGCCGCGACAATCCTCCCGTTCTCAAGCACAAATCCATAGTCTGAAATCTTTAAGGCCATCTTTGCATTCTGCTCAACCAGCAGAATGGTCGTTCCTTCTGAATTGATGGTCTTGATGATCCCAAAGATCTCCTTGACGAGAATCGGAGAGAGCCCCAGGGAAGGTTCATCCATCATCAGAAGTTTTGGCCTGGTCATCAATGCCCGGCCAATGGCCAACATCTGCTGTTCTCCTCCGCTTAACGTGCCGGCCCATTGGTTCTTTCTCTGGCTAAGGACAGGGAAATGGCTGATCACCCGATCATAATCTTCTTTTATTCCCTTTTTATCTCTTCGGGTATAGGCTCCCATCTTGAGGTTTTCATCCACACTCAATTCAGGAAAGACCTCTCTTCCCTCAGGCACATAGGATATCCCCAAGTGAACAATTTCCTCTGCATCCTTTCCATCAATTCTTTTACCGAGAAATTCAATCGTCCCTTTATCCGGTTGATCCTCAAGAAGTCCCATGATGGTTTTCAGGATCGTGGTCTTTCCAGCCCCATTCGCCCCTAAGATGGAAACAATCTGACCTTCCTGCACTTCCAGGGAGACCCCTCTGATCGCCATAATCAATCCATAAAAGGTTTCAATATTCTTTACTTTAAGCAAGGCTTATTCCCTCTTATTACTCCCTCTCCCTTGACGGGAAAGGAGAATCTACTTTTCCTCCTCGCCCAGGTAGGCCTTGAGAACTTCTGGGTGCTTTTGAATCTCTTCAGGCAATCCTTCAGCAATCCTTTCACCAAAATTTAAGGCCAGGATTCTGTCAGAAATATCCATAATCAGGTTCATATCATGTTCTACGAGGAGAACAGTGATGCCGAGATCATCTCGAATATCCTGAATGGAGAACATCAAATCACCCTTTTCTTCCATATTCATTCCTGCTGAGGGTTCATCTAAAAGGATGAGTTCGGGGTCCAAGGCTAAGGCTCTACCAAGTTCCACAAGCTTTCGGGTTCCATAGGGGAGGTTGATGACAAACTGATTTCTTGCGGCTTGTAAGTCAAGAAAGTCGATGATCTCCTCCACCTTCCTCCTATGCTCAATCTCCTCTCTGGCAGCCTTTGAGCCTTTGTAGAGAAAGGTTGCCCCTCGCCAAACCCCAGTTTTCATATGGATATGTCTGCCCAGCATGAGATTGTCCATGGTGCTCATGTGAGAAAAGAGTTCAATGTTTTGAAACGTCCTGCCAATCCCCTTTTTAGCCACCTGGTAGGGTTTTAGATAGGTAATGTCTTCTCCCTTGAAAAATATCTTACCGGAATCGGGTTGGTAAATTCCACTGATGCAATTGAAGATGGTAGTCTTCCCAGCACCATTTGGTCCGATGATGGAGTAAATGGTTCCCTTTTCCACTTCAAAGCTCACATGACTGAGCGCTTTGATGCCGCCAAAAGAGATTGTTAAATTTTCTATTTTGAGAATGGGATCCATATTTCTCCATTATCAGCTTTGAGAAACAAGGGTAAGGGAGGTTTTAACCTCCCCTATTTTCAATCATTTCTGGACTATGCTTTATGGCCTATGCGTTTTGCGATTATTTGCTACTTCGTGATCTGAATCCAGTCGGTCAGTCTTTGAATGTTCCCATCCGGTTTAACCTTACCATAGAAGACATGTTTTCCACCCTGTCGATCCATCGGAGTTTTTGGAGGTCCATAAGTAATAGGAGGACCAATGCCTTGCCAATTCTTCAAAGTTTCCATAGCGCTGACCCATGTTTCAGGGGTTAAATTTCGTCCTGCTCTCCTTACCCCCTCGAAAAATGGTTCTGCGAAGATGATCCCAGCGTAATAGAAGACACCCCATCTCTCCTGAGGTGCAAATTTCTTATGGGCCTCTCTATATTTGACCATGAGGGGATGATTTGAATCAGGCAGTTCTCCAAAGAAAGAGTTGATCATCCCAGCCCATAGCCCTTTTGTAATTTGCATCATCAGGGCCGAGTCAGAGAGGGTGTTACTGGTCGCCCATTGGGGCTTAAAACCGATTTTTGCTGTTTCGGCCAGGATCAATGCAGCATGAGTAGGCATGGTCCACATGATCACAGCCTCTGCTCCTGAATTCTTCAATTTCAGCGCATGAGTGCTCAAGTCTCGGTCCGTCACTTCTGCGGAAACCTTTTCGACAAGTTTGATCTTATGTTTCAAAAGATACCGTTCCACTCCCATGACCCCCTGCTTTCCATAGTCATCATTCTGGTAAAACATGGCAATCTTTTTATAGCCAAGTTTTTCATAGAGGTAACCTGTGAGGTTAAAGGCTTCATCATCATAAAGAGGATAGATGGCGAAGAGATATTTTTGAATGGGGGTGATCCACTCATAGACTCCGGTCACTGGGCCACACCAGGGAACCTTGTTTTCCATCAGATAGTCCCGAGCAGTCATACCTGTGGCAACGCCAACCCCTCCTACGACAGCGAATACGCCGATCTGTTCTACAAACTCTTTTGCAATGGCTTTTGTTTTGGCTGGCTGATAGGAATCGTCACGAAGAAAATATTTAAACTTCCTTCCGTGGATTCCTCCTTCTTCGTTGATAATCTTGACTAATAGGTCCGTCCCTCTGGCCACCGCCCCCCAGGGCGCTGCTGGTCCAGTCTGTGGCCCCCACTGCCCAATGAGGACCTCAGTGTCAGTGACCCCTCTAACTTTCTGAGCTGGGGCCGGTGTGGTAATTAAGAAAACCATCATAACCATCAGTCCAATAACCACAAAAATTTTCTTGACCATTTTTCTTCCTCCTTTCTTAGAGTTTCCCCTCGCCTTCCCTTCCCCCATGGGGAGAGGGAGGGGGTGAAGGGAAATATTTAAACCTTCTTCACATAATGCTTTGCCAACAGGCCACTCGGCCTAATACATAACACCAATACAATGATAACAAAAGCCACCACAGATTTAAATGCTAATGAGACATACCCTCCGAATAGATTTTCAATAATTCCTAAGATCGCTCCTCCCACAGCAGTTCCTGGCAAGCTTGTCATTCCTCCCAAAACCCCAGAAGCAAATCCCTTGAGGAGGGGATCCATCATCATGGGGGGATCGAGAACACCAAGGGAGGCGATGAGCATTCCCGCCACTGCCCCAACCATGGAACTGAGGGCCCAAGTGAAAGAGAGGATCCACTTGGTACGAATCCCCATCACCCGAGCTGCCAATGGGTTCTGTTGAGTGGCCCTCATGGCAATTCCCAATTTAGTATAGCGGAAAAAGAGAAAGAGGATGAACATCAGAACCAGTGTGATTAAAATAGTCCAGAAATTAATTTTACTGATGATTAGCCCCCCTAAATTATAAGTTTCAATATTGGAGACCGGGAATGGGAAAGACCTTTGGTCAGGTCCCCATTTCCATCCGGCCAATCCCATTAAGATCATTTCAAACCCAAGGGTAATGATAATGAGTCCAATCACAGTTGGATCTTTTGCCTGTCGTAAAAAGACCACTTCAAAGAAAATACCTAAAAAGATGGCAAATAAAAAGGTAAGGAGGGCTGCCCAGTGAAAAGGGACATGGTAAGCGTCCAGCAGGGTAAAGGCCACAAAGGTACTGACCATGGCCATCTCCCCTTGAGCGAAATTTAAGACCTCAGAGGTTTTGTAGATAATGACCATGGCAATAGCAAGAAGGGCATAACAGGCCCCCACTGCCAAACCACTCACAATCAATTGACCAAACATATCTTATCTCCGATAAGAATATCGAAATCCGAATATCGAAATCCGAAACAAATCCAAAATTCTAACTATCAAAATTCTAAATTTGTTTTCTGTTTGGAAAATTGGTCTTTTGGACATTCGTGCTTGTTTCGAATTTCGTGCTTCGAATTTCGGATTTATTTTTAAAAGGGCCATGTCTTCCAGTACTTCTTCGTTCGTATCCAGAATCCAAATATCCCTAAGGGTTCAAAAAGAACGATCAAAATCATAATCAATCCATAAACAATCACAGCAATGTTAGATATTCCCCCAATACTCATATATTTCTGTGAAAAGTTGACCAAGGCAGGACCTATTGCTGGGATGTCCTGAATGACCTGAAGTTTGATGTCAAGATAAGTCATCAGGGCGGCACCAGCGATGGAGCCCATTATGGAACCCAACCCCCCTACCACAACCATGGCCAGGAAGGTGATTGACATAATAAGATGAAAACTCTCGGGATTGATAAATCCGAGAATAAAGGCGTAAAGACCTCCTGCAACTCCTGTATAGAAGGCACTCACCGCAAAAGCCAGGGTTTTGTAATAGGTTAAATTGACTCCCATGGCCTCTGCAGCGATATCGCTATCCCGAATGGCGATGAACGCCCGTCCTACCCTTGTTTTAATCAATTTTACTGCGCCAATCGTCATCAGGACCGCAATCACTATAATTGTATAATAATAATGGATGTCCTTCATTGGGGTTCCAAAAAGGTAGAGTTTTGGGGCTTGAAGCCCCATTCTTCCTCCAAAAAATTCCATATGCTTGATAATTGTGGTAATGGTCATGCCAAAACCAAGGGTTGCAATGGCAAGGTAAGGTCCTTTGAGACGGAGGGCTGGAAGGCCTAAAATAAACCCAAATCCAGAAGAGACAAACCCTGCCATGGGAAGGGCAACCCAAAGTGGAAAGTTCCCTCTCAAGATAAGGATAACGGTGGTGAAGGCTCCGATGGCAAAGAATCCCGCATGGCCCAATGATATTTGGCCGGTATACCCTACGAGGATATTTAACCCAATAGCAACCAACGCATGGACCGCAATAAGATTGACAATATAGAGGGACATTCCAAGGAGGTGATACTTTATTATGAGCCAGGGCAGTATTCCTAAGAAGATGAGAAATAGAATAGACCAGACAAGAATGGTGTTGCTCTTAAAAAGTTCAATATCTTCGTAATAATCCCGCTTAATATCCATAAGGAATCAACCCATTGAAGGATTGGTTTTTTGGATTTCGTTTAAATTCTTTAAACTGATTACAATAGCGAGTTACTAATACCTTATTGAGGATGGATTGTCAATCATTTTTCCACCATTTTTTAACTCACCTCTATATTTTTAACCCCTCTCGCCTTTTAATATAAAACCTGTTATAAGAAATTGTTTTTCAAGAGGAGGGGAAAATTGTCTGAAAAGAGACTCAAACAAGGGCTTTGTGGGATTTGTCCATCTGGTTGTGGGGTTAAGATTCTGATGGATGGAGATCGACTCCATCAGATAAGACCTTTGGAAGGACATCCCTTTGGGATCGTCTGCACAAGAGGGGTTCATTCTGAGGAGGTGATCTATTCACCGGATCGACTCCAATTTCCAATGAAGCGAGTTGGAAAGCGTGGAGAAGGGCAATGGCAGAGAATCTCTTGGGAAGAGGCCTTTGAGATTTCCGCTCGTCTTATTAAGAGGATAGTAGAGGAATATGGAGCAGAGGCCATGGCAATTTATTCAGGCCGAGGAGGATTTGAGGAGTCCCTTAGAGATCTCTTTACAACTGGAGGACAAGATCGGATCTGTTTAAACCTTCTTTTTCCATTAGGTTCTCCAAATACATTTAGTTGTAGTTCCCTCTGCAACAATGCCCATCGGGTTTTGGCACCGGTCGCCACCTTTGGAACCTCTTTTGATCGCCTCTTTCCAGATTTTGAGCAGTGCGAACAGATCATTGTCTGGGGATCAAACCCCGCCACCGATTCTCCTCCGATCAATTTAAGAGAGATCTTGAAGGCAAAGAAACGAGGAGCAAAGGTCATTGTGATCGACCCTCTCAAAACCTACACAGCAGAAAAGTCGGATGAGTGGATTGGCATTAGGCCTGGAACCGATGGAGCATTGGCCCTTGGATTGGCCCATGTGATCCTGGCCAAGGGTTTGTGGGATTCCACGTTTGTTGATGATTGGACTTTCGGGTTTGAAGAGTTTCGGGAGTATGTGAAAGGATTTTCTCCAGAGGAGGTGGAGAAGATCACTTGGGTGAAAGGTGAAACGATTGAAGGGTTGGCTGGTGATTTAACTCGATTGAAAACTGCTCTTCTCCTTCATACAGGACTCGAGTATACCAATAGTGGAGTCCAGAATATCCGTGCCCTTCTCATCCTATGGGCTCTCACTGGAAATTTCGATCGACCCGGGGGATTGGTTTTTGGGATGCACCCACCCCTGCCCCTCAAACGAAACCGAATTGAACCTCCTAAGGGAAAACCAGCCATAGGTTTCGATCGGCATCCCCTCTTCTGCGATCTGAACCGAAGCGGGCATTTTATGGAACTTCCGAGGGCGATCCTGAAGGGAGAACCTTACCCTGTCAGGGGATTAATCATTCTTGGGGGCTCTATCATCACCTCATTTCCTGATCCTCATTTATGGAGACGCTCGTTTGAGTCCCTTGATTGCCTAATTGTGATCGATCGGTTTTTAACGAATGAAGCCTATTACGCCGATCTGATTCTACCCGCCACAACAATGTATGAAATTACTTCCTATAAGCGATATCCAGGACACATCTCTTTCCGGCCCAAAGTGATTCCACATGTGGGTGAGGCTAAGAACGACTACCTCATCTTAGCAGGTTTGGCCAAAGCCTTAGGCTATGGAGATCGCTACCCTCAATCCGAAGAGGCGATGTTAGAGTTTGTGTTTAAAGATGCTCCTGATCTCTTGGATCAATTAAAGTTAAAACCCGAGGGGATCTGTTTTCCATCTCTCCCAATGGTCTATGAGAAGTATAAGAGGGGTCTTCTTCGAAAAGACGGGAAACCGGGTTTTGAGACTCCTTCAGGAAAATTTGAGATTTCCTCCAATCTCTTAAAAGAGTATGGGTATGACCCTCTTCCGATCTACCAAGAACCCATCGAAGGCCCCCTTCACTCCCCCGCGTTGGCAAAGGAATTTCCTCTCATCCTCACTACTGGAACACGGATTCAATCTGCCTTTAGAAGCCAGCATCTCAACATTCCAGGCCTCCTTAAACTTCAAGACAAACCCAATATCCTCATTCATCCTGAAGATGCCGAACCCAGGGGAATTCAAAATGGAGAAAGGGTCTGGGTAAAGACCAGGAGAGGAAGGGTTCCCTTTTATGCAAAAGTGACGCCAAGGATTGTAAAAGGGGTGATTGAGGCCAACATGGGTGGTGGAGGACCTCTTCAACCCAAGGACTGGAAAGAGGCCAATGTGAATGAGCTTACCAATCCCGAAAATCGGGATCCCATCTCTGGATTTCCTGTGTTTAAGGCCTTACTCTGTGAAGTGGAAAAGGATTAAATAGGTTGACACTCTTTTTTGTTCTGATAGAATGAATTTAATTCCTTAATGAAAGGGGGCTGTTTTGAAAATTTTAGATCTTCTAAAAGGCGGGCAGGGGGGAAAGGGAGGGACCGA
>CAZFDM010000035.1:0-8055 GCA_964517975.1 uncultured Syntrophaceae bacterium
CCATAACTGATGGTGGTCATTCTCTCTGCAGGGATACCAAGGGAGATGAGATAATTCTTTGTGCTGTTGGCCCGTCTTTCTCCCAGGGCCATATTATATTCATTTGTTCCTCTTTCATCACAGTGGCCTTCAATCTGAATCTTCACCTTAGGATATTTTTTTAGGAGTGCCGCATTCTCTTTTAAAATTTCTGCATCCTGAGGACGAATATCATATTTATCAAAATCGAAGTGAATATCCTTCAATAAACTGCTTTCGAAAACGACCCCTTCGATCCCAGGCTCTTTTTTAGCCACAAGGCTTTTTTCAAATTTTTCTTGTTCTCTTTTCGCCTCCTCTTCTTTCGCCTTTGCCTCCCGTTCGATCCTCGCTGCCTCTTCTCTTTCTTTCTTAACGGAAGGTTCTTCCTTTACCACGGTCTTCTTCGGGCAACCCCAGATCATGAGTCCGAAGCATAGAATCAAAACCGTTATCCAAAGACCTTTTTTACTCATCGTAAACCTCCTCTAAAAATTTATTTTAAATGAGCCTTTAATCAAAATACCTGGACCAGGCTGGACTGGTTTCACCTCCTTTCGATTGGGTTAACGATCTTATATTATAACCATTCATATTGGTGATGTAAATCTTTGATGCTCCAGTGTGGTTTGAACTAAAGGCGAGGTAACGTCCATCGGGAGACCAGCATGGGTTTTCACTATTTCCGGAATGGGAGGTAACTTTTCGAAGCCCTGTCCCATCCACCCCAATAGTAAAGATATGGTATCGACCCCCTGCCCTCCCGCAATAGGCAATCCGATCTCCTTTTGGAGACCAAGCAGGATTAGTATTGTAATTCCCTTCAAAGGTTAAACGACGGACATTCGTGCCATCCGATGACATGATATAGATTTGAGGGGTCCCTGATCGGTCAGAAACAAAAGCAATCCACTGACCATCAGGAGACCAGGTGGGGGAGGCCTCATTTCCGTGTCCTTTGGTCAGTCGTTTTAAATTTCCGCCGTTGGCATCCATGACATAAATGTCTGATTTTCCCTCGAACCCCATCATCAGGGCAATCTTTTTCCCATCCGGAGACCAGGAGGCAGCAAGGTTCAGGCCTTGGTGGGAGGAGAGTCGTTGTAAATTTTTTCCATCGATGTCCATCAAATAGAGATCTGGATTTCGTCGAAGATAGGAGGTGAAAACAATCTTTTTATTATCCGGGGACCAGGAAGGATTGAGATTGAGGGATTGATTCTGAGTAATCTGTCTCACATTGAATCCATCGAAATCAGCAACGAAGATTTCTTTGCTTTTCCCCTGCTGAACCACATAGGCAATCTTCGTATTGTGAACTCCTTTCTCCCCTGTCAATTGAAGAACAACTTCATCGGAAATTCTGTGAACCATACTCCGTAAATTTTTGGGATGGTCTTCGTACTGTTTCCCAACCAAGTGTTTTTGTTCTACTAAATCAAAAAGATAGAACTTTAATCGCAAAAGGTTTTCAGAGACTTGAAAGGTTTCTCCCACCAATAGGATTTCACCCCCTGAGGGGATCCACTCCTGCCAGACCATAGGGCTCGGGATACCCTCCTTATCTTGAAGTTGAGGAGGGAGATGATGATAATCGATCACTTTAAAAAAGCCTGAAAGGGCGAGGTCATTGGTTAAGATTTCATAGACCTTCGCTGGTAGAGGGGAGGGGTATCGGTCCGTTGATTTCCATTTCGGCATCGCAATCGGAATTGGAACAAAGGTAGGAGCGTTAATATCTATATAAATCCTTGCCTCAGCAAAGTTAGTAGAGAAAAAAAATAAAAGGGGAAGAATCTTAAGATATTTTTTCATCTTATTTGCTCTGGAGTAAACCGGATTTCAATTTCAAGCGTTTCTTTATTCAACACTTCGGGAATGGGAGGGAATGGTTCTGCCTTTTTAATTGCCCTCATTGCACTCTGGTCATATAAATTATTGCCAGAACTTTTTTCAACCCATGATCTTTGGATTTTTCCACCTTTGTCTATAATTATGACAATAATTGTTTCTAAGTCAATTATTTCTTTAACAAGATTTTCAGGAATAGTCCATACCTTTTTGATTTTGGACTCCACTATCTGACCAAAATTTACTTCTAACATAGATTTCTGGGATAAAATGCTTTCATCAGAAGATAAATTGATAGATTTCTCCTCAACTTGCTTCCTACGATCAATCCTCTTTTGAATTTCGTCTAGTGCTGCTTTTTTTCTGATTTCTTCCAATGCTTCATGGAGCTTATGAAGGTCTTTTTTGAGAGGGGGTTTTTTTACTTTTTCAATAATGTCATCTTTTTTAGGTTTTTCGATTGGTTTGGGCAATTCCTCCTTAATTACGGGGAGGGGTCCCGGAAGGGAGACAGACATTAAGGTAACGGTATAAGCCCTTGGCTGGACCTTCATAAAAGTCGGCCATGGGTTAAGGGCGAAGAGGACAATTATTACGATATGAAGAAGTAAAGAGAATCCTCCTGTCATTAAAAGAATAGATCTTTTCGGTCGTCTCAAGGGTTTCACGTTCAATCGTTTTCCATCCTATTTCTTCTAAGAAACTTGAGAAATTCCATCCCAACAGGAGAAAGCGTTCTTCCCCGATGCTGGACAATATAGATCTGACGAAAGATTGGCTCAATCCCCTCTACTTCTATTTGGGAAAGAACCCCCTGTTTCAATTCTTCCTCCACTGCTTTTTTAGAGACAAAGGCCATTCCCAATCCTGCCTTCACTCCTTCCTTCAAAGAAGAGGTACTCCCCATCTCTGTAACCACATTAAATTGTTTCAGACTGAGCCCCCTTTTTCTCAATACCTTTTCAACAGCCATCTGAGTTCCAGATCCCTCCTCACGAATGATCCAGGGTTCTTTGATCAGCGCTTCGAGGCCCATCCTTTTTTTAGGGGGATGGAAATGATCAGAAGAAGCAATCACAATAATTTCATCCTTTTCAAATTTCTCATAGGAAAGAGAGGGATGGTTCAGTTTCGCCCCAATTATCCCGAATTCTACCTGGCCTTGTAACACATATTGAAGGACCTCTTGGGTATCAGCAATTTTGAGGGATAGGGTAAAAAAGGGATGTTCTCTCTTGAACTCTCCCATCAATTTAGGAAGAATATATTCCCCTGGGATTGTGCTGGCACCCAGAGAGAGTTCCCCTCGAATCCCCTCGGAGAATTCACTTAATGCATTCAATAATTCTTTTCGAAGAGAAAGGATTTTTTCTGTATATTGGAGCAAAACCTGCCCTGCCTTGGTTAACCGAACCTTTCTCCCTGTTCGATCAAAAAGACGCAGAGAGAGAGATTGTTCGAGAGAGAGGATATGGCCACTGATGGTGGGCTGGGTGAGGCATAGATCCTCGGCTGCCTTTGTAAAGCTCTTTAATTCTGCCACCCGATAAAAGGTTTCGAGATGCCTTAAATCGATTGGGTAGGAACTTCCTTTCACTTCAAAAATTATATTAGTCCCCTTACGGATAAAATTCAAGAAGAAAAAATTTCATCAAAAACAAAAGCTAAGATTAATTAAACCAATTTCCCAAAAAAGAGGACTCAATGATCGAGTTTCCATAAATTTGAGGTGAAATAAAAAGCCCGGGGAAATAAATTATTATACTTCCCCAGGCTTTCCACTGGATGATCCAAAATATTATCCAAGTTTTTAATACATATCACCCATTCCTCCCATTCCTCCACCAGGAGGCATTCCTGGATAGGGAGGCTTCTTCTCAGGTTTTTCTGCCACAAGCGCTTCGGTCGTAATCATCAATGAAGCAACGGATGCAGCATTCTGGAGGGCCAGCCTGACCACTTTGGTGGGATCAATAATCCCTGCTTTAATCATATCGGTATATTCGTCTTTGGCTGCATCAAACCCAAAGGCCCCTTTCTCAGATTTTACCTTCTCACAGACTACAGACCCTTCCTGCCCCGCATTGTTAGCAATCTGGCGAATGGGTTCCTCAAGGGCCCTTTTCACAATGTCTACACCAATCTTTCTGTCTCCCTCCAGTTTTAATTTATCTAATGCAGGAAGACAACGGAGATAGGCAACCCCACCCCCAGGGACGATTCCTTCTTCGACCGCCGCCCGGGTTGCATTGAGGGCATCTTCGACACGGGCCTTCTTCTCCTTCATTTCGGTCTCTGTAGCTGCCCCTACATTGATCACCGCTACTCCCCCAATGATTTTAGCCAACCGCTCCTGTAATTTCTCCCGGTCATAATCCGAAGTGGTTTCTTCGATCTGCACACGGATCTGTTTGACCCTTGCCTCAATATCCTCTTTATCTCCAGCCCCATCGACGATGGTTGTATTATCTTTGTCAACCGTTATTCTTTTCGCCCTTCCCAAATCGTTCAATTTCACATTTTCCAATTTGATCCCGAGGTCTTCAGAGATAACCTTTCCTCCCGTAAGAATGGCAATATCTTCCAACATTGCTTTTCTTCGATCTCCAAAACCAGGGGCTTTCACTGCACAGCATTTGAGCGTTCCCCTAAGTTTATTGACCACCAAGGTGGCGAGGGCTTCTCCTTCAACATCTTCTGCAACAACCAGAAGAGGTTTTCCCATTTTGGCAATCTGCTCTAAGATGGGAAGCATATCCTTCATATTGGAGATTTTCTTTTCGCAAAGAAGGAGATAGGGGTCTTCAAGAACAGCCTCCATTTTTTCAGGATCTGTCACAAAGTAAGGAGAAAGATAACCCCGGTCGAATTGCATCCCTTCCACCACATCCAGAGTCGTTTCCATTCCCTTTGCTTCTTCGACCGTAATCACTCCTTCTTTTCCTACTTTGTTCATGGCCTCGGCGATAATATTCCCAATCGTCTCATCATTGTTAGCAGAAATGGTTCCGACCTGAGAGATCTCCTTCTGATCCTTTGTCGGTTTGCTCAGTTTCTTTAACTCCTTAACGACTTCTTCCACCGCAAGGTCAATGCCCCGTTTCACGTCCATTGGATTGGCCCCTGCGGCGACCACCTTCGAGCCTTCCCTGTAAATGGCTTGGGCTAAAACAGTGGCTGTAGTCGTTCCATCTCCAGCCGTATCAGATGTCTTGCTGGCCACCTCTCTTACCATTTGGGCACCCATGTTCTCAAACTTATCTTCTAACTCGATTTCTTTTGCCACCGTGACGCCATCTTTTGTTACAGTCGGCGAGCCAAAAGATTTTTCTAAAATCACATTTCTACCTTTAGGGCCAAGGGTCACTTTGACAGCGTCGGCTAAAATATTGACTCCCCGTAATATGGCATTACGGGCTTCCTGATCAAACCTGAGTTCCTTTGCCATTGTCATCTACCTCCATTTCTTTAGAGTTGGTTTTTATTTTCCTTCAATCACACCTAAAATATCTTCTTCTCTCATAATGAGGTGTTCCTCACCCTCAATCTTCACCTCCGTCCCTGCATATTTTGCAAAGAGGATTCTATCCCCAACCTTCACATCGAGGGGAATCACTTTACCATCTTCTGTGATCTTTCCCTTTCCAACAGCGATGACCTTTCCTTCTTGAGGTTTTTCCTTCGCGGTGTCAGGGATGATGATTCCACCTTTCGTCTTTTCCTCCTCTTCCAATCTCTTGACGATAACCCTGTCCTGTAATGGCCTGATCTTCATCTTTTGCATCTCCTTTCTTGAGAAATATGGGAATTGAAAAAAGTAAAAGGTATTTGAATTCTAACACATCACCTCCTTAAAATCAAAAATATTATAAAAATTAAATGGTTACCTTTTCATTGGAAGGCCAAAGGATGATAAGATATGGTCGTTTAATTAAAATTTGGAAAAAAAATAATCATCCATCCCTCCCTTGTCAAGGTCTGTTATTGAGAGATCTGAAAAGGGTCATTTTTTATATGGGAGGATAAGGTTCCAAAACCCTTCGAATGCGGACATTGACCATTTTAATTTGCTAACCATTGTTTTAAAAAAATTTGTAGGGTAAGCCCTTGTGGCTTACCACTTTTCGGTAAGGGATAAACCCTTACCCTACAATTATTCATAAATAATCATCCGCCCGATACGGGCAGGAAGGTTTTTTCACCCAACCCTCCCATACTTGAATTTGGTTATTATATATTTTTGCCAGAACGCCCTTATTGAGATCTTTGAAAAAAGTATATAAAAAACCACTCTCCAGAATGGGAGGGTAAGGTTGGATATTGAAAAACCTAATGAGGTTTGACATAATAGGGTAAATTTTTGGAGATAAGAAATCGATGAATAATAAAATCCTAAGGAATATTTTATTTTTACCTATCCTATTGACTACCCTTATCACTCTCGGTTCATCTGAAGGGGCTCCTATTAGGAAACCACTTCCCTTTCAACATTTTACCCCTAAAGAGGGGTTATCCAGCGAGATGGTCTATGCCATCGCTGTTCAGGGAGATGAATTATGGTTTGGCACCTATGCAGGGGGAGCGACCTTTTATGATCGATCAAAAAAAGTAATCAAAGCCTATACCACCAAAGGCGAACCCATGGATTCGGTGGATGATGGCGTGAGTATTAATTGGAAAAATCTCCTCCCTTATAATCATGTCACGGTCATTCTTCCTGATGTAGACCGAATCTGGTTTGGGACCCACTTTTATGGGTTTAAGGGAGGAGGAATCTCATATTACCAGCCACAGAGACAACCCCCCTGGAAGGTGTTTAATACCAATAATGGTCGTGCTAAAAAGATCGTCTCCATGGCCTTGGATGGAGAAACATTATGGGTGGGTTCGGAGAAGGGGCTCAATTCCCTGGATAAGAAGAGTGAAGCATGGAGACAATTCTATTCGATTGAGGAAGGCCTTTCGGGAAATTTTATCAATACCATCTTGGTCCAATCCGGCTCTCTCTGGATTGGAACCAATGGGGGAATCAGTCGGCTTCTAAAGGGGAAGAAGATATGGAAGAACTATTCTCAGAAAGAGGGGCTGAGCGAGACAGAGATCAAATCATTGATTAGGGTTGAGGATCGAATTTGGGCAGGTGAAAGTGGAGGAGGTCTCTTCGAGTATGAACCTCAGAGTGATCGCTGGAAGAGGTTTGAATCCAAAGATCCTTTAAAAAATGGAGGGATTAACTCCATGGCGATCATCAAAGGAAGGGTCTGGATCTGTCGTGAAAATGGAATAAGTCTTTTTGACCTTCAGGCCAAACAGTGGGAATCCCTAACGACGGCAGAGGGGCTTCTAAGTAACATGGTTCTTTGTGTAGCGGAGGATAGGGATGGGATCTGGTTTGGAACAGATCGAGGAGCTTCTAAATTAATTTTAAGCCCTTAAGGTGAAGGATAAAGGAGATCAATCCATGGACTTATTTAAGAAAAGGCTTAATCGAAGAGAATTTATTAAGAGAGCCACTTTGGGCGTGACCCTTCCTTTGATGACGAATCAACTTCCTTTCTATGGAACACTGGCCCGGGCAGCAGAAGAACCCGCTCTTGTCATTGCAAAGAATGGAACACCCGCCCGGCTTCTTCAGGCTGCCATGACCCCATTAGGTGGAATGACCCGTTTTGTAAAAAAGGGGCAGAAGGTAGTGATCAAAGCGAATATTGCCTGGGCAAGAACTCCTGAGCAGGCCTGTACTAATAATCCCGATCTTCTCTATGCCTTAGTTAAGATGTGTTATGAAGCAGGGGCTTCGCGTGTGGCCGTTTGGGATCATACCTGCGATAATCATCAATTCACCTTTGTTCGAACGGGTCTAAAAGAAGCGGGACAGAAGGCAGGAGCGGAAGTCCTTTCTGGTCACGGAAGGAATGTTTATAAAAAGGTGGAGATTCCTAAGGGGAAGAAACTTAGGAATGCAGAAGTTCTTAAAGAGGTTCTTGAGGCCGATGTCTTTATCAACTTCCCGATTCCAAAACACCATTTTGCCTCTGAGCTGACCCTCGGGATGAAGAACCTGATTGGAATTGTATGGGATATGGAACTCCTTCATAAGATTGACCTTCACCAATCGATTGCGGATATCAATACCCTTCGAAAACCGGATCTGGTGGTGATGGATGCCATTAAAATTCTGACCAC
>CAZFDM010000036.1:0-10716 GCA_964517975.1 uncultured Syntrophaceae bacterium
AGTTAGCACGCATAAGTGAATGAGTATTCTCCTATAGAAGTATAACAAAACCATGTTCACTCTTTCTTTTGGAATAGGTGTTTTATGCTATTTCGAACTTGACACGGCGTTTTCATAAGTGAACCAAGTTCAGCATGACACCATTTTTTCTCAAGTGTTAGAAATAAATTCTCAGACTTAAACATGTAAGAATCTAAAAAAAGAATAACGAAAAAATCGGCCAAAGACAAGAGAGTTTAGACTCAATTTTTTTCACGATGACACCATCTTAAAATCTCTTTAAGGGAAAGGGTATTAAGGATATCTTTGGTTTCAAGCCATCCTCGTCTTGCGACCGCCACCCCCAGGCTCATCATCCATAACTGATCCAGATGGTGGGCATCGGTTCCAATGGCTACTTTGATTCCCATCTCTTTTGCCTTTCGGCAATGGAGGTCATCCAGATCGAGGCGTTCAAAATAGGCATTGATCTCCAGGGCCTTTCCATATCGCTTGGCAGCCTCCATGATCTCATCCATATCCACTTCATAAGGGTCTCTTGACCCTAATAATCTCCCAGAGGGATGGGCCAGGAAGTGGACATAAGGGTTCTCCAGGGCCTTCACAATCCGTTTGGTCATCTTTGCCTTGTCCTGTTTAAAACCACTATGAATGGCGGCCACAACAAAATCTAACCTTTTCAGGACGTTATCCGAGAGGTCTAATCTTCCATCCGAAAGGATATCAACCTCTGTTCCTTTTAGTATCTGGAGGCCTTTTAGTTTCTCATTCAACCGGTCGATCTCCTCAATCTGCCTTAGCAATCTCGTCTCATCGAGACCATGGGTAATCTTAAGGGACTTTGAGTGATCGCAGATCGCTACATATTGATAACCCCTTTTTTGAGCCATCTTGGCAATCTCTTCAATCGAGGAGGAGCCATCACTCCATTTTGAGTGGACATGAAGGTCTCCTTTGATCTCAGATTCTTTAACCAGTTTTGGAAGGGAGTTTGCCTGCGCCGCTTCAACCTCCCCCCGATCTTCTCGAAGTTCTGGCTCAATCCAAACCATCCCAAGGGCCTTATAGACATCTTCTTCGTCCCTTCCCCCAATCTTCTTTTCGCCCTTAAAGACCCCATATTCATTAATCTTGATCCCCTTTGCCTTGGCGATTCCACGGAGGTGGATATTATGGGCTTTGGACCCAGTAAAATATTGTAAAGCAGCGCCATAGGAATCTTCATCCACCACACGAAGGTCAATCTGCACCCCTCCTTCAACGATGACGGAAGCCTTTGTCTCTCCAGAGGCAAGAATCTCCCTTACTTCGGGCAGATGCGTGAAGACGTGGATGATCTTCTCTTGATTCGGGCCAGTAGCCAAAATGTCAATATCTCCGATATTCTCTTTCATCCTCCGAAGGGAACCTGCCCACTGAATCTTTTCGAAACCCGTCTTCTCCCTCAGGGCTTCTACAATCCGTCTGGCCACCGGAAAGGCTATACCCAGATTCATTCTTCCCTTACTCTGTTTAAGAAGTTGAATTCCACGTTTGATGTTGTCAACCTTTTTTTCTCCGATCCCAGGAAGGCCAATGAGAGAGCCATCTTCTATGGCCTTTTCCAATTTTGAAAGGGAATCAATCCCTCTCTCTTTATGGATCATCGAGAGGGTCTTTGGTCCCATTCCGGGGATCTCCATCATGGCGATCAATTCATCGGAAATCCCTTTTTTAATCTCCTCATATTTGGAGATCTTTCCAGTCCTGAGA
The DNA here is from genome assembly GCA_964517975.1 of uncultured Syntrophaceae bacterium. Taxonomy (GTDB): domain Bacteria; phylum Desulfobacterota; class BSN033; order BSN033; family UBA1163; genus JBBIRM01. The sequence continues at coordinate 1,753 of CAZFDM010000036.1, forward strand.
TATTCTACAATCTTCTGGGCCATCCCTTCTCCGATCCCTGGGACATCTTTCAACCTTCCACTCTCAGTAATCTCTTCGATATCTTGGGTGAGATCGCCAAGGATTCGAGAGGCCTTCCGATAGGCACTGATCTTAAAGGGGTTCTCTCCCTTAAATTCCAAAATGTCAGCCATCTTCTCAAAAAGATCTGCCAATTCCTTATTCTTCATAAGTCCAAACCCTCCGAGGTGCCCTGAACCTTTTTCCTTCCAATAAATGGATGGGAGAAAGGGATTCCCCAAACTGGAGATAATGTTTGAGGCAGATCCTAAAATTCTCAACGACATCCTTCTTACTATTTACAATGAAGATGCGATGCCGAATATGAAAGAGTTCTTCAATCAACCTTTCCACAGGATAGAGCTTTTTGGATTCCTCTCCATATCTTCTCCCCAATTCTTCTTCAAAGAGGACTACTAACTTGTCTTTCATCCTCAGTTGGGTATCATTGAAAAGGATGGCTACTTCAGGAAGTAGGTCTTCAAGCCTTGAAAAGAAGGTAGAGATTTCACTGAGTTCTACCCCTTTGGGAGGGGAAGACTTCACTTCTACATAGAGAAGCCTTTGATTCCAGGAAGCAATGACATCGTAGTCGCCCCCTGAGGGGGTTCTCTTCACACTCACCCCATAGAGGGCAGGGGAGGCAAACTCCTTCTTAAACATCTCGGCAATAAACCATTCAAGTGTTGGACCGAAACTGTAAAGGGAAGAGACTCGGGTATGATAGGTTTCTCTCCCATTCTTTTCAATCACCCCCATCTCATAGAGACGATCACAATATCCTCTAACCACTTTTGGGGAGCAGTAGTGAGTCAAATCCTTAATTTGAAATCGATGGTGATGTTTGATCATATCCCTCAGAACCAAGCGAAAAGAGTATTTCTTCATCAACTCATAAAATTGGCTCTTTTGGGAATGAGAAAGGTCGGGAGGGAAGAAAAGCCTATCCACCGGATTCTTTTTAAAGGCCTCTATTCCCCTCATCTTCAGCCTGCTCTCTACAAGGGTGGAGTCCTCCAGAAGAAGGCCCTTAAGAGACTCCACCTCCCTTGAAAGGAGGGCAACGCTTTCTTTGAGTTCCTGAATCGCTTCGTCTACTTTTTTTAACTTCACTTAAAACCCTCGATAGAGATGAAACCGTTTTGCCAACTGGATGACTTCCAGGTACTCCTTGTAAGTAATCCGACGGTTTATTTCTATATAATCATTGGCTTTATACTCAGGTCGGTATTGATCCATGATGTTGACATAGGAGTGGATAGAAATCTCTTCGGCGATAAACTTGAGGACCTCTTCAGAAGAGGCCACTCCGTTTGGCATGACCAGATGCCTAATCAAAAGCCCCCTTTCAGCAATCCCCATTGAATTAGTTCGGAGATCTCCAACCTGTCTGTGCATCTCTTTAAGCACCTTTTTTATGATTTCCGGATAGTCCGGAGCATTGGAGTATCGTTTTGCAAAATTTTCATCCATGTATTTGGCATCAGGCATGTAGATGTCCACAATGCCATCCAAGAGTCGAATCACTTCAATCGATTCATATCCCGAACAATTATAGACGATAGGAATCTTTAGGCCCTTCTCAATGGCCTCGGGGAGGGAAGCCATAATCTGGGGGACATAGTGGGTAGGGGTGACGAAATTAATATTATGGCAGCCCATCTCTTGAAGCCGAATCATCATCGTTGCCATGATAGAGGTGGTAATGGGTTCACCTCTTCCCAGGTGGCTGATGTCATAATTCTGACAAAAGATACAACGAAGGTTACAATGGGTAAGGAAGATGGTTCCTGAGCCATGAGATCCAACCAGTGGGGGTTCCTCCCCGAAATGAGGGAAGGCACTGGAGACCATCAATTCAGCACCTGCCTTACAATACCCCACCTCTCCTTCCAGGCGATTGATACCACACCTTCTTGGGCAGAGACAACACTCCCTTAATAACTCCTTTAGGAGGAGGATTCGCCTTTGAAGTTCTCCCTTTTCATAAAGAGGGATAAAGGATGGAGTAAACGCCATTCTAAATATAAATTATCATAAAATTTACTCTAAATCTATGAGGGAGTAAAAGGGAAATTGAGGGGTGTAGAAAAGGAGGGAGGACTTCTTATCACTCCCCCCTTTTTCTTAGGCTAAAGGGGGCTAAATGGTATGATAGACATCGATGACACTTTTAAAGAAGTTGGAGGGGATGTGTCCTTTTTTTTCTAAGAGGTCTCTTACATAGGTTGGTCCATAATTATAGGCAGTTAAGGCAATCCTTAGGTCTTTAAAATCGACAATCAGGGTTGAGAGATAATAGATTCCTATCTTTATATTAAGATAGGGATTAAAAAGGGTTCGATCTCCACTCCATTCAATACCCAGTTCATTAGCAATGGATTGGGCTACATAGGGCATGACCTGCATTAACCCTTTTGCCCCTTGCTCGGAGACAGCCCAGTTTTGGAACGAACTTTCAATGGCAATGAGCGCCAGGATCAATTTGGGGTCATATTGGTAACGGTTCGCTTCTTCATAAATGACCTCTGCCAATTCTTTTCTGGTCACCTCTGCAAGGTCTGTGGGGTGCTTTTCCAAAACCCTGAGAATCTCCTCGATAGCCCTCTCCCTATCATAAAAATTTGGGAAAAAAGAGGAGAAGTGAAAAGAGAGGGTAAATATGAGAAGAAGGAGGAAAAATTTGAGGAAAATCTGGAAAAGCCTTTGCCTACACTTTTTTTTAGGAGGGGGAGGATGCCCCATCCGTATCGGTGGTTCTTTAAGTTCCATAAGTCGCCTCCTTGTGAAATAGGTTCACATTCTAACTGATAGAGGTTAAATTTGTCAAGTTTTAGTAGGGTAAGCCTCTTGGCTTACCACTTCTCGGTAATGGATAACCCCTTACCCTACGGATTAATTGAGGTAAGGGACAAGCCCTTACCCTACAATCATTTATCGGTGTCCGCCCGCCCGATACGGGCAGGAAGGCTTTCTTACCCAAGCCTCCCATACTGGAAATTGATTATTATATACTTTTTCAGAAATCCCCTTAAATGTGGAGGGGGTTGGATGGGTTACTCTAAAGTTTGATTTCGATGATGGATTTTTCTTTTAATTTAGTAAGGTATTGCTTCAAGGCCTTCTCCATTTCCCTTTCCATATAGTCGGCTTTGACCTTATCTTTAATCTCTTCGAAGGAGGGGGGGGCTCCTCCCTTGCGGTCAAGGAGTTTGATAATGTGAAATCCATGTTCTGTTCTAACAATTCCACTGACTTCCCCTACACGGAGACTGAGGGCCTCCCTCTCAAAGGCGGGGAGTAGTTCTCCTTTTTTAAAATAACCTAAGTCCCCTCGATCTTTACTTGAGGGATCTTCCGAATAGAGAAGGGCCATCTCACCGAAATCTTCTCCCTTCTTAATCTTATCCAAGACCCCCTCACATTTTTTCCTAATTCGGGAAACCTCTTCGGGCGTTGCCTCTTTGGGGACGAGAAAGAGGATATGGCCTGGCCGATAGACCTCGTTAGTTCGATATCTCTCAAGGTTCTTTTTATAAAACTCCAAAAGCTCTTTATCCCCAACATTCGAGTCCACTTTTATCATCACACTGATAAACCTCATCCGGAGGATTCTCTTTTCAATCTCCTTTTTGAAGGTCTCAAAAGTAATACCATCTCTGGCCAAGGCCTTTTCTAAATCCTCCTGGGTTGCATTGTTACTCTTCTTAATGACTTCAATGGTAGCCTCTACTTCCTTGGGGGTGGCTTTAAACCCTATCTTTCTCACCTCTTGGTCGATCAGCTTCTCCTCAATGATTTGATCGAGAATCTTACGACGGGCCTCAAGTAACTTCTCCTGCTTTTCCAAGCGGTCCTCAGTTTGAATCTCTTTATAGAAAGGGAACACCCACCTATCCACCTCAGAAAGGGTAATGATCTCCTGATTGACGATGGCCACAATCCGATCTACCACTGCCTGAGATGAAGGGGCCATCCCCAAGAAGAGGGAAAATATCCATAAAAGGGCGAATCCTTTTCTTACGTTGGAGGATTGTCCCCTCAGGACCTTAGCCATTTCTTGTTGATCTTTAATTTTGCTCTTCTTTTCAATCCTTTGAGCCACTTCTGAAATTCCTCCTCACCTTTTTGCTTTCTGAGTTCTTTTATAATGGTTGGCCTGGCTTCTTCAAAGGTGATCACTCGGGGATCACTCTTTTCCTCGAGTTTAAAAATGTGATATCCGTAGGGACTCTTGATCACCTCACTGATTGCGCCCACCTCCATAGAGAAGAGGGGGTCAAATTCAGATGGCCTCTCCCCTTGTCGAAAATAACCTAATTCTCCTCCCTGAACCCTTTCAGGACCCAATGATTTTTCCTTGGCCAATTTTTCAAAACTCTCTCCTTTTTTGAGCCGCTTTAAAATCTGAATAGCCTCTTCTCCATCCGCTACCACAATCTGACGGGCCTTCACCCTCTGGGGAATCTGAAATAAAGAAAGATGGGTTTCATAATATTTGCGGATTTCGTTCTCCTCAATCTCTCCTTGATAATTGAGATGGTTTCGAATCAACTTCTCGGCTAACAGTTTCTCCCCTAAACGGACTTTCCAGTCTTCCAAACTCATTCCCTTAAGACCCAACCTCTCTCCAAAGGCATTGACTGGATAGTCTTTTTTAATCTCAAAAATTGCCTGGGTTAATTCCTCCTCGGATATCTTTATCCCTGATCGCCGGGCCTCCTGAGCCAAAAGTTTTCGTTCGATCATTTGATCGAGAAAGGCTTTTTTTAGATCTTCAAGTGTTGCCTTTTCATGTTTCTCAGATTCTAAGACCACATCCTTAAATTCCTGATTAAATTCTTCCACGGTAATCAGTTCATCATTGACCTGGGCGATCACATGATCGGGGAGCCCAATCCCCAACTGTCCACACCCCCAGAGGAAATGGGAGAAAATGGTCAAAGGAAGAAGAAAGAGGGCTCTCTTCATTTTTTCTTTTCTTCGGACTTCTGCTCTTTCTTTCCTTCTTCTGCCCATAGTTTTTCATTAATCACAATTTTTGCTTTGGACTTCACCTCTTTCACATATTCAAGATAGGCATCCTGTCGTTTTTTCGTCTGGAGGAAAAATCGAATTTTTTCTTTGACCTCAGAAAGAGGCCTCAGGACAGTACCAATCTTGTCCTCGAGTCGAAGAATATGGTACCCGTAAGAGGTCTTGATCACTTCACTGATCTCACCCTTTTCTCTCAAGGAGAAGGCGGCTTCCTCAATTGGAGCAAAGGGAGGGGCCAATTGGCCTCTCCGAATGTAGCCGAGATTGCCCCCATCCTCCCGAAACTGTCCGACATTATAGGTCGAAGCTAACTTCTCAAATCTCTCGCCACTGGAAAGTTTTTTTAAAACCTCCTTTAAGATGGGCTCTGAGGTGACAAAGATCTGACGGATTTTTACCTCCCGGGGTTCGGTGAACCGATTCTTATTCTCCTTATAGTATTGTTCAATCTCGCTCTCTGTGACCTGGTCCTTCCCCTTCAGCACCTCTTCAAGGAGGGCATCGATGACCATTGCCCTCTTGAAATCTTCAACTTTTGACAGAATCCTTCTGTCTTTATCCACCCCTCTCTTCTTGGCTTCTTGGTGGAGGACTTCTCGTGTGATGACATAGTTTTCAAGGAAATCCCTCTGACCCTTTTCGCTAAGCAGCCTTAACTTTCCCTCCAGAGGCTGGTTTTCCGACATCTGATGGAACTCTTCGAGGGTGATTGAGGTATTATTGACCCTCACTAACTCATTCTTTCCCAACTCCTTCTCACCTGAGTCCCCACAACCCAATAGGAATAGAGGAAAGGAAAGAACGACCATCAAGATCAGGTATCTTTTTTCCATTCTTCCCACCTTTCCTTTTTACCCGTAGTTTTTGGATAAGGAATTTAGGCCTATTCTTTGGAAAGAATGTATCATATCAAGCCATGGCTTGCAATAACTTTCTGGTTTCTCCAAAGGGATCTTTCTTTAGGTTTTCCAACCCTTCCATCACCAATTTGGAGTCAGGGGTAAGTCGATATCTCCCCTCACTTTGGTTAATCAGATTGACCACTCTCTGAGGAGATACCCGGGTGGTTTCATCAAAGGTGAGAACCAATTGAGAGGGAGTCTCTTCAAGTTTTTTGATCCTCAACCTGGTCAGAATGAGTTTTACCTTGATGACCTCGAGGAGATGGACGACCTCGATGGGGAGTTTACCAAATCGATCCAGAAACTCCTCCCTCATCATCTCCACTTCCTCTTCAGAGCGTGAGAGGGAGAGCCTTCGGTAGAGATTGAGCCGCTCCTCCGTGTCTTTCACGTAGGATTCGGGAATGAAAGCAGGAAGGTGAAAATGGATTTCAGGTGTAATCTCTTCCACCACCTCCTCTCCCTTCAATTCCCTGATCGCCTTTTCCATCATCTGGGTATAGAGCTCAAGGCCTATGGATGAGATGTGACCGGATTGGGAGGGGCCAAGAAGATTTCCAGCCCCTCGAATCTCCAAGTCATGAAGGGCCAATTTAAATCCGGACCCCAGTTCGCTTAACTCCTGAATGGCTCGGAACCTTTTTAACGCATCCGGGGAGAGGCTGAGTTCACTGGGAATGAGGAGGTAGGCATAAGCCTGGTGGCTTCCCCTTCCCACGCGGCCTCGAAGTTGATAGAGGTCTGCCAAACCGAACTGTTCGGCATGGTTAATGAGAATAGTGTTGACGGATGGGATATCCAATCCTGATTCGATGATATTGGTGCAGACAAGGAGATTATATTCCCCCCTGACAAAACGAAGCATCACCTTCTCCAACTGCCTCTCGTTCATTTGACCATGGGCAATGGCCAGAGAGGCTTCCGGGACGAGCCTTTTAAGGTGGTTGGCCATGGCGTGGATATTCTGTACCCGATGGTGAACAAAGAAGATTTGACCCCCTCGTTCCAACTCCCTCTGAATGGCCTCTCGAATCAGTTGGTCATCATAGCGGACGATAAATGTTCGAATGGCGAGGCGATTCTCTGGAGCGGTCTGAATGAGACTAAGATCCCGAATCCCTGAGATCGCCATCTGGAGGGTTCTTGGAATGGGAGTGGCCGTAAGGGTCATTACGTCTACTAACCTTCTCATCTGCTTTAATTTCTCTTTATGGATCACCCCAAACCGATGCTCTTCATCAATCACCACAAGACCCAGGTCTCTAAATCCCACGTCCTTCTGGAGAAGTCGATGGGTGCCAATCACAATGTCCACCCTCCCCTCTTTCAATCCTTGAACAATCTCCTTCTGCTCTCGAGGGCTTTTAAATCGGCTCAGCATTTCAATCACTATAGGATAGGCCCTAAAACGATTTCGAAACGTTTGGAGGTGTTGTTGAGCAAGAATCGTGGTAGGCACCAGAATGGCCACCTGCTTTCCATCCATGACTGCCCGGTAGGCTGCCCGAATAGCCACCTCTGTCTTCCCATATCCGACATCTCCACAGATCAAGCGGTCCATGGGTTTAGGGGACCCCATATCCTCCATCACTTCTTGAATGGCTTTGGCTTGATCGGGCGTCTCCTCATATTCGAAAGTAGCCTCAAACTCTTTATAGAATTGATCCAAAGGGGAAAAACTCGTTCCCTGAAAGACCTGCCTTTGGGCATAAAGGTCAATAAGTTCTTTGATCATTTCTGACACAGCGGCCTTGGCCTTCTTTTTTGCCCTTTCCCAAGTATGACCCCCTAACTTGTCCAGTCTGGGGGGTCTCCCATCTCCTCCAATATAGCGTTGAATGAGATTAAGCCGGTCGACTGGGACATAGAGTTTATCCCCTTCGAGGTATTGAAGCAGGAGGAAGTCGTTTGATACCCCACCGATCTTCAAGTGGTGTAATCCTTTGTAAATACCCACTCCATAATCAAGATGGACGACGAAATCATTCTCCCGAAGTTCACTCCTTGAGGAAAGAGCCTTCCCCTCCATCTCTGAGGTTCGACCTCGGCCCTTCTTTTCACCGAGCCTTCTCCTTTCCCCAAATATCTCTTCTTCGGTGATAAGGATCCATCCTTCGTTTAAATTTTTAAATCCCTTAGAAAGCGGGCCATAGAGGAGATGGATCTCCTTAGGAGAAAACTCCATTGGATCCTGAAACCCTTCCTCTCTTCCTAAATTCACTTTGACCTCATAATGGCTTAGAATCTCCTTCAATCGATCAGCCTGAGGTCGGGTATGGGAGACCATCAAGATTCGAACCCCTTTGTCCTGCCAGTCTTGAATCCTTTTCACTATGATGGAAAAAGGAGACGTTTCTGATCGAGGGGTGAACGAGAGAGTCGTTTTCTTCTCCTGTTTAAGATCTTCATTGCTCTCCATCCCAAAAGAAAAGGAGGTTTGACAGTGAGCAGGGGCGATTGGTCCCTCCTCAAGAAAAATGGTTCTGAATCGCTTGAGGGCTTGAGACACCTCTTCGGAACTCAGATAGATCGATTCAGGTGGAGGGATGGCTCTCTTTTTTAGGCTAACTTTTTCATAACGTTCGGTGATTAAACGATAAAAAACTTCTGCCTCTCTTTCTACCTCCTCTCCCTCTTTAACGAAGACCACCCCATCCTCTTTCAGATAATCGAGGAGGGTTGCCAAGGGTGTCCGAGAGAAATCTTTTGAAACATCGCTCGCTGGAAGAAGGATTGCCTGGGACATCTGACTTTGGGGAAGAGAACGCTGGCTTTCTATTTCAAACCTTCGAATGGACTCCAATCGATCCCCTATAAATTCCAATCGTAAGGGGTCTTCATAGAAGGGGGTATAGAGATCGATGATTCCACCTCTAATACTTACCTCTCCTGCCTCCTCAACCACGCTTACCACCCTATATCCATTTTCATCAAAGTATTGAAGCAGATGATCACGATCCACTTCTTCTCCTTGAGAAAGAGAGAG
>CAZFDM010000037.1:0-25545 GCA_964517975.1 uncultured Syntrophaceae bacterium
GGACCCAGTATGATATTTGACCATGGCCAGATCATATCGGAATTTGCTCCGCTTCGCCAGGTTTCACCTGGCTTCGCTCCGAAAGGATGCCATTCATCCCCAGGTTTAAAAGCCTGGGGTTTTCTGGCATAACTTATAAAATTTACAGACTTTTTGAGAGATCTCAGGAATGCCCTTTATTTCTGGAGTGAGGAAAGTCTTCACTCACTTTTTAAAGTTTGGTTGATAGGTAGTAATTTTTTAGGCCAGGAGGGCTTTCTGGATGAGGGCTTTGGTTTGCTCGATTTTGTAGGCGTTTAGGCTAAGAGGTCTTGCTTCCTTCAGGGCTTCCTCAGCGGCGCGGGAGGCTGTCTCAGGAGTAATGGTTTTCCCCTTGATGAAATGCTCAGCATTTACCGCTCTTAGAGGAGATGGGGCAACTCCGCCAAGGGCAATACGTGCTTCCTTACAGATTCCATCTTGAAGAGAGATGACAGAGGCCACGCTAACGATAGCGAAATCAATGGGTCTCCTCAATGTAAACTTTAGGAAAATCTGTTTGACTTTTTCATCAGGCTTTGGCACTTGAATCTCTGTTACCATCTCTCCTGAATCGAGAACATTGCCCAGGGGAGTGAAAAATTCCTCGACAGGGATTGTTTTTTTCCCCTTTTCTCCTGTAATGACTATTTTGCCCTGAAGCGCTGTCAATGCCACCGCAGTATCAGACGGGCAGACCGCAAAGCATCGCTTTCCTCCAAAGATGGCATGGTACCGGTTATCCCCTGAGGGGGCAAAACAAGGTCCGCTTCCCTTTCTTAAACAGAAGATTCTTCCTCCAATCTGATGGGGATACCTGTAATACCAACAACGCACCTCCTGGCAAAGATTTCCACCAAGGGTGGCCATATTCCGAATCTGGGTTGTGGCAACCTCACGGGAAGCCTCTGCAAGAACTGAATACCTCTCCTGAATCATAGGTGATTTGACGATATCTGCAAGGATGGCTAATGCCCCGATCCTCAATCCCTTTTGATCCTCTTTAATATAGTTCAGATTAGGAATGGTCTTGATATTGATCAAGGCTTCAGGGTAGTCGGGAAGAATTCTATCTTTCAGGATACCCAACAGGTCTGTCCCTCCTGCAATCAGCCTTGCTTTCCCTCTATATTTCCTTAATAACTTACAGGCCTCATGGATGGACTTTGCATCGATGTGTTTGAAGGATTTCACGCTCGATCTCCTTTCACCTTACCCAACACCTTAAGAATTTTATCAGGGGTTAATGGATAGTCATAAAATCTCTTACCAATGGCATTCGATACAGCCATCAACACGGCTGAGGGGCCAGGTGCTGTCGAGATTTCCCCAACTCCAATTGCCCGAAAGCGATGGGTAGGGAAGGGTGTTTCTAAAATCACGGTTTGGAAAACAGGTAGTTCAAGAAAGGTCCGCCATTTGTAATCAATCAGATTAATATTAAGAATACGGCCTGATCCCCTATCCAAAATCGATTCCTCAAATATGGCGCTATCCACTCCTGCTGAGCCAAGACTTCCGTAGAGTTGATTTTTAAGATTTGGTGGATCGATGATCTGACCAACGTCCGTGGTGCTTACCACCCGTAACAAATCTACTTTTCCGGTCTCTGTATCCACCTCCACCTCGACAAATGACATCAAGAAGTTAGGAAGGGTATAATCGGGTTCGAAACGTCCATAGCCAAGCAGGGTTCGATCGACCCCCATCCCTGTTCTCCAGGGAATCCTCAACTCAGGTCTTGCGCGGACATAGATCCACCCATCTTCTGTCTCTAACTCTTCTGGAGATACTTTGAGTTTTGGAGCAGATCGTTCAAGGAGTTTTATCTTGGCTTCTTCCGCAGCCATGATGATGGCGCTCCCTATGGCATAGGTTCCACGGGAGCCAAAAGGTCCAATTTCAAAAGGATGAATGAGCGAATCAGGAGGGGTCATCGATACATTTTCAAAGGGAATCTGTAATACCTCGGCAACCATCTTACAGAGACTGCTTCTCTGTCCAGTTCCGTGTTCCGTAAGACAGGAATAGATTGTAGCAGTACCGTTTGGGTCCAATCGGACGTAGGCCTCAGAGACATCCTCTCCCACATCTGCATTTCCATGCAATCCAACCCCGACGCCAATTCTCTTATTGCCCTTGACTTGGGTTGGTTTAAGCCATCCCTTCCACTTCTCTTTCCAGCCAAACACCTCTGCCCCTTCTTCTATGGCCTTGGTATAATCCACTCCCCGACATACCCACCAATTCCCGTCTCGCCAATAGTAGCCATCGCCAGGCTTCACATAGTTTTTCTTAAAGAAATCAACTGGATCGAGGTCGGCCTTCTCCATCGCCTCGCTTAACAGTGGGATAAAGGCACACTTCAGCTCCTGCCCTCCAAAACCCCTCACAATTCCTGAAGCGGGCCGATTGGTACAGACAATTTTAGGCTTGAGATTCCAGTTAGGAGGCCTCACCACCAGTTGAACCTCCCCGCAACCCACCGCCAGTTGTCCCTGGGTGATCTGAGAATAGTATCCCGTGTTAATAATCCATTCACCTGAGATGGCGGTGACGGTTCCATCCTTCTTCATTCCGACCTTTCCATGAATACGGGATCCCAATCGTAATCCATAGGCCACAAAGTGTTCTGCCCTGCTATAGCAAACTTTCACCGGCCGATGGGTTGCCTTAGCCAGTAACGTGGCATAGAGCGTCAATTGCCATGACATGAGCCTTGTTCCATAACTTCCACCACATTGGGTTCCAATATAACGGACATGGGTCTTTCTTCCCATTCTTAAGTATAAAAGCACTGACTCCCAGTATGGATTTTGTGCAGAGGACCAGATGGTCAGCTGGTCAGGCCCTTCCCAAAAGGCAATGGCACCAGGGGGTTCGGGAGTCAACGGGTTTGGAATATTTTCATACCGATAACTTCCTTCAGCAATGATTTCTGCTTCTTTGAATCCCTCTTCGACATCCCCCATGACGATCTCTTTAAGTGAATTAGGTCCAAATCCAGGACAATCATTTGGAAGCACATTTCCAGGAAATTGGGTATAAAGTTGGGGGGCATCGGGTTTGAGGGCCTCCTCCACATCAAACACTGCTGGAAGTGGCTCATAGTCCACCTCAATGAGGTCTAAGGCCTCTAAGGCTATCTCTTCGGTCTCTGCCGCTACCAGAGCCACTGCATCCCCAACAAAACGGACTTTGCTATCGAGGACTCGCACATGCGAGGGCATTCCTCCCTTCCAATCGGGTGCGTCTTTGTAGGTGAGGATGGCTTTTACACCCTCCAGTTTCATGGCCCTCTCGGTGTCGATTCTTTTCAGGTTGGCATGGGGATATGGGCTTCTTAAGACCTTTCCGTGTAGCATATGGGGAAGTTTAATATCTTGGATGAACTTTGCCTCACCTGTAACGATCGACACTCCGTCCTTTCTGGGCGTGGGCCTCCCAATGAATCTATATCGGGTTTCCTTCACTTTTCCCTCCTATTCGGACCACAGACATCACTGCATCCAGAATGTGATAATGGCTGATGCACCGACAGTAGTTTCCTGCAAGTGCTTCCTTCACCTCTTGCTCTTCAGGTGAAGGATTCTCGTTAAGAAGGGCTTTGGCGCTCATAATGATTCCAGGGGTGCAGAAACCACATTGAAAGGCGGTATGGTCAATAAAGGCCTGTTGAAGTGGATCTAATTGACCGGTCTTTGGATCCCTCAATCCCTCGATGGTCGTAATCTCCTTCCCCTCCGCCTCAACGGTCAATATCATACAAGAGAGAACCGCTTTTCCATCCATCAGAACGGTGCATGCACCACAGGCTCCGTGATCACACCCAATCTTTGTTCCTGTAAGTCCGAGCGTCTCTCTGAGGGTATAGGCTAATGTGTGGGAGGGATCCACTTCATCAGATCGTCTTCCAATCCTTAGAATGTGCTCCTGACCATTCACGAAGAGCCGTAGGGTTGAACTTTCAATTCTCTTGGTAGGATTTTTAAAGGGCCTCTTGATAGATACCCTTTTACTTCTCCGGTTTTTCATTGTCCTTCTTCTCTCCAATTCTCTCCATAAGATTGTAGGGTAAGGGTTTATCCCTTACCTAAAAAAGATAACCCATAAAGGGTCTGGCTACAAATTTTCTTAAACCGATTATTAGCAAATTAAAAGGATCAATGCCCCAGACTAAGGGTTTTGAAACTTACCCTCCATATATAAAGGACTTTTTCAGAGGTCTCTCCATAAGCTCTAAGGGTTTTACTCAAAATAGGGACGAATCTGTTTGGCTATCTCCTCTGGAGGTTCCACAACAAACCCATCGAGAAGGATACTTGAAGAATACCAAGTATCGCTCAAAGGGTAGGTCTGAACGCTTGAACGGGAGATAATCTTTAATCCTGCCCAGAGGTATTTCCCACACTTCTTTCCAAGCGGGCCCGAATAGATGGCAAAGTTAAAGCAGGAAAACCCCCTTTCATCATATGCCTTTAAAATCCTCGAAAGCCCATGGGCAAGAGACTCCCAATCGCCTTCTTCAAACTCCAAGAAATTGGACTTTCCCCTTACGACCGCATTAACCTCATCTTCCCGGATGGGGGCAAAGGGAGTAAACCATTCTGTGGAGCCTATCTTTTTCAGATACCTTTCTTCCAGACGCTTCTCCTGCTCGATCAGGTCTTCCCAGTAGTTCCGAGAATATTTTTTATAGTAAGCCTTACCCTTCTCAGTAAGAATCTTAATCAGGGAATGAGGGCCATGAGAAACAATCACCTGAAGATGGGGATGGACAATACTGGCTCCACTTGGATAGAGGTAGTTAGCACCGATTTCTGCATAGGGAGTACCGCTTACCTCATAGGCCCTTCGAATGTAGAGGTCTGCCAATTTAAATGCATCGACAAAAATGGATGGGACAAATTCATTTAATCTAAGAAAATGACTCTGGGTCATTGCAACAATGGCAGAATGCTGTTTGTGGGCAAAGAGGTTTGGGAAGAGTGTTGCCTCTCCCTTTGAAAGCCTCCCTTCGGGGATGAAGTCTTCAGTGAATTTTGGAGTCGATGTGGATACTTTCTCAGGACAGAAAAAACATCTTTCCCTTGTCTCTTGGACAAGTCTCTCCAAAAGGTCCTGATCCGTCTTGTAGATTCCGGCCCAAAAGGCCCTTCCGGTTCGTATAAAAGAAGTAAAACCGGTCAATGGGTCCTCTCGATATTCGATAGGCTGGGAGTCAATTTCAAAATCTTTAAGTGGACTGTAGAAGATTGCAGATTCCTGATGTTTTTTTAGGCGAATCATTTCTCTTCTCTCCAACAAATAGTATTTGAATAGGGTCCTACCCAGTTATATTTAAATGACTTTTTAGGATATTTCAAATCAAATGACAAAGACGGATTGAGCAAAATTCTTGAGTTCAACCCCATCGATTTGAAATCGTGAGAGGATGCCTGTTATAATTTAAAAAATAAGGAGAAAAATTTTGAAGCCGATTTTGTTAGAAATTGTTACCAAGGTGATGACCACCTTTCATCACTGCCGTCATTGTGAGATTCTGTTTAACCAATCAGGGCTTGACCAAAAGATTCTTGAGAAGGAATTGACCGAGTATCCTCCCGATTTAAAAGAGGAGTTTCTTCGCCTCTCGGATTGGATTCGAGAGTTAAGCCGACTTTATAAACATCGGCTCCTCATCAGATTGATTGACGCTCAATCCCTTCTTGGAATTTATAAACACTTCCGCTATCGGATTCGAACCTACCCGGCCTTCATTGTGGAAAGGAAAGAGGCTTACGCAGGATGGGATAAAAGCCAACTGGAAAAAATTCTGGACAAATATATTCAGAAAGCTGTTCCATCAAACTATCGAAGACTTCAGCTTTCTTCCGCCTCAAACCAAAAAAATTATTAATCCTCATCCTTCCTTTTGATAAAGGGGAGTGGGGTAAGAAAAATGGGTAAGGGTGGACGGTTCGGAAAATATGGGGAGCAGAAAAGATTTGAACGCCTACGACAAAAGCGGAAAGCACCCGTGTGCATCAAACCTGATAAAAAATCCCGAGAAAGAAAACCGTTTAAGATTTAGAGAAGGGTAGTCCTACAAAGTCTTTAGGATTTCTTCAGCGAAACTCCTCACTTCGCTATCCTTGGCGGTCATAGATAGAATATCCACCTTGGCCTTGAATCCCTGCTTCTCCATCGGAGATCTAGCATCATAAAGGTTTCTCATCGCCTGGAGGGCTTCCAGAACCTTCCCCGAATCAGAATAGTCCAAGAGAAGGGAGAGCGTACTCCAGTCCTCTGGCAGGCCATATTCGTCCAAATAGGATTTAACCGCTGTCTCGAATTGGTCAGTACCATAAAAACGATCAATATCGTCCCGGGCCTTTTGATGTTTTTTTGTTCCCTTCTTCCCCATGAAGAGTTTATCCGCCTCCTTTCGAAACTTCTTCATCACCCACTCCGCCTGCCGGGATCTCTTCCGCTCAGGAGGGGGTTCTTTAGGAGCATGAGGGCTTCGGTCTCTCCTTCGGTCGATCTCTCTCCAAGAGATCCTATCCCTTTCATCTTCATCCCGATATCGAACCAAATTTTTGCATCTCCTTCAAAATTTGTTTTTAATATAACATCAACCCTAAAAAAGTCAAAGCCTTTGATGGAGCAGATTTGAGCGAGAGAATTTTAGAAAACGGATCAATAGCCTAATCGTTGAATAGCCCGAAGGTTTTGAGTCCAATTTTTCTCCACGTTGACCCACAATTCAAGAAAGACCTTTGTCTTCAAAAGGGCCTCAATTTCCTCTCTTGCCTTCTCCCCAATCTTCTTAAGTTTTTGGCCACCCTTTCCAATAATGATCTTTTTTTGAGAATCCCTTTCCACATGAATCGTTGCCTTAATCAGGACAAGATTTTTTTCAGGTTGTTCCTTAAATTCTTCAACGGTGACGGCCACGCAATAAGGGATCTCCTGATAGGATTGCTGGATGACCTTCTCCCGGATGATTTCAGATACCCAGAATCGTTCGGTCTGGTCTGTGAACATATCTTCGGGATAGTAGGGTGGCGATTCAGGGAGGACCTTTAAAATTTCTTGAAGTAATTGGTCCACTCCTTCGCCTGTGATGGCAGAGATGGGAAGAATCTCCCTAAAGGGATGAAGCCATCGATATTGGTCGATGACCGGCAGAAGCATTTCTTTCCTTACCAGATCGATCTTATTGATCACCAGGAAGGGAACACCCCGGCTCTCTTTAAGTGAATTCACCATCTTCCGATCCTCTTCAAGGTGAAGGGTAGAGGGTTCGATGAGAAAGAGAACTACGTCAGAATCCCTACCCGAGTCAATGGCTGTGCGAACCATTCGCTGGTTTAGTAGCGATCTTCCTTCATGGAAACCGGGGGTATCGAGGAAGATGAGTTGTCCTCCCTCTACGTTCTTTATACCTAAAATTCGGTTTCGGGTAGTTTGAGGCTTTTCCGTGACAATGGCTACTTTTTCCCCAATGATCCGATTGAGAAGGGTAGATTTTCCAACATTGGGTCTTCCAAGAATAGAGATGAAGCCAGATTTAAAGGAGGTCATAGACTTGAAGATGATAAGGGCAATGTGAGATCTAAAACCTCTTGAATGTGATCGACCAAGACCAGATTTAACTCTTGTCGGATATAGTCGGGGATATCATCGAGGTTCTTCTCATTTTCTTTGGGCAGAATTACTGTCTTAACCCCAGCCCTTCGGGCTGCCAAAATCTTTTCCTTGATCCCTCCCACTGGCAGTACCCTTCCACTCAGGGTCAACTCTCCGGTCATGGCGATTTCATGTGGGATGGGTTTCGATTTTAGAAGAGAAAGCAAAGCGGTTGCAATGGTAATTCCTGCAGAGGGTCCTTCCTTAGGGGTTGACCCCGAGGGGATATGGATGTGGATGTCGCATTCCTGATAGAAATCTTCTGGAATTTGGAGCAAGGAGGCGTTGGCGCGAATATAAGAGAGTGCAGCCTGAGCGGACTCCTTCATCACCTCACCCAGGGAACCTGTCAGGATAAGCCCCTTTTCCCCTTTCATCTTAGAGGCCTCAATAAAGAGGATATCACCCCCATTCTCGGTCCAGGCCAATCCAGTGGCTACTCCAATTCTATCCTCGGCCTGAGCAACCTCTCGGAAAAATTTTCTTGATCCCAGGAAATCTGCCACCGTTTTCTCATCGATGACCTCCTGTACGGAATCCCCCATGGCTACCCCTTTAGCAATCTTACGGCAGATGGTGGCTATCTCTCTTTCTAAATTCCTGACCCCTGCTTCGCGGGTATATTCCCCAATGATCTTCCTGACCGCCTCGGGGGTGAAGGAAAGAGGATGGTCTTTTAGCCCATTCTCTTCCTTCTGCCGAGGGATCAAGAATTGGAAGGCAATCTTTTCTTTCTCCTCCTCAGTATATCCTGAGATAGGAATGACCTCCATTCGGTCTAATAAGGCAGGGGGAATGGTGGTCGTGGTATTGGCCGTGGTGATAAACAGCACCCTTGAAAGGTCAAAGGGGACATCGAGGTAGTGATCGTTAAATGAAAAATTTTGTTCAGGGTCAAGGGTTTCAAGAAGTGCGGAGGCTGGATCCCCCCGAACGTCTTGACCAAGCTTGTCTATTTCATCGAGCATGAAAACAGGGTTAGAGGTTTCGGCTCTTCGGATTTCCTGAATGATTCTACCAGGGAGGGCACCCACATAAGTTCGTCGGTGTCCTCTTATTTCTGCCTCATCCCTTACCCCTCCAAGGGAGATCCGAATAAATTTCCTTCCTAAGGCCCGAGCAATCGAGCGACCCAAAGAAGTCTTCCCCACTCCCGGTGGACCAACGAAGCAGAGAATAGGGCCCTTCATAGGATCCTTTAATTTTTTGACGGCTAAAAATTCTAAGATGCGATCCTTTACCCTTTCGAGATCGTAATGATC
Organism: uncultured Syntrophaceae bacterium; assembly: GCA_964517975.1. Taxonomy (GTDB): domain Bacteria; phylum Desulfobacterota; class BSN033; order BSN033; family UBA1163; genus JBBIRM01. The sequence goes on from CAZFDM010000037.1 coordinate 8,955, forward strand.
CTCATTCAGGATCATCTGAGCCCGTTTGAGATCAAGATTATCCTCCGTCCATTTATTCCAAGGCATGGTAATAAGGTAATCGAGGTAGGTTCTGGAAACCGTGTATTCAGCAGAAATAGGGTTCATTCGTTCTAAACGATAAATTTCTTTAAGGGCGATCTTTTCCACTTTGGGAGGCATGCCTGCGGATTGAACTTTCTCTCGGAGCTCATGAATCTCGGCGGAATAAAGATCCTCTTCGGGCATTTCCTTTTGTCCCCTTGGGTGAATTCGAGAGGAGGGTTCTCGATGAGATCTGCTCATCTCCTTTATGGCTGAGAGCAATCCGTTGGGTCGAAGAGAGAGAGGATGGATCTCCTGGCTGAAGTATTGGAAAACCTTCTTTAATCGCTCGATAGGGTCAACGGTTTCAAAGATTTCCTGTTGTTCTTTTAATCCAAGATGAAGGGTCAGGGTAATCAGATCTGCCAATCGACCCGGATGGTCAATTCGATCAAGGGTGTTCAGGATCTCTTCAGAAAGGGGTCTTCCAGTCGAAAGGGAGATTTTGAATAGCGTCCGGATACTTTGGACAAGAACTTCTGTAAGAAGGTTCTTTTCTTGAGGCTCATGGACTTCCCTAATTTCCGCCCTGAAATAATTTTCCTCTGGAGTCAGATTCTGAAGGAAGACTCTTGAGAGCCCTTCCACAAACAGTTTCATCCCTTTATTGGGTAACTTCACCAATTGGATCACTTTGCAAACGGTGCCAATAGAAAGGAGGTCTTTGGGTTGGGGAAATTTAAGCTGAGGGTTACGCTGACCGACACACCCAATCAGATTATTTTCAAGAACCACTTTATTTAAAATCGTTAGCGCCTCACTGGATTGGAAGAAGAGGGGAGCCACCACATAAGGGAATATAACCGTATCTTTGAGAGGGATAAAAAAGAGTCGTGACGGAATAGAATGAGTCTCTGACTTATAAATATATTTCATTTCGGTTTTCCTGGTTTCGCAGGGTAAAAACTATTATACGAAAAAGTAAAGATTTGTCAACGAGGAGAAAAACTGGAAAATATCTTCTTGAAAAGACCTAAAGGAAATGATAAGGTGAAATCTATAGAAGATGATTCTGTAGGGGTTAACCAAAAAGGAGGAGTTTATGGCCGGGGTCAATAAAGTTATCCTGATTGGTAATTTGGGTGCAAATCCCGAAATAAAGTATCTCAGCAATGGCACCACGGTAGCCAATTTCAGAATTGCTACGACTGAAAATCGAGTGAACCGCTCGGGAGAGAAGATCAGCACCACGGAGTGGCATCGAATCGTAGCCTTTGGCCGATTGGCTGAAATCTGTGGGGAATATTTGAACAAGGGGAAACAGGTCTATATTGAAGGCCGAATCCGCACTCGTACCTGGGAAGATAAAGAGGGAAATAAGAGATCGACCACTGAAATCATTGCTACCCGAATGCAGATGTTGGGAGCCCCCGGAGCAGTTCCAGAGGTACCCGAAATGGAAAAAGAATTTGAGGTCGATCAGGATATCCCTCCGGGATCTGATGAGGACGTTCCCTTCTAATCAAGGTTTATGGATTCATGGAGTCAAGGGACTACGACGAAATTTTAAATTTAGTATTTTTTAAATGCCTCCACTTGACTCCTTGAATCCTTAACCCTTCTTTCTTTTAAAAGAGAAATCTTCGCATACTCACATTGAGTAGGAGGCCTATTCCGATTAACGTGGAAACCATAAATGAGCCGCCGTAACTGAGCAGGGGAAGAGGAATTCCAACCACAGGCATCATTCCTAAAACCATTCCGATATTAATGAAGATATGCCAAAAGAGCATGGCGACCACTCCAAATGAGAGAATCGCACTAAACCGATCCTTGGATTGGACGGCGATACGAAGACCCCAGAGGATCAAGATAAAATAGAGTGCCAGCAAGAGGAAGCAACCGATTAATCCCCACTCCTCTCCTAAGGCGGAAAAGATGAAATCGGTCTGTTGCTCAGGAAGAAATCCGAGTTTGGATTGGGTTCCTTTCATAAAACCCTTTCCAAGAATCCCTCCGGAACCTATTGCAATCTTCGATTGAATGAGATGATAACCCGCCCCTAAGGGGTCCATTTCAGGATTGAAGAAGGTAAGAATCCTCTTTTTCTGATATTCTTTGAGAAATCTCCAAAGAAGGGGAACGATGCTCGCTCCTCCTACAACAATCATCAACAAAGAGGACCACCGAACCTTAACAAAGAGTAAAACCGAGAAGAAGATCAAAAGAAGGATCACGGCTGTCCCTAAATCAGGTTGTTTGAGAATGAGCATCATGGGGACGATGAGAAGGAGAAATGGGATGAAGAGTTGTTTGAGGGAATATCCTTCCCGACCGGCAGGCCGTTTAAAAAATTTTGCCAAGGCAATGATTAAGGAAATTTTTATAAATTCTGAGGGCTGAAAAGAAATTGGACCGATCCTAACCCATCGTTGAGCCCCCGAAGTGATGATCCCATAGGCCATTACGGCCAACAATAAGAGGAAGGTGATAAAGTAAATCCCGTAAGCAAAGTCCGAGTAGGTCCGATAGTCGATCAAGGTGATCAGGATCATGACGATTAAACCAATGAGAAGCCAGGTCATCTGCTTAAGATAGAAAGGGAGGCCAGAGGTCTCCATCCCCGAGGTGGTGCTATAGAGGTTGATGAGACCGATGGTTGCAATCAGAAGGGTTATTCCCAGTAAGGTCCAATCGAAATGTACCAGGAGACGTCGATCAATCATCATAGGCATTCCCTACGGAATCTTCCACCCCCTTTGGGGCGGAAGAGGGCTCGAGATTGAAAAACCTCTCCATCACCTTTTTGGCAATGGGAGCAGCTGCCACTGCCCCAAATCCGCCATGTTCAACAAGGACGGCGATTGCAATCTGTGGATCTTCATAGGGAGCATAGGCCACAAACCATCCATGGTCTCTGAACTTAGGGGGAAGACGACTCATATCCCCTCTTTTAAAATTAGGAGGCAATTTGATCACCTGTGCAGTCCCTGTCTTCCCTGCGACTTTAATAGTCTTTAAGTGGCAGGCCCATCCCGTCCCCTTAGGTTCATTGACCACTCCTAAGAGGGCCTCCTGAACTATCTGGAAGGTCTTCTCAGAAATGTTCGCCCTTCCTATCTCAACCGGAGGGTATTCCTTTAAAACATCCCCATAAATATTCTCCACCCTCTCCACAACTTGAGGAAGTAGAATCCTCCCTCCATTAGCAACAATGGAAATGAGCATCAGAAGTTGAAGGGGTGTCGTATTAAGATATCCTTGACCCACCGCAAACGAAAGGGTTTCTCCACTATACCAGGGTGCTCCCAACCGTTTCTTTTTCCAGGAAGAGGAAGGCACAGTTCCTGGTTTTTCATGGGGTAAGAAGATTCCTGTCAATCTCCCCAGACCCAGTTCATTGGCATAATGGGCAATCCTGTCTACCCCCACTTTTAGGCCGACTTGATAAAAAAAGATATCACACGATTCAACAATGGCCCGGTGGAGGCTCACTGCTCCATGTCCACCTTCTTTCCAACATCGGAAATCCCGATTCCCGTAAGGGAAAAGGCCACTGCAGGTGAATTGAGTGTTGGGAGTGATGATTCCTGATTCAAGAGCTGCGATGGCTGTGACGATTTTAAAAACTGAGCCTGGAGGGTATTGACCCTGCAGAACCCTGTTCTGAAGAGGATGGTGGGGATTCTCCGTAAGATCTCTCCATTCCTCTGGAGTGATGGTTCTTGCAAAGAGGTCTGGATCGAAGTCAGGTTTGCTCACCATGGCCAGGATTCGACCTGTTTTGAGGTCCATGGCAACCAATCCCCCCATTTTTCCTTGGAAAGCCTCTTCAGCAACCTTTTGAAGATCAAGGTCAATGGTTAGAATGACATTATTTCCCGGAAAGGGTTTAATGCTTTTTAAAGGTTTGATCTCCCTCCCCCATGCATCCACTTCAACCTGACGACCCCCATCCACCCCTTTGAGATCATTTTCCCACCGACATTCCACTCCATATTTTCCAATCTGCGAACCCATTCGGTAGGAGCCATTCTTTGAGTGTCTCAAATCATTCTCATCCACCTCACCAAGATATCCAATGAGGTGGGAGGCCAACGTCCCGTAGGGATAGGAACGCCGGGGTCTCACATCGACGATGAGACCTGGGAGATGGACTCGGTTGAATTCGAGTTTGGCCAGTTCATTCCAATCGATATCTGACTTTATCTTCACCGGTCTAAAAGGGGTACGCCTCTTTTGATTCTGAACCCTTTCCCTCAATGTCTCCACAGGAACGTTAAGGATCTCTCCAATTTTTGTGAGGGCCTCTGGACTGGATTTCAGGTCTTCTGAAACGACATAGGCCTCAAAGGAAGGCCTGTTGGCTGCAAGGATTCGGCCTTTTCGATCAAGAAGCATTCCCCGATCAGCAGGGTTTTCTCGAATTCGAATTCGATTATTCTCTGACAACCTGCGATATTCGCTTCCCTTGAGTACCTGTAGGGACCAAAGCCAGATCAAGAGTAGAAAAAAGGAAACCGCTACAAAGGCCACAAAATATCTATATCTCTCTTTGAATTCCTCCATCCTCTGAGTATTTAATTCCATCATGGCTCTCCCCTCCTTTCAACCCCTTCCCTGCTGGTAGGATAGAAATAGTCTTTTATGAAAAAGAGGGATTAGAATGAGGGCGAGGACTCCGGTAAAAAAAGACTGAGGAAGTAAACAGGTATAAAAGAGAGGATAGAGGTGGCTGTGGGGACCTGGATTGAGTGCTCTTAGAAAAATCAGAAGGAGAAGCCCCTCGATCAATCCAATGGAGAAGGTAAAGAAAAACATGGATTGGAAATTTTCCAGAAAGAATCGGTCTTTAATGATCTTGGCCATATAAAAAACCATTGGCCTTGAAAGGGTGAAAAGCCCGAATGTATTTCCAGAGAAGAGATCCATCAGATACCCCAAAAAGAGAGAAAGAATACTCCCCAAGATTGGAGAGAGAGAAAGAGCATAGATCACGATCAGGATCAAGACGATGTCGGGTCTGATCCTTTGGAGAATGGGTGAGGAGAGGAGAGTACTTTGCAGGGTAACAAAGAGAATTCCGACACTAAGGGGGAGAAGGATCTTTTTCATTCTGCTTTCTGGGTCATTCCTTTCGCTCTTTTCTTCTTCCTCCCTTCCTCTGGGGGAGGAGGGGGCGATTCCATGATGATGAGCACCTCTTCCAATTTGGTTAAATCCGCACTGGGGACCAATTCCGCATATTGAAAAACTCCCTCCCCTGATTTTTCTACTTTCTTAATCTCCCCAATCATCAAACCCTTTGGGAAACTTCCGGTCAATCCAGAGGTGATCACTTTATCCCCTACCCTGACCTCCTCGCTTCGTCGTAGGTATTTCAGCAGGCATTGATTTTCGCCCAATCCCTCCACGATTGCCTTTGCCCTTGTCCTCTGAGTGATGGCATCAATGGCGCTATTATAATCGGTGATGAGGAGGACGGTTGAATAATTGGGAGAAGTCTTTAAGATTTGCCCGATAACCCCTTGGGGAGCTATCACCGCCATTCCTTTCTTCACACCATCCCTCTCGCCCCTGTTGAGGGTGATGCTCTTAAACCATGAAGAGGGGTCTTTCCCTATCACCTGTGCGGTAATAGAAGAAGGAAAATTTTTATCCCGAAACTGAAGAAGTGACTGAAGCCGTCCACTGGCCAATACCTCTTCTCTCAGACGATTGTTCTCCCTTTCAAGTTCCGCTACCTTCTGCTTAAGTTTCAAATTCTCCCTCTGAAGTCCAACTAAAAAAATGTATTGTTGGAAGACTCCATGAACCGTCTTGATGACCAAGGTTGTGGCTTTCTGGAAGGGGGAGCAGAGTTCCATCAGAAGGGCGTCAAAAAAATCGACTCCTCTTTTCTGCCTCACCCTGAGTGACGTGAGGATCAGAGCAAAAATCAAAAGGAGAATGATGAAAGTTAGGATGGAATACCTTCGATAAAGGAAGAGATTCCTAATCCTCATGGAGTTTCAGTATTGGACCGTAACGGTATGGAGTAAGGTTTCGTCATCAAGAACCTTCCCTGCACCCAAGACAATGGCAGAGAGAGGATCATCCACTATGGTAATGGGAAGACTGGTTACCTCCCGGAGTAGGACATCGAGGTTCTTCAAAAGGGCTCCTCCGCCTACCAGGACGATTCCTTTGTCCACGATATCCGCTGCCAGTTCAGGGGGAGTCCCTTCCAGAGTGATCCGAACCGTATCGATAATCATATTAATCGATTCAGCCAATGCCTCTCGAACCTCCTCGCTATTAATCTCAAGGGTCTTTGGAATCCCTGTCACCAAATCCCTTCCTTTGACCTCAATGGTCTGGGGATTCTCCTCAGGGTAGGCGGTCCCGATATTGATCTTGATCAGTTCAGCCGTTCTTTCGCCGATCAAAAGGTTGTACTTTCTTTTGACATACTGGACGATGGCCTCATCCATCTTATCCCCAGCCACCCGAATGGATTGGCTAGTGACAATTCCAGAAAGAGAGATAACTGCCACCTCTGTCGTTCCACCTCCGATATCGACAATCATGTTGCCTGAGGCCTCTGTGATAGGGAGGCCCGCCCCAATGGCTGCTGCCATGGGTTCTTCGATGAGGTAGATCTCCCGTGCCCCGGCAGATTGGGCCGACTCTCGAACCGCCCTTTTCTCCACCGGGGTGATACCAGAAGGAACAGAGATGACCACCCGGGGTCGAATCAAGGTCTTTCGATTATGAACCTTAGTAATGAAATAACGAAGCATCTCCCCTGTGATTTCAAAATCTGCTATCACCCCATCCTTCATGGGCCGGATGGCAAAGATGGTCCCAGGAGTTCGACCCAACATCTCCTTGGCCTCACGTCCTACAGCCAAGATCCGCTTCTCCCCCCTTGAATCCCTTTGAATGGCCACCACAGAAGGTTCGGAGGAAACAATCCCCTTCCCCTTCACATAAACGACGGTATTGGCCGTCCCCAAATCAATGGCTAAATCGATCGAAAAAAGACCCCATAATGCGTCAAATACCATTTGATTCCTTTAGAATTCAAGAAGATGTCCCTATCTTAACAAATCCCTTTTGATGAATCAAGAAAATTCCTAAACGATAATTCCAAAGAATAGGGTGGATCCATCCCCTCCCAGAGGGTTCCCTTCAAAGGAATCCCCTCCGTGAAAAAACCAAAAAGTTCCTTCAACTCTTGTCTTTTTAAGAAGGATTAGATAATATTTGTGTTCAAGAAAGGAGTTTATTCGTGCTCAGGATATTGAGGGAACATGCCAGTTCGTGGATGCTTCGCGGGATTCTGATATTGGTCGCCGTAACCTTCATCTCTTGGGGAGGATTTTATCTACTCAGAGAAGAAAAACACTCCTATGTGGCCAAGGTGGATGGAAAGATCATCGACGTAAGGGAGTATAATGAGCTTTATCAATCTGCCATTAGACAGTATCGGGAGGCCTTAGGCCCTTCCTTCTCTGAGAAAATTCTGGAGGAGATGCGACTGAAGGAGAAAGTTCTCGATCAACTCATCGATAAGATTCTTATTCTCCAGGAGGCGAAACGGTTGGGGTTCACGGTCCCGGATGAGGAACTCAGAGAGGCCATCGAGAACTCACCTGCCTTTCAGGTGAATGGTCAATTTGATTCCCGACAATATGAACGGTTTCTCCGGCTCAATCGGCTCACCCCAGAAGAGTTTGAACAGATGCAGAGGGAGAGCATTCTCTTTTCTAAGTTAGTCAATCTGATCAAATCGAGTGGAGGGAAGGTCTCTGACCAGGAACTCTTTGAAATCTATCTCTTTGAGAATGAACGGATCAACCTGAACTTCATACGGATTACACCAGAATCATTTAAGAGAACGGTCACGGTCAATGAGATTGAACTGAAAGATTACTTTCAGAAACATATGGAGGAGTTCAGAGTCCCTACGTTTGCACAGATTCAATATCTCACCTTTCGTCCCTCTGATTTTGAAGGGAGGGTCCAGGTTTCAACTGAGGAAATCAAGCGGTACTACGATTCACGAAAAGAACAATTCCTTACCCCCAAGCAGGTGAGGGCAAGAGAGATTTCAATCAAATTAGGAGGCCAAGAAACTCCTGATCAAGTCGAGGAGAAGAGAAAGAAGGCAGAGACCATCCTGGAAAAGGCCAAAAAGGCGAAGGACTTTGCCTCTCTGGCAAGGCAATACTCCGAATCTCCCAATGCTCCCCATGGAGGCGACCTCGGATGGGTCCAGAAGGGAATGATTGAGGATTCACTTGAAAAAGCCCTTTTCTCCCTAAAAGTTGGCGAAGTGAGTGGAGTCGTCAGGGGTTCTTCAGGATTCTTTATCTTTAAAGCAGAAGAAGTAAAAGAAGGAAGAGAGAAACCCCTTGAAGAAGTAAGGGAGCAAATCCGTCAAACCTTAATCAAGGAGAAAGCAAAATCTGAAGCCTCACGTCAGGCAGAGGATGCCTTCTACTCCCTTTTTAGAAGTCGAGACTTAGAAAATTACTCAAGAGAAAAAGGCTTTCCGCTCAAAACCACTCCATTTTTTAAGGAAGGGGATGAGGTGGCGGAGTTTGGGAAGAATCCAAGTTTTCATTCCAGCGTCTTTTCTCTAAAGGTGGGAGAAATCTCAACGGTCGTGGCCATTCCACCCAATTTCTACCTCTTGAAAATGATCGACAAGAAGGAGTCCCGCATCCCTGCGTTTGAGGAGGTTAAAGAGGAGGTTCAAAAAAAGGTAGTCGAGATCAAGGCAGAGGAGAAGGCTCGTCAACTCGCTGAGGATTTACTCAACCAGGTGAGAAAGGGCAAATCCCTGAGAGAATTGGGCAAGGAAAAAGGATTTCCAATTGAGGAGACTGGTCCGTTTGTGCGGAATGCCCCGGTGATTCCCAAGATTGGACCAGCAAAGGACTCGATGGAAATGCTCCCTTCCCTGAATGAAAAGAATCGTATCCCCAAAGAAGTGATTCGAACTAAGGATGGATTCTTTGTGTTTAGTCTGTTGGATTTAGAACCTGCTGACCCGAATCGATTCCTGTCCATTAAGAAGAACCTTGAAAAAAGAGTCATCTATCAGAAGCAAGAAGAATTTTTCCAGACTTGGCTAAAGGATTTAAGAAAAAAGGCAAAGATTGAGGTTAACCAGAAGATGCTTTAAAGAGGGCTACCCAAGCAAGTCTTGATATATAACCCTCATATATTGACTGTCAACCTTCCTTGATCGAGCCGCTGTTTAAGGATCTCCTCTTTCTTTCTCTCAATATCATTAAGCCTCGCGGCCACCTGGGTACACACCGTTGATAAGAGGATCATGTGGTTGTAGTTGAAGGCATTCTTTCTTGTGGGGTGGCTTAGGAGGATGAACCCAAGCAGTCTGTCTTCGTGCAGCATTGGAGAGGCTATAAAAGAGGCCCCTGCATAAAAGGTTTTGCTGAATCTAAAGTCGAGTTCGCTCTCCTTTATCAGAATCGGAGATCTGGTTTCAAACATCCATGTGGAAATGGGGTCGTTTTGTTTTAGATGAGGGTCTTTTAACTCTTCAGTAGATTGATATATATCAAACTCCTCATTAAACGTATTCCAGATGGCAAGAAGTCCTGATTTGGCAGGTTCGATACTGCTCAGGACCTGATCAAAAACAGCCTTTGTGAGGGTCTCTGTGTCATTCAAACTTGGGATTAATTTGCTCAATTCATAAAGGGTGACTAATTCATTGTTTAATGCCCTGATCCTTGCGGTAAGAATGGTGAGGATAACCTTTAAAATCTCAATCCCGTTATGGGGATCGTTGTTCAGGATATGGAAGAGCTCGCTATAGTCCATCTTCCAGAGTATAGAGTCCTTTCTGACAACCACATCGGCCGAACGATACTCCTCACCGAAAACAGCCATTTCTCCAAAGATATCCCCCTCCTCTAAGATAGTAAGAAGTTTATATTTTTCGGGTTGCCTGCTTAAGACCTTTCGAACCTCCACTTCACCTTCCTTTAGAAGATAAATGGAATCAGCAGAATCTCCAGTACGGATGACCCTCTCTCCTTCACCCCATCTCTCCTCCTTTAAAACCTTCGAGAGAGAAATGAGTGCCTTCTCGCTGATATTGGCAAAGATCGGTATGGATCTTAATTTCTTAAAATCTTCTTTTCTCATTTTACTCCCCCACCAGCAGGTTTATGACCGAAAGGAGAAGGCCTTTGACCCATAGAGGGTTTCTCGGATGAAGTGGATTTTAATCCGACCTTTTCTCCCTCCATTGACATCTGGGTCTGAAACATGATTTTGAGGTCATTTGGATTCTTGCTGACGATCAAGGCATCCTCCTTTGTAATGACTCCCTCCTTTACCAATTGAAAAAGATGCTGGTTCATCGTCTGCATCTTATAGAGGACTGAAGAATCCGCCATGACCTTATCGATCATCCCTGTCTTGTCCTCCTCGATCAATTTTCTTATGGTCGGTGTATTGATCATGACCTCTACGACAGGAACCCTCCCAGTTCCATCGGCTGTTTTGACCAGTCGTTGAGAGATCACTGCATAGAGCGTCATCGCCAATTGCATCCTCACTTGGTGTTGCTGTTCGGGTGGGAAGGTATCGATGATCCGATCAATGGACTGCTTGGCATCATTGGTGTGAAGGGTACTGAAGACCAGATGTCCTGTCTCAGCAGCGGTCATGGCAATGGAGATTGTTTCTGGATCCCTCATTTCTCCAACCAGGATGATATCTGGATCCTGCCTTAACGCCCTTCTCAGGGCTTCGGAAAAAGACCGAGTGTCAGAACCCACCTCCCGTTGATTAATGGTACATTTTTTATCCGTATGAACAAATTCCACAGGATCTTCAATAGTGATGATATGCTCATTTCTCATCTCGTTAATTCGGCCAATCATGGCTGCCAGGGTAGTTGATTTCCCACTGCCTGTTGGACCTGTGACAAGGATGATTCCCTGTCTTTTCTCAACGATCTCATTAAGAACAGGAGGGAGTTTAAGCTCTTCCACTGTCTTGATCCTTGTTGGGATCACCCGGAATACTGCTCCGAGGTGACCCATTTGATAGAAGATATTTCCTCTGAATCGAGCAAGCCCCTCAACAAGGTATGAAAAATCGAGCTCCCTCTCGCCTTCCAGTTTCCTTAATTGAAACTCACTAAGCATTGACGAGAGCATCTCCTTGATCTCATCCCTCGAAAGGGCAGGAAACTCCGTGGGTAAAAGTTCTCCCTTGATTCTCATCAAGGGAGGCCGACCAAACTTAAGATGAAGGTCAGAACCTCCCCGTTCAATCAATTCCCTTAGAAGTCTTTCAATCTGCATCCTATCTCCTTATCCCTGTAGAAGAGGGAGTGGCTGTAGGACCAGGAGCCCCAATTCTTATTTTCACCTGTTCAGGATTCTGCGCCTTGGATAAAGCAACCTCTAAGGTAATCACCCTCTCTTTAACCAACATCGCCAGGTGCGTGTCCATGCTGATCATTCCAAACTTCATTCCTGTCTCTATGGCACTATAGATCATGTGGGTCTTCCCTTCCCTAATCAAATTGGCAATAGCAGGAGTGACGATCATTACCTCTCTTGCCGCCACCCTTCCTTTCCCATCGGCACGGGGTAGAAGTTGTTGACAGATGACAGCCTCAAGGGAGTTTGATAACTGCGTCCTAACTTGCTGTTGCTGATGGGTTGGAAAGACATCGATGACCCTATCGATCGTCTGGGGCGCGTCTTGGGTGTGGAGGGTTGCAAAAACGAGATGCCCTGTCTCAGCCGCCGTGAGGGCAAGAGAGATCGTCTCAAGATCACGCATCTCTCCAACGAGAATGACATCAGGATCCTGCCTCAGACCATGACGAAGGGCCTCTTTAAAAGAAAGGGTGTTGGTACCCACTTCTCTCTGCCGGATAATACAACCTTTGTTTTCATAGACAAATTCGATAGGGTCCTCTATGGTTAAAATATGTTCTTTTCTCGTCTGATTGATGATTTCAATCAAGCAGGCTAATGTTGTAGTCTTTCCGGATCCCGTAGGTCCTGTGACCAAAACAAGTCCCCTCGGTAATCGTGTAAGATTAACAATGGAGTCAAATAGCCCAAGGCTTTTGGGGTCAGGGATAGTTGATGAGATCACCCTAAGGACTGCCTCCACACCATTTTTTTGAAGAAGGACGTTCACCCTAAACCTGCACAGCCCTGGGATATCATAGGAGGAGTCGAGTTCAAGATTCTGTTCAAACCGCTGAATCTGATCTTCATAAAGCATACTGTAAATGAGTGCCTTTGACTGTTCGGAACTGATTTCGGGAAACTGGGACAGTGGAAGGATCTGCCCATGTCTTCTGATCATGGGCGGTTTTCCGATCACAATATGGATATCTGACGCATTGGCCTGAAGAGCAGCCTTAAAAATATCGATCAATTCCATAACGAACTCCCACCCTCGGTTGGTTTGTCCATCTTTAGGAGAATGTTTACATAGACCGTCTCTTTTTGTCAAACAATTTGTAAGAGACCTCATACCTATTGTAGGTAAGGGCTTGTCCCTTACCGAAAACCCATAAAGGGTTACCCTATAAATTTTCTTAAATCGATGGTGAGTGAGTAAAATTATTTGTCCTCGCACTCGAAGGGCTTGACGTTCCGTCTCACCAATTTTTTACAAACTTTTTCAAAACTCTCCTTAAAGGAGATCACTGAAATTGCTGATTTAGAAATAAGGGTTAACGTTTTTTCTGGGTGGGGAGGGAGAGTTGTCTTCCTCCCTCTGAATAAGGGATCCCAAAATGTTGATAGGCTAACTCTGTGGCCTTCCTCCCGTTCTGCATCCTCGCCACAAAGCCAATCTTAAGAAGAAAGGGTTCCACCATATCTACCAACGTATCCGACTCCTCCTGGAGGGTGGCCGCAATAGCCTCCAACCCAACAGGGCCACCTTTATAATATCGGATGATCGTCTCAAGGAATCTTCGATCAAGACTGGTTAGTCCGATCTCATCCACCCCTTCCAGACGTAAGGCCTCATCGGCTATCTCCTTTGTAATCTTTCCCTGGCCACGAATCTCAGCAAAGTCTCTCACTCTCTTAAGAAGACGGTTTGAAATCCTCGGAGTTCCCCTTGAGCGTTTTGCAATCTCCTCTGTCCCCTTCTCATCGATGGGCACTCCCAAAAGCGTGGCAGAACGTTTGACCACTTGGCAGAGTTCCTCGACGGAGTAGAAGTCCAAATTCCTCAGAATCCCAAATCTCTCACGAAGTGGAGCAGAGAGAAGCCCTGCCCTTGTCGTAGCGCCAATGAGGGTAAAGCGTTCCAAACGATAGCGGTGACTTCTCGCATGCGCCCCCTTGTCAAAAATAAAGTCGATGCAAAAATCCTCCATGGCAGGGTAGAGAAATTCCTCAACCACCTTGGGCAGACGATGAACTTCGTCAATAAAAAGGACATCCCCTTTTTCGAGATGGGTGAGGATGCTAATGAGATCCCCCCCTTTTTCAATGGCAGGGCCAGAGGAGGTGACGATCTGAACCCCCATCTCTGTGGCAATGATATGGGCAAGAGTTGTTTTTCCCAAACCCGGAGGAGAATGAAAAAGAATATGATCCAGAGGTTCTCCCCTTTTTTTTGCTGCCTGAATGGCAATCTCCAGCGTCTCGACCACCTGTTTTTGACCGATATACTCAGAAAGCTTCCTGGGTCTAAGATCAAGATAATCTTCAATTCCTGTTAGGAGATCCTCTGATTTCTTCTCAGGTTCAGGCTTTCCTTCATTGGGTCTTTTCATACATTCCCCTTTGTAGGAGTATTCTTTTGTCCTCGATAGACCTCTTCAAATAACTCTTCAGGGGTGGAGATATTTGGGTTCCTTGCCATCGCCTCCCTCACTAACCTCTGGGCTTCGCTTAACTTATGGCCAAGGTCTTTGACCAGAACCTCTTCTACCTGTTTCTTAAAATCCACTACCTCCACCTCCAGTGGAATTTGATCCTCCCTCATCAGGGCGAATTTACCCACCTTACCATGAAGGGTAGCAATGATCTTCTCCGCAGTCCTCTTTCCAATCCCTTTTAGGCTTTCCAGCACCTTGGAATCCCTCTCCTCAATCGCCTTTGCAATCTTGGGGATGGGGAGGACGAGGGCCTTTGCTGCAGTGGGTGGGCCAATATCCTCCACGGTAATAAATTTTTCAAAAAATTCCTTCTCTGGTTCATAGTTGAATCCGATGAGCAATGGCTTGGGTTGTCTCTCGGTCTGGTGATAATAGATGTAAAGTTTGACAATCTCTCCATCCTCGCCTGCTTTTTTCGAGTTAAAGGTCTTCCTCACAATGGTAGGGAGCAAAATCTCATAACCCACTCCATTCGTAAAGACTACCACCCGATCTTCTTCCTTTTTGAGCAATCTCCCTTCAATGTAACGGATCATCTTCTTATCGACTCTGTGATAGTGAATAAGGTTGGTGTGAATGAAAAATCCTTATTCCCTATCACCAATGAAACTTTTCATTTCGAGAAAGGCCGGTTAAGGCCAACGCCAGGGCATCTCCTGCATGGGAGGAGGAAAGGGGCTCGTCCATCCTGAGTATCTTCTGTATGGCTCTCTTGACTTGGCTCTTATGAGCCCTTCCACTTCCGGTCAACGCACTCTTCACCTCTGTAGGCTTCACCTCAACAATAGGGATTCCTACCTGCTGGGCCAACAGGAAGATCACCCCCCGGACCTCTCCTAACCGAATAGCCGCTTTGGGATACTGTTTTAAGACAAAGACCTCTTCGATAACAAGAAGGTTGGGATTCCATTTTTCGAGAAGCTTTTTTAATTCGTCATAGATGGTGTTTAAACGAAAGGCAACAGGACGATGGGCTTCTGTTCGGATCGTTCCCCAGTCACAGGCCTTTCCTCCTCGGGAGACCGTCTCTACTATCCCAAAGCCTGTCATGGCTAAACCAGGGTCAATCCCAATGGCTTTCATTTTAGAAACCAGGATGTAAAAAAAGCCACCCTTTCCCAATGAACCTGAGGTGGCTTTTTGGATGGAAGGCTTAATTTTTTAGGCACTGAGTTTTTCCATCTCTTCATCGGCGATATCAAAATTGGCATAAACCTTCTGAACATCGTCTGAATCTTCCAGACCCTCCATCAGTTTCAACATCTGCTCCGCCTCTTTTCCAGTCAGTTTGACGGTGGATTGAGGGACCATGGTCACCTCTGCATAGTTCAACTTAAACCCTGCTTCTTCGAGAGCCTTTTTCACTGCTTCGAAATTTGGAGGCGAGGTCGTCACTTCAAAATCTTTTCCAGCATCCTTCACATCGAGTGCACCTGCATCCAATGCCACTTCAATCAACCGATCTTCATCCGCATGACTCTTGTCAATCAGGATCAAACCCTTTTTTTCAAACATCCAAGAGACACAACCTGATTCTCCAAGGCTTCCATTATGTTTGGAAAAGATGTGTCTCACATCTGCAACCGTTCGGTTCTTGTTATCCGTCATCACCTCCAACATCATGGCCACCCCTCCAGGACCATAACCTTCATAGACCAATTCTTCATAATTGACCCCTTCGAGTTCCCCGGTCCCTTTCTTGATGGCCCTCTCAATATTCTCTTTGGGCATGTTTTCGGCCTTGGCCAGATTTACAGCGGTGCGTAGCCTGGGGTTGGCGTTGATATCCCCTCCTCCTAAACGGGCTGCCACCATAATCTCTTTAATGATTTTGGTGAAAAGTTTTCCCCGCTTAGCGTCTGCCGCCCCCTTCTTTCGCTTAATCGTGCTCCACTTTGAATGTCCTGACATAATCGCTTCGCTTTCGCCAGTAGGGGCAATTCATAAATTGCCCTACAAATATGGTGGGCGCTACTGGATTTGAACCAGTGACCTCCTGCGTGTGAAGCAGGCGTTCTCCCCCTGAACTAAGCGCCCTTTTTAAAACCTATTTTATAAGACCATCCCAAAAAGTCAACCCCGAGGCGTTAACCCTTTCACCCCAAATATCTTTCCAACATCATCCACTGAAGGGTGTCGATCAACCTTCTCGCTCCCATCTCTTTTTGTAAGGCCCTTATCCCACAGATAATGCAAACGGAGATAGAATCGGATCGTTGCATTGGCTTCACATTCTTCATCGTTGGGTTCGTAAGTAATCTTACCCTCAAATTTTTAACGAATCGATATAGGTCGACAAAGACGGGAAAAAGTGGACTATCTTCCTTCTTTCCAAATGGAGGGGAAAGATTTTTTCTAATCCCTTTTTCTAAGGCATCCGACCAGGATTCAAGTCGTTTTGACTCCACCTCCCTCCTCAACACCGTTAGAATGTCGGTGTGATCAATATTCCATTGGACCAGTTCGTCCATCAGTTCATCATAGGTCCTTGTCTCAATCTGAGTTGGAGGTTCGGTCCCTCCCTTTCCCCCCTGCCCGCCTTTTAGAAGATCTAAAATTTTCAAAACAGCCCCCTTTCATTAAGGAATTAAATTCATTCTATCAGAACAAAAAAGAGTGTCAACCTATTTAATCCTTTTCCACTTCACAGAG
>CAZFDM010000038.1:0-1882 GCA_964517975.1 uncultured Syntrophaceae bacterium
TACCCTATCACTCTTAATAACCCCATTATTATCATCACTGTTAGCCCTACCCAAAGAGATATCAATTTGATCCGCGTTCTAAGATTTTCGGAGGCATCCTTCTCGGGACAATATATATTCCCCGCTTCAGTGAGGGATTACGAGCCCCCTGAAAAATTCTTTTTTATATAAGAGGGTAAGATGCGGGGCTTTATCATTTTAATTTGCTCACTATCGTTTTAAAAAATTTTTAGCGAAACCCTTTATAGGTTGTTTTTTGTAGGGAAAGCCCTTGTGGCTTACCGAATATTGCTAAGGGGCAATCCCTTACTCTACTCAAAATCTTTATTTAGGGAAGGGGAAATCCCTTCCCCTACAAATTTTCTTAAACCGATGGTGAGAATTCTTCTTTTTATGGTGTGAATTGACATAATGGGATGATATAGGGTAATTAAAAAGGGTATGAGAGATCAAGTAAGAAAGGGGATAATAAAAAGAATATTAGCGATTTTGATTTCAATGGGCATCCCAATTTTTATAAATTCACCCACCTTTGGTGCAGATTGGAAATTTTTACAGAAAAATGAGAAAGGAGAATTTTTTTACGATGCAGAAAATATGGTCATCTCATCAGAACAGACCATTGGAGTATGGCTGAAAGTAGTCTATTCCGTGACATTTAAAGAACAGGAGGGCCTTAAAGATCTTCAGGAAGCCGTAGGGTTTTGGGAGATTCGATGCAAAGAGAGAGAAATCCGCTTATTATTATTGTCACACGTTTCAGAAGAAAAAGGGGAAGAGGTTCCTTCACCCCCAAGGGTTTTCCAAACCCCGGACTGGGAACCCATTGCTCCCGATACTATTCTAAATGAACTCCACGGGATTGTTTGTAAGCAATGAGATAACATTTGATCCCATCACTTTTGATATTGACCAAAGACCAGAGAAATTGTATAGTGAGCACCGTTGCCCCTGTAGCTCAGGTGGATAGAGCAACGGATTCCTAATCCGTGTGCCGCGTGTTCGAGTCACGCCAGGGGCGCCAATGATTTCAATAACTTAGCGAAATGACTTTTTTAGGCATCACGGAATGTGGGGGATTTTGTGACATAATGCTGTCTAAGATATTGACTGCCTTCATCTTATGGTTCGGAGCCAGATGAGCATAACGAAGGGTCATGGTTAAATCTTTATGTCCCATAAGCTCCTTAACCGTCATAATATCCACACCCTCCATCACAAGGTTTGAAGCAAAGGTATGACGGAGGTCATGAAATCTAAAATCGTTAATACCAGACTTCTTTAATGCTGTTTCAAAGGATCGTCTCACCGTGCTGAAGTTCCTACCATCTCCATTACAGAAGACATAAGGACTTTTTCTCTCCATTGCTTTTAAAGTAGCCTTTACCGTCTCATTCATGGGGATATCCCGTCTTTCATGGTTCTTCGTATCGAGGATGGAAATAATCCCCTGATCAAAATTCACCTGGTCCCATTGTAAGTTAAGAAGCTCTCCCCGTCTCATGCCGGTATGGAGAGCAACCGTAACGATAGGTTTTAAATGATCCGGACAATTAGAAAGAAGTCTTGAAATCTCATCAGGCATTAAGAACCTGATCCTTTTGACTTCGCCTTTCAAAAGTTTAACTTTTTTAGCAGGATTTTCTTTGACCTTACCCCATTCGATGGCCTTCGAAAACATATGTTTGAGAAGTGAAAGCTCACGATTTACAGTTGCTGGTTTGACCTCCTCTTTTCTTTTCGCTTTCCATTTCTCAATTTGCCATGTCGTCAACTGTTGTAATATATGATTTTCAAATATCTTGTTTAATCTCCGCATCGTCGAAATTTCACGGATAAAGGTTCCGGGCTTTTTGTTAGTCTTCGACCATTGAAGATATTC
>CAZFDM010000039.1:0-11450 GCA_964517975.1 uncultured Syntrophaceae bacterium
CTTCATTCACATAGGTAAACATACTATCCGGCCAGTGAAGCATGGGGGCCTCTACAAAGGTGAGGGTTCTTTTGCCAATGGAGAAGGTATCCCCTGTCTTTACCACTTTAAAATTCATTGGCCTCTTGTAATGTTTCTCCAGACCTTTCTGCCCTCTTTCTGAAGTGATGACAAGCGGATCTCCAATTCTTTCCACAATCAGTGGGAGAGAACTGGAGTGGTCCATTTCCACATGATTTGAGACGATTACGCTAATCTTGGAGGGATCAATAATTTCTGAAATGCGTCTTAACATCTCAGAGTAAAAAGGAGCCTTCACCGTATCCACCAAAACATTCTTCTCATCCAAGATCAAATAGGCGTTATAGGTAGTTCCCAAAGAGGTTGAATATCCGTGAAAATCTCTCACATTCCAATCAATGGCTCCGACCCAATAAATCCCTTTCTTCAGTTCCACAATCTCCATTATCGTCCTCCCTCCTGAGAGAATCTGCAACCGTTTTTCGTAAATTGCGATTTAACGTTATTTTAAGACAAAGAATGATTTTCTAAAAATCTATGGTTTCAGAAAAAATCCCATCAAACCCAGGGGTTGATGGGATCAGAAAATGAAATGGTCAGAATATAAACCACTATTTTTTCAATGTGACCTCAAAAGAACTTAAGATCTTCTTTATATCCTCACGGTCATTGGCCCCTTCTTTTTCCAGGATCATATAGAGGATGAACAGCTGATAGGGTTCTGAAAAACCATAGATCCATCCCTGTTCTCGTAGGGTGCCTTTCAATGTATACCGGGCATGTTTTCTCGCAGCGAATTGTACCCCTCGAAGAGAAAGGGGTTCGGTGGGACCGATTTCAACCTCAATCCCCTTCCCATAATCTTCTTCCAATTCTTCCTTAAAGCTTCCTGTAGCGAGGGTAGTTAGTCTTTCAATAAAACTCTGGCTAAATTTTGAATATCGGCCTGCTGGTGTGAAATCAATTTGAATGCAGGATTGAGTCAAAGGGTTAAAGATAAACACTTCTGATTCTTCTAACCCTTCCTTGCCATATCCTAATTCTTCCATAAAATTTGGTATCTCAGTGGTCACTTTCCAATGGGATGGAACGGAGATTCTAAATGGATACCGTATCCCTATAAACTGATCTCCTTCCATCTTCCCTACGGGAAGGGTAAGATCAATTTTAACCGCCTCTCGAACGGGAATCCCTGCACACCCAAAGAGGAAAATGGGAAGAAAAATGAATAAGAAAATTTTCTTTTTAACCACCTCTTTTGCCCCCGTTTAAATATTTTAAAATTATTTTAACTCATAAAAGTGATTCCGACAATCTTTCTTCCTTTTTTGTGAGACCTGAGAAGATAAAATTAAATGTCTTGTGCTATCCTACCAATGGCTCCCAAGTAAACCGAGATCTCTTCTCTTCCGTCAATGCCAAGAATTCGGTCTATCTCATCGTCAAAGAAGGCCCCCACAGTGCAACAGCCAAGGTTTAAGGCTGTAGCGGCTAAATAAAGGCTTTGACCAATATGCCCCACATCCATATAGATATAACGATAGGCCCTCTCCCGATATTTCCACTTGGATCGGTCCACTATTGCAGTCCAAATAAAGACGCAGGCTGCTCCCTCAAGCATCTCCTGCCCCATCGCTGCGTATTGAAGGTCAGACCCTATAAATCCCTCCTTCAAAAGGATCATCTGAGCTTTCTTAGGATGATAGTGGTAAAGACCAGCGGGGATCGCTTCAACTCGGTTGGCTATAATATAGGTTTCAATTGGATAGAGTGCACCTGCGGAAGGAGTTGCCCTGAATTCAATTCCCCATTCTCTTGTGGTAATCCCTTGGGTGGCCCAGATCAGTTGGGAGAGTTCTAAGAAAGTGATTGGCTCATTGGAAAATTCTCTAATCGACCGTCTTTTGGCCATAACCTCCCAAACGGGTTTTCCACCCTTCTCCATAGGAGGGTGAAGGGGAAAATGTTGTAAGACATAGGGAAACTCTTTATAGGGAGAAGGTTGACGTACCCATTGAAATCCTCCCCGTGGCATTGTCTCCCTTCGATATTTCGTTTCCTGATGGTATAAGTCTCCAATCCCTTCCCTTCTTAGATTCATTGCAGACCTCCTTAAAAATCAACTTAAAAGAAATGTCTTAAAAAAGCAAATCCTCTCTTTAGGACTTACCATTGACTCTATAAAAATGAAATTGTATTTTAAAACGGAGGCACGGAATGGAATCTGATTCAAAAAGATGGGATAGCAGATTTAAAGGAAAGAAATTTGCATTTGGAAAAGAACCGAATCCCTTTTTAAAAAGATATATTCACCTTCTTCCAAAAGGAAAAGCCCTTGATATTGCTTCGGGGGAGGGGAGAAATGCGGTCTTTTTAGCACAGCAAGGGTTTGAGGTTGATGCAGTGGATATCTCCCGAGTCGGCTTAAAGAAAGCCCAAAAATTAGCCAGAGAAAGAGGAGTAAAAATCAATCCTATCTTGGCCGACCTAAACACCTATCATATTGAAGAAGAGAAGTATGATCTCATTGCCAATTTCTACTTCCTTAGAAGAAGTCTTATCCCAAAGATAAAAAAGGGGCTCAAAAAAGGTGGTAGAGTGATTTTTGAAACCTACCTCCTTGACCAGAGAGACCTCGGTACCGATGGTCCCAAACAGGTACAATATTTTTTGAAGCCCAATGAACTCCTTCGACTTTTCAAAGGTCTCCGGATTCTATTCTACCGTGAAGGGATCTTCAAGGAGGGTGGAAGAAGAAAGGCAGTCGCCAGTCTGATTGCTGAAAAAACCTAAAGAAAATAGTTTTAGGTTCTGAAATCCACAATCAAACGTTATCGGTAAAAATTCTCTTTGGTTCGGTTGAAATAACCCAGTTGAAGTGAAGGGAATTCCTTCTTCAAAATATCAATCATCTTAGAAATCCCTACCCCGTCGCCTTTTCCCATGGTTTCAAGATAGAGATCAGGATCGATATTGAGGTTTCTCATCTGAATGAGGTCAAGGTGGGTCTCTTTAATTAACTTTATCAACCCTTCAATCTCACTCTCTCGGTCTGTAACCCCAGGGAAAACAAGAAGGTTGATGGAAGTGTAGATTCCTTTTTTCTTGGCAATGAGTAGAGAATCCACTACTTCCCTAAAGGTATACCCTTTAGGTTTGTGGTAAAGATTGTAGTAGGTTGCAGTGGGGCTATTGAGGGTGACTCGAAGGCTATCGAGTCCCGCATCACAAATCTTTGCCACACGATCTGGGAAACTACCATTGGTGTTGAGGTTAATTGTCCCCCGGTCGGTCTTTTCCCTCAGGATACGAATCGATCTTTCGAGAAGCCTCCACTCCATAAGAGGTTCCCCTTCGCATCCTTGTCCAAAACTGACAATGGCATCCTCTGCTTCTTCTAAATGAGGCAAAGCGATCTCTACAACTTCATCTACGGTTGGCACAAACCTAATTCTTTCCATTGAGGCAGGACAGCATTCAGAGGGTTGAAGCGAAATGCACCCGAGGCACTCCGCATTGCAGGAAGGGGAGGTAGGTAAGGGACATTCCCATCTTTGAAAAAAAAGATTTTTAGCGGCAAAACAATGATATTCTAATGCGCATTTTGAAAGTTGGTGAAGAAGGCGATTGCCGGGTTTTTTATGGAGGGCCCTGTGGACCTTTCTTCGCAAAAGGCTATTGTTTCTAAAATACTTTGGATCCCAATGGGGATTTGGATCAATGTAAACGCCTGTAGCCCAAAACTTCCCACCTCCCCAACCCACAGCACTATATGCCCACAATGGAAGGGTGGGAGCCTTTGGCTTACGTCTTGTAGCAGGAAGGAATGTCCGGACATATCCTGGTGGAAGAAAAGCGGAGACAGCAATACACTCCCTCTCCCTTTTACCGATCTTAACCTTTTCTAAAGGAACAAAAGCCTCTTTCACATCATCCCATCCAATTGGAATCCTACCCGGTAAAGTAAAAAGTTGACTCCATTTAGGTAAAGGCACGAATTCAGACGAAAGGGGAAGGGTGAAACGGTCTCCAGAGCGACCAGATAGTTTCAGAGTGGGGTGATCAAAAATATTTCCTTCAGGGTCTGAAAAAATGAGCCGGGGGAATTCCAATGGAATCATGACAGGCTTATAGCCAATTAAGGGTTACGGCCATAGGTCAGGTTATTCTCTATCCTGGTTAAGAGGGATATTTCCTCTCGCCTTTGGATTTCCTTAAAGACCTTTTCACATTCTTTCTCTTCAGTGATGCTTTCAACCGATTGGTTTTCCCTCTCTTCTTCATTTTATCTCCTTTTAAATTTAATCATTGAGAATTAAAGAAGGAGTACGCGAACCTCGAATTCTGAAACTATCCTTTTCCCGCTTTCCACTCTCTACGTTCTACTTTTATTTTACCAGCCAGATTCCTGAAACGATCAAGGCAGTCCCAATGATTCGCGAAAGGGTCACTCCCTCTTTAAGAATCAATATACTGAGCAGGGCGGTTACCAATGGATAACAGGCTGCAATAGGAACAATTTTAGAGGTTGCCTCCATTTTAAGAACCGTATAGTAGGTCCACATCCCAAAAAGACCTGCCATTATCCCACTTGTCCCAAAAAGAAAAAGGCTTCTCCCATCTACTTGGAACAATTCCTTTCCTTTTCCTAAAAATAAAGTAAGCAATAAAAGGCCTGCCGTGACGATTGAACTCCGGATCGTATTTCCAATCAAGGGATCTACCCTGGTTAAACCGATCTTTTCAATAATTGGAGTCGTTCCCCACAAAAGCGCAGTAATAAACAGCAAAAGGATGACCACCCTTACCTCCTGGATTTCAAAGATTGATTTCTGATCGCCTTAAGCCCTTCCACCATGGAATAAGGAAGTCTCATATCTCCCCTTCCAATTCCAATTTCCAGATCATTTCCCTCAATCCCATGGAAATCTGTTCCTCCAGTTATAAGAAGGCTATGCCTTTCCGCAAGGGCTTTGTATTGCGCAACTTCTATGAACGAGTGTTCAGGATAATAAACCTCCAATCCTTTCAGTCCCATATCAATAAGTTTCAAAATCAATTCCTCTAACTCATTATATCCATGGATACTGAGGGTATTTGGATGAGCAAGCACAGCCACTCCATTTGCTTCATGAATAAAATGAAGTGCCTCACCAGGGGTGAACCTTAATTTCTCTACATAAGCAGGGGCCCCCTTCTTTAAAAAACGCTCAAAAGCCTCTTGAAAATTCTTAACATACCCTTTCTCTACTAAGACTTGTGCAAAATGAGGTCTCCCTACCTGGCCTCCGCCAGAGGCCTTAACCACTTCTTCATAATCCAATTTCAACCCTAAGCTGTTTAATCTTTCTACAATCTTTGGATTCCTTTCTGCCCTTACCTTCTGAAGGTATTTCAACCTTTCGTTAAGGAGGGGATTATAAATATCAAGGAAATAACCTAATATATGCATTGAACCCTTAGGGTATTCTGCACTAATCTCCACCCCTGGTATAACTTCAAAGTTTAATCTTTCCCCTTCCTTCAATCCTTCCTCAAGTCCTTCGATTGTATCGTGGTCAGTAATCGCTATAGCCTGTAACCCTTTTATTTTTGCATACCTTACGATATCTGAAGGTCTCATCACTCCATCTGAAGCAGTGGTATGTAAATGGAGATCAACATATCCCATAAAAGAACCTTTCTCTAAAAAGGATAGGTTCTATATAAAAGAAGGACTTCACAAAGTCAACAAGTGATTTTATAAATATGTAATTAATCACCAAAGGGAAATGTGAATTTTTTAATCCTTGAGAAATAACTCACAAATTCATTAAAAATCATCTGTTTTTGTGATTTTAAGAATTAAATATACAACCCATATTTTAAAGAATAAATCCTATATGAATTTAGGTTTATTATCAAAATATTAATAACTTATTGAAATTTAAAGAAAATATTTGAATAAAAAAAACTTGACAAAGAAATTAAATTTGAATATATTAGTAATAGATGAAAATTTTAAACCTTTAGATAGAGTTTCGAAAAAAAGAGACCATTCAATTGGCGAGGGTTTAGGTTTTAAATTAATATAAATTTGATTTGCCCTTTCCATAGACTAAGAATGGAAGGGGTTTTTTGTTCTAATTAAAGAAAGGAGTATGGGTTTCAGTGAAACAGAATAGAGCAAATGGTAAAAAAAGAGAGGATTTAACCTTAGAGAAACTTTCTTCTTTTTCAATTTTAGAAGAAGCATCTCCATCTATTCCTCCAGTCCAACCCAATCCCTATTATGAGAATGAGTTAGAACTGGATGACCCGCTTGAGGAACTTGATCTCCAGATAGAAGAGAAAGAATTAGAATCGCAAGACCAGGGGGATATCCCGATTGAACCCATTTCTCAAGAAGAGATTTACTTCCAACCTCAAGATATCACCTGGGAATATCTAAAAGGTCTTGAAAAGATCTCCCTCCTTACTCCAGAGAAGGAAGTGGAACTGGCAAAAAAGATTAAAGAAGGAGAACGCCAAGTCAAAATCCTTGAAACCAAAACCAATCGTTTAAAAGCCCAACTCTTTCCTCCGAAAGGTCCAAAAAACGGGAAGCGGAGCCAAAACGGAACCAAATCTTTAAGTAAGCCTAAGGGGAAGAATGGGAAAAAATCAAAATTGACTCCTTCCCAGATAAAGGAGAAAACTTTCCTCTATAAGAAAATGTTAAATCGATATCAACAAATTCTACTGGAGACTCAACAAGCAAAGAACGAACTGATTCAAGCCAACTTGAGGCTAGTCGTCAGTATTGCAAAAAGATATGCCAATCGAGGCCTCTCTTTCTTAGATTTGATTCAAGAGGGAAATCTTGGTCTCATCCAAGCGATGGTCAAATTTGATTATACCAAAGGGTATAAATTTAGCACCTATGCCTCTTGGTGGATTAGGGCGGCCATCTTACGGGCCTTTGCAGAGAAATCAAGAACGATTCGTATCCCAAATTATTTATTTGAAATTAAAGGGAAAATGATGAAATCCTTTAAGGATTTGGTGAAAAAATTGGGACGCGAACCTACCCCTCAAGAACTTTCTAAAGACAGCGGTATCCCAATCAATGATGTGGATAAGATTTTCAACTTGATTGAAGAGCCTATTTCACTGGATATGCCCATTGGGGAGGAAGATAGTACCTTGGAGGACTTGATCCCTGATGAGAAAAGCCTATCCCCAAGCGACTCCTTACTTGAAAAAGACCTTATCCGCCAAACTGAAAAACTTCTTTCCACTCTCTCGCCAAGAGAGGAGAAGATTCTCAGACTTCGGTTTGGCATTGGTGAAGACGGAGAATGTACGCTTGAAGAGATCGGTAGACAGTTTGGTCTTAGTCGTGAGAGGATTCGACAAATTGAGGCAAAGGCCCTTGAACGCTTAAGGGACCCTAACCGGTATAAAGAGATTAAAGACTATTTTGAATAGTCCTCTCTATGAAATTGGATTCCACTTAAACCTTTTAAACCTTCTTAGGAGGGGGGGTCTCTAAAAGAGACCCCCCCTCCCTTTTTTAATTACTCTTCGATCTGGATGGCCTCCACAGGGCAACTCTCCACCGCATCGCGGCAAGATTCCATCAAATCATCTGGAACTTCATCCACTTTTACAGAGGCCTTATCATTGTTCATTTCAAAGACCTCTGGACAAGTCTCACTGCAGACTCCACACCCGATACAGGCCTCTTCATCAATCATTACCCTCATCAGCCTTTTCTCCTTTCCATTCTTATCTTAATTCATACCTAAATGGAGCGATTCTTACAGTTTTTTACGAAGACCGAGAAGGTATTGCCTCACCTAACAAAAAAACTGACATCCTAAAAGAGGTTGAAGCATTCCTTCTATCTTCCGGGACGTTGAATCGCTCGGATTAGGTCATAATTTTTTGAATCAATTTGATCTTCTAAATTTATAGTAAAGGTATCCAAAGGTAATTACCATCCCTATCAAGATGAGAATGGATACAAAGGTTTCCATAGAATCTAAATGGGTAGCCACCTTCTCATAGGTTGCCCCCACCCACCAACCAAAAAACCCAAGAAAAAAACATCGGACAATGGAACCTAAAAAAGTGTAAAAGGTAAAAGGTCGAATAGGAATTCGGAGAAGTCCTGCAAATATAGAAATAAGGGAGATGGGGAAAACTGGAATGGCTCGTGAAAGAAAGATACTCCAGGCTTCTTTCTTCCCCTGAAACCGCTGTTCCAATCTCTCTATCTGCTCCCAATCTACCTCCAGAAAACGACGGAGTCGTATGACCAGTGCCTTCCCTCCATAGTAACTGATGGTATATCCAATATAGGAACCCAAGGTGGATGCAATGGAGCCGGGTAGGACAATAATCCAAAGAATTTGAAGGAAGGCTTGGGGTATAGAAAGCCCAGGTAAGATGAGGAGAGCACCTGCGCCCATGATGATCAATGGGGATGGAATGGGGACAATAATCTGTTCAACCATCACCCCAATAAAAACCGCAAGCTGGCCATGAGCCCTCATCAGGTCCATAACCCACTGAGTAATTTCTGAAACCAAAAGGGCCTCCAAGAATTTTTTATTTCATAACCCCAGAGAGAAATTCCGTCAAGTAGATTTTTAGGTCTTCTTTTATTTGCCCACTGAATGATCATCCTTCCATGATGACTTTTGGGGGATTCCAAGGACACCGAATCCTCGAGGGGCGTCGAGAATCTTCTTTAGGTCGTTTGTACCATAGCCAAAGGGGATCAAGATCTCCTCAGTCGCTTTCAACAACATCTCCAGATACTTCTTTACATCGTAGGTATCGTCTGGTCCAACCAATGGAAAAGGCCTTACACGTTCTGCTTTATCCTTTGATTCTGCATCCTTGATGACATATCGGACCTTCTCTCCTGGATGAATTGGAATTCTAAAATCCTCTAACTGTTGGGCAGCGAGAGCAGTAAGGCTATCTACCTTATAGGCATTGGGCTCCCGAGAAATTCTTTTACCAATAGCCAAATCCTTTTGACCGACCTGACACTCCTTTATCTTCAGACTATATTCCAGAAGAATATCTAAAATCTCGGGGATCTTTGATCGATAATCGTTTAAATCTTTTGCCTTTTCCAGAACTTCAAGCATCCGAATCTGGACCCTCTGAATCAGGGGAGGCACATCTCCTCTTCGGAATGCCAATCCCCTTGCTTTCATCTCTCCATTTCTGAAGAGACCAAAATAGCGATTAGCCACAGGCCTTTCAGGATTTTCTTTGGAAGGGAGAAAGGCCATCCACTGACATATTCCCTCTAAGGTCATGATGACTCCGGTGGCCTCACTGATCTTTCGACAGAGATGAAGAACTTCCTCTTCATCCAGCCCTTCCTTGCGAATCCAGAGGGAATCGGTAATGGCGTGAAGAAGCTCAAACCCCTCTTCCTCGCAGATTTCCTTGGCTCGGAGGAGCGTTTCTCGACCAAAAGCAGTCACTGCCTCGTGGGCTTCGATTCTTCCGAAACGGGCATTTCTATAACCTAAATATCCAAAGCACGTGACAAGCATCCACTTCAGTGCAGTCTGCTTGCGGTTGTAGATTTCTCTTCTTCTTTCTCTACTTCTCCTCCCCTCTCCACAATCTTCCACATCCTCTTTTTTTGCTCCAAACTCAAATTCCCTGGCCATTTTTTTAAGCCAAGTTCTTCTTGCCAAGATGGGTTTAAGCGTTCTGGGAACGATCCCTTCCCGCTTCTCACAGATCGTGTAGCCTGCTTCAGGAACCCTTTGATTCTGACAGCATTGGCAGAGTATGGTCTCGGGGGAGATATTGTGAATGGCCATAATCGTGGGATACATGGAGGCAAAGTCAATCTCTGCAACATTTTCGAAGATTCCTATCTTGGGCTGAAAGACAAGCCCACCTTTATCTGCAATGAGAAGATCCCATGCCGTTTTGAATCGTTCGGGCTCCCCTTTTCTCCAAGGAATGAGAATGTGATCCTGATAGGCTCGGTCAAGTTGCATCGAGGTGATGGCTGTCCCTGGTGAAGTCCGAGCCATCCTCTGAACTGGAATCTTAGCCAGCCGTGCCAGCTCAATCACCCCTTCTATTCCTGACTCTCCATAGATGAAAGAGTTTCTTCGATCGATATGCCACCTTCCAAAAAAGAGGTGGCCAGGTGCCCTGTAGTAGGTCTTTCCATAAGAGAAGTAAGAAAAACCTTTTGCATTGAGCCGTCGTTTCAGTAAATGAGGTTCTCGATCCCATGGGATGGAAAGATTCTGTTTCTTCTCCATCGAAAAAAGAAGGGGAAGAAGGTAAGCATCTCCGTCATCGCTCAGGACCACATCGGGATCAAAATGTTTGAGAAAGTTCCCGATCTCCTCAAGATCGAGGTTTTCCATCTCCAGTTGATACCCTTCACATTTTAGAACCAGTCTTGAACCATTCTGATTGAGTGAATAAATCTCCATCTCCCTTAGCCCTGGAAGATCCCCATCGTCCGACCATACAGATTCGAATGGATCAGGGCAGACCTTAAGAATGTGATTTTCCTCTACTTCAGCGATACATCGTCCTGTAGGAAAGAGGCTTTTCTCATAAAGATAAGCCTGGGGAGGAGGGATGTCACAATTATAGAAGGTGATCTTTTCTTCCCATAAGGGAAGAATTTTGGGGAGTTGGACATAACAGTCCGGGCCAGCCGTCTCGATCTCCATCACCTCCACTTTCTCTCCACTCCAAAACTCGTATTTCTCGGTCCACTGATACCCTATGGCCAACCTTCTTCGCTGGAGGGAGTGAAACAGAGAAAGAAGGGCTTCCTCCTTTCCACGGGCGTAGAATCGGGGCTGAAAAGAGTCTACCACTCTGTGAGAAACCCCGTCTTCACCCTTAATCCAAAGAATCATGGATGAGTCAAGGGGGTAGAGATCGAAAAGCCATCCCCGGAGTTGCATAGGGCTACCTGATCATAGGGAATGCATAGGTCTATTCCCTACAGTATTTTCCCCTTCTCTTCTTTTCCTTCCTCCAGCTCTCTCAACTTCTTTTTTAACTCCACCAAGGCCTTTTCGTGTTCTAAAAGGATAGAGATCAAAATTGTTTCAAAAGGCCAGGGTCTTGAGGCATAGACCCCTGCTTGCACATGAAGCCTCGCTTTTTCGAAAAGGCGGTCAAGAAACTGCTGGTCTTCCTTCCTCAATCCCCTTCGAAACTTCTGCCACTCCAGGACTTCCTGGTCTAAGATCTGACTAAAAGGAACAACTGTGCGTCCCATGAATAGACCCTCCGTAAAGAGCATGAATCCCCCTTTTCACAGGGATGATAGAAACATACCCTTTTTCCAGAATCACTTTGGGTATTTGCTCACCTAAATCGACCCTCCAAACTGAGTCAGCAAATTGAAAGAGCCTTCTTGCAAGATATACCCCCCTTGGATTCAATAATCT
>CAZFDM010000040.1:0-6343 GCA_964517975.1 uncultured Syntrophaceae bacterium
ATATAAGTTAGGTTGCTAACAAGCGAATAAATGAAAATCAAGCATTATCAGGGAATTAAACGTAAATGCTTAACTCTCATCGGTATCCGCCCGAAGGCTTTTTCACCCCACCTCCCCAGTCTCCAAAATTCAGTTTAAACACTTTTTCAGAGATCTTTTGTAGGATAGGTCATTTATAGGTATCCGCCCGCCCGGTACGGGCAGGAAGGCTTTTTCACCCACCCCCCATACTGGAAATGGATATATACTTTTTCAGAGGTCTCTTTAGGAGATTGCCATTTAAAATTGAAAAGTGCACTCCTGGGGTTTAGATTCTTAAAGGGCATTTATTAAACTCGCAATCGGGCTCGAAGGGGTTTACAAAAACTTAAAAAAGGTGGATAATAGGTCCAAAACATCTCCTCTTAAAGCCTATGGAGTCTCCTGGGAAATATCTTAAGGATGAACGGGAGCGTCAAGAATTATCCCTTAAGGCTGTTTCTAAATTTACACGAATCAGAGAACATCACCTTAGGGCGATTGAGGAGGATCGGTATGATCTTCTTCCCTCTTCTGTTTATGTCAAAGGATTTCTTACCCTTTATGCAAAGTACCTTCGCTTAGATCCAAAAGAGGTCCTGCTTCGCTATCAAAAATTTATAGAAGAGACCCACTTGCCCAAGTCAGTGGAGACCCCGCCCAAAAAGGTTTCCCCCAAAAAGAAAGTAAGTCCGTGGCCCCTCTATTCACTCATTGGTGTCCTTTCTCTTTTCGTGGCCTTAAATTTATTTATCAACCCGCAAGAATTCCTGAATTGGTTTTCACCCCCCCCTTCCTCTTTACCTGTTAAAGAAGATAGAAAGATTTCAGTGACTCCTCAGATTGAAAAGGAGGAGGCAAAAGAGGGCGAGGCTCAGGTGAAGGAGACCAAAGAGGCAGAAGTTAGAGAGGCCGAGGGAAAGAAAGTTGATCTCAAGAAGGAAAAAGAATCTGAAGTTAAAAAAATGGAAACGATGGAGGGAAAGGAGACCGAGGCTAAACCGAAAGAGGTAAAAAAGATAGAATCCAAGGAGATGACCCAAATAGCAACCCTTCCCTTCGAGGTGGTCGAAGCCAAGATTGGGGCAGGCATTGAGAGAGAGGGAGGGCGTCTGTTGATTAAAGAGGAAGGTTCGACATTTATTTGTGATAATCAACGGGTCTATTTCCTTACAATCATTAAGGCCCAGGAAGAGGGAAAGGTGATCCATGTATGGGTTTGGGAGGGCAAAGAGTTTTTTCGGAGGGAATTAGAAGTCAAACCACCATTCTGGAGCACCTATACTTATATCACTCTCCGCCCCCCTTACTCTGGAGATTGGAGAGCGGAAGTTAGAGTAGGGGATAAAATTCTTTCATTCATTGGGTTTAAGGCAAAAGAGGCGAATGGCCAATCTTATTCTGGAGAACAGTAAAGAATCCTCATTTGACAAAAAGGGTTTGTTATTTGAAAATTTTTTCAATTACTTTATAACCCATTCATCCAATCAATTATGAGTGAAGCGCTAAAAGATCCTTTTTTCATAATAAAAAGAAAACGTTTGACGGCGGAACAATCTTTCTTAAACTTGCATTTGACCAGGCGGGAGTTTATTCGGTGCTCTGGATTTAGCCTTGGCCTGCTTTCGACTGCATATATATTTGGTTTTCCAAAAACTTCCAATGCCCAAACGGCTAAAAAAGGTCTCATTAAAACAAAGCTTTCTCCATACTATACCCCTCTACAGGGAGGAGAGATCCAATGCGAACTTTGCCCCAAACGGTGTCGTGTTTCAAAAGGTCGGAGGGGCTTTTGTAGAGTCCGCGAAAATCGAGATGGGAAGTATTATAGCCTTGTCTATGGGAATCCATGTGCGGTTCATTTAGACCCTATTGAGAAGAAGCCATTCTTTCATGTCCTTCCCTCTACTACTTCTTTTTCATTAGCGACGGCAGGTTGCAATTTCCAATGTAAATTTTGTCAAAACTGGGAGATTTCTCAGGCTGATCCTGAGGATGTGTACAGTTATGAAATTCCACCCGAGATGATCGTGAAAAAGGCCAAAGAGACAAGGGCCCACTCCATTGCATACACCTACGTCGAACCAACCATTTTTTATGAATATATGATGGATATCGGTCTCCTTGCGAAAAAGGCCGGAATTCTCAATGTCTGTCATTCCAATGGTTACATCAATCCAGAACCTCTTAAGAATCTATGTAAAGTGATGGATGCGGCAAATATTGACCTAAAGGGATTTTCAGAAGCCTTTTATCGAGATCTATGTAGCGGTGAATTAAACCCTGTCCTTGAGACTTTGAAGACCTTAAAGAAAGAGAAGGTTCACTTAGAGATTACAAACCTTGTCATTCCTACGAAAAACGACGATATGCCAGAGGTAAAGGAGATGTGTCTTTGGATCAAGAGGGAGTTAGGCTCAGATACACCCATCCATTTCTCACGCTTCTACCCTCTTTATAAACTAAGAAGCCTTCCGCCGACACCGGTTTTGACATTGGAGAGGGCAAGGGCAGTAGCCCAATCGGCAGGCTTGGAATATGTTTATATAGGAAATGTCCCAGGCCATGAAGGTGAAAACACATTCTGTCCAAAGTGTAAAAAGATGATCATTCGGAGGATAGGTTTTATGATTGGTGAAGTGCACATGAAGGAGGGTAAGTGTGGTTATTGCGGAAAACCTATCCCTGGGATCTGGTCTTGATCTAACCCGAAGGCCTAAGTCGATAGAGGTTTCTAATTGAAACAGATTGGGGATCGAGGTTGGTTAAACCAGATTTTTCAGCCCATTGCATTGCCTCTAAGAATTCTTTCACCGTGATCCCACGCGCAATTTCAGGATACTCATAGGCTTTGTATTCAACCCGATATTGGGCCATAATATTCACGTAAGTAGACTTCGGCAGGTTCTCGGCTACCCATCTGGTGAATTTCTCTGTGCTGGCCACCCGATTAGGCATGACCAGGTGCCGAATCATTAAACCACGAAGTGCGATCCCTTGGCCGTTGATCTTCAATTCACCTACTTGACGGTTCATTTCTATGATCGCCTTCTTTGTCACTTCTGGATAGTCTGGGGCTAAGGAGTATTTCGCTGACTTATCCGAATCCATATATTTCATATCGGGGAGATAGATATCCACAATCCCATCTAAGATCTTTACAATCTCAAGGCGCTCATAGCCACTGGTATTATAAACCAAAGGGAGGCGGAGTCCTTTGTAATAGGCTATCCTCACCCCATTGAGGATGTTAGGCATGACATGAGTTGGAGTAACCAGATTGATGTTATGACAACCAATCTTCTGGAGGTAGAGCATCATTTCTGCCAGTTCTTCATCTGAGATTTCCTTCCCTCTCCCCTCATGGGAGATAGGCCAGTTTTGGCAGAAGACACAACGGAGATTGCAATTGGAGAAAAAGATGGTTCCAGAGCCATGGGAGCCAACCAGGCAAATCTCCTCGCCAAAATGTGGATGGGCACTGAAAACCACGAGTTTTGAAGGGGCCCTGCAAAACCCCCTTTCCCCCTTTAGTCTGTTAACCTTACACATCCTGGGGCAGAGTTGGCAATTTTCAAAGATGGCATAGGCCTGTTTAACCCTTTGAGCCAATTTCCCTTCTTTTTCTAATTTTTCATAGGCAGGGCTCCAGGGTTCTGATTTAGATTTTGCACGGAGAGTGGATGGGGAAAGAAGGAGGGATCCCCCCAAAAAAAGAGCGTGTTTAATAAAATGTCTACGACTAAGATTCATATAAAAAGAGATTTATAAAATAATATCTAAACGCAATGGTAGGTGTCAACTTTTTATATTTGTTCAAAGAAACCCATTGACCAATGATAAGATTTGCAGTAAAAATTGGTATAAGAAGATGAGAAGGGGGGTGGTAGAAATGAAAAGTGTAAAGAGAAGTTTTTTATTTTTGGCAATTGGATCGATTCTATTTTTGAGCCAACATGAAGGGTTAGGAGGTGATAAGATGGAAATTACATCTTCTGCATTTAAAGATGGGGAAAAGATACCCATTCAGTATGTGATGCCTGGGGCAGGAGGAAAAAATATTTCGATCCCCTTAGCGTGGAAAAACGTTCCAGCAGGAACAAAATCCCTCTGCCTTTCGATCGTTGATCCCCATCCGGTTGCCCAAAATTGGGTGCATTGGCTGGTGATTAACATTCCTGCGCAGGTGAATTCCCTTGAAGAAGGGGCTTCTAAGAAGAAGATGCCAAAGGGGTCTATTGAACTCAAAAACTCCTGGGATGAGCCAGGCTATGGTGGCCCACAACCTCCGAAAGGAACGGGTGACCATCCCTATGTCATTACCCTTTATGCCCTCACTGTGGAAAAACTTGATCTTGGAGTAAACACTTCTCTCTCCGTCTTTAAAAAGGCAATTGAAGGCAAGGTCATTAGTTCAGCATCTATCACGGGTAAGTATGGCAGATAAATAGAAAGGATGTGTTTTGTAAGAGGATAGATAGGGAGGTTATTGGAAATAGACTTCAAGATGGGTGAATAAGCAGCCCGATCATTTCGGAGTCGGAGGAAGGGGCATAAAGTGAGATGCTCAGGCTGATCGATTTCAGAATACTTCCCTGTGATGGGCTGGCTCGTGTATTTTTGGAAATACGGATTGTAATTTGAAGGACGATTTTAACTTCGTCAAGGAAAAAAATAGTTGAGCCTGACGATGTTATTCTGGGAACTTCCTGTTACATTTTAGAGAGCACAGCAATCATTAAACAATTAATTGATTGATATGGAGCCTCTCGTATAGTCTATTCTATATGGGGTAGCAACCAATGTGCCAAAGAGATTTTTGAAGAGGTAGCCAATATATGGAATGGTTGGTTGTAAAATCTAAAACCAAATTACCGATGTCTGGCCCTGATAAATCCTTCTAACTAACCCGAAGGGCAGAGCTCCACGGGCTCTGCTCGTGGGTATCTACGAGAAGATATAGAAATGAAATATCTGAGAAAAAGAAAGTATGTGGATTTCCTATTCGATATGGTCATACATTAAAAGAAGTAAAAGGGTATCTTGGTTGTACTATATTCCAGTAAACAGGATTATTAAAAGACTGAAAAAATGAGGATCATCTCCCAATTAGTTGGTGAAAGCTTGAATAATCTTTAATGAAAAGTATCGTAAATCATGGTAGCCATAAGCTTTGCGTTTAATGACCTTGATTTTGTTATTGACCCCTTCCAGTGTTCCGGTATGAGTGGGGTAGTCACAGTGATTAAGAATACCATAGCGATAACGACAAAGCATCTTTGCAAACTTCACCACTTCCGGGTGACCCAGGGCTCGGGCCAAAGCACACCATTCATCAATGGCCTTATTGGCCCATGTCCGGGATCGATAAGACCAGATGTGTTTGAGTTTATCTCTCAGGATCAGGATGGCATTGATGACTCGGTTCAATCTTAAAAGCTCCTCGAGATGTTTCCGGTCTTTGTGTCGTCGGACATTGGACCGGTTTTTCAGCAACAGATATTTGGTTCCCTTGAAGACGTCTTTGTGGGTCTTGGAGGCCTTGTGGTATTCGGTGTTTCGCACCTTGTCGATGACCCGGTTGAATTGGGCCACGACATGAAACAGGTCGAAGACAATCTTGACATGGGGGACACTTTGTTGGACTGCCAGGATATAGGGATCCCACATATCCATCACAATGGCTTCCAACCCCTGCCTTTGTTCTTTGGTCATGGGCGAAAAGAACTTCTTCAAGGTACGGGCTTTTCGGTCTTTGCCCACCCAGACGACTCGCCCTGTCAGGTAGTCCAGAACCACCGTCAGGTAGCGATGGCCTTTGCGGATGGAAATCTCGTCGATGGCCAGGATACGAAGCCCCTGGTAGTCGGTTTGGCCATATTGTCTTTCCAGAAACCGTTGATCGATGGTTTTGACCGTTTTCCAATCCAGCCCCAGATGCCAAGCCACCTCTCGGACGGTCATGGTCTTGCACAGCTCGTAGATGTAGCAGGCCAGTCTTTTGGTGACTCGGAGATAAGGATCGAACAGACCAAGCTC
This sequence comes from uncultured Syntrophaceae bacterium, assembly GCA_964517975.1. Classification (GTDB taxonomy): domain Bacteria; phylum Desulfobacterota; class BSN033; order BSN033; family UBA1163; genus JBBIRM01. The sequence goes on from CAZFDM010000040.1 coordinate 6,058, forward strand.
TTCGATGGGGGTTTGGTGGCATTGAGGACAGGTAATCTTCCGATACTGGCATTGGATCCAGACTCGGGCCGAAGCAAAGTTGAGATCCCGAAAAACTCGTTTCTTTTGGCTGTGAATTCCCGTAGCTTTGGTCCCACAGAGATGACAAATGGGATGGAATCGTTTGTTGGGAACGGCTTCGATCCAAGCCCTGTCGGCGCTCATCGAGACCGATTGCTTGACAATACGGACTCGTGGAAAGGGGAAATAATGTGCTATACTCAGTGTGGACATCGTTGGCCTCCTT
>CAZFDM010000041.1:0-12209 GCA_964517975.1 uncultured Syntrophaceae bacterium
ATAATAGACTTTTACGCGATGTAAACCGAAATTGGAATTAAAAGCAAGATGGTAAGAAAAAATGCCCAACTATTTCAAATTATTTCCCTTCATGGATTCTCTTCTTGGCTCAATTAATTTGTCCAATCTGTGCGTTTTCAACTCTTTTAACAAAAAATTACCTTTATCTGTCTGTTTGGCAATCTCCTAAAATTCGAAATCAAGAAACAACTGCAAATAATTCATAGATATAATATAAAGCCTATTTATCATCGAGCACCCTTTTTGTTTTGCAATAAATGTGCCTTTAAAAGAAAAATGGTGATAGAAAACAAAAGCCTGGTCTCAAGAATCTATTGCCAAGCTTCTTGATCCTTCATTACCTTTGTCCTCCCTAAAATGAGGATGAAACAAGGAAATGAATCAATTAAGAGGCGATTTAAAATTATAATGACCTTGCATTTTGCCAAAAAGACAAAAGACAATTTAAACCTAAATTGAGCGATTCTTTATGACATTTATGAAGACAAAAACCTACTGGATTCCCGTTTTCACGGGAATGACATTCTCATTCCTTTGGTGATATTTGTAATTCCTGCGGAAGCATGATTCAGGCAGGAATCCAATATCTTTAATGTAATTAATAATGAAAAATCGCTCAATTTAGGTAATATTTAAATGGTGTTGGAAACGTTGGGGTCGTAGGCCTTTTGGAAATGATTTGTGAATTCAGGGCCGACTGTTAAAATGAGATAAATTATCAAGTCTGCTCAAAAGAGCATCTTCCAAACGCCTTCACCAAAACCTCCCTAATTCTTCCTTCCTGGTGAAGAAAGAAGAAGTAGTAAAAACAGTAAAAGGGGAAACTACAACAATTAACCTTTAACCAAGATCACCTATCTATAGTGATCCTTATACCAGGAGGTGGGTATGAAAAACAGGTTCTATCCAGTCGTTGCTTTTTGTTTCCTTCTTTTTTTTAGCACGGTGGCATTCGGCGTGGAAGGGATTCGAATTCCTCCCGAAGACCGTGTCCCTGGAGAACTCATCATTGGTTTTAAGCCTGAAGTTTCAATAATCAAGGTTCACCAGGTCATTTCAAGCATTAATGGAAAGATTCTCAAGCACTTTAATGCGCCCAGGGGAAGAATAGTAAGAGTCAATCTTCCTTCCACTGCCCCATCTACCCTCGATGATGCCATTCGGACCCTCCAGTCCGATCCCGCCTTTTCCGACCTCATCCGATATGTGGAACCCAACGTTATCCAGTATGCGCAACAAGTCAGGCCCACCCAGGGTGATGCTGGTATCCTTAGTCAGACCGGCGACCCTCTTCTTGGCGGTCAATGGGGCTACTATAACATTAGCGCCCAATGGCCCAATACCACAGCAAGTGGATCAGGAGTGACTGTGGCAGTCATAGACACTGGTGTCGACTACAACCACCCCGACCTTCTCAAAAAGGTGACCAAGGGATCTGACTGGGTCAATGGGGAAAAAGACCCCATGGATGACCATGGCCATGGAACACACGTCTCGGGCATCATCGCAGCCATTGCCAATAACAACTACGGCATCGCGGGAGTGGCCTGGAACGCGAAGATTTATGCGGTGAAGGTTTTATCTACACAGGGCTGGGGGATGACCTTTGACATTGCCCTCGGCATCTATGAGGCGGCAAACAATAACTCGGTTAAGGTGATAAATATGAGCCTCGGCGGATATACACCGACAACCACCCAGCAAGATGCCGTTGAATATGCAGTTGTGACAAAAGGAAAACTCCTTGTTGCCGCCGCAGGTAATGATAATACTAACCAAAAATTATACCCTGCGGGGTATTCGACCACCTATCCCGGGAGAGTTCTTGCGGTTGCGGCTCACGGTGCGGACAATTGCAGGGCATCCTTTTCGAACTACGGGACCTGGATCTCGATCACAGCCCCAGGGGTAGGTATTCTCTCAACTATCCCCAATTCCCTCGGCACGCAGGGGTTTGCCTCTTGGAACGGAACCTCTATGGCCACTCCGTTTGTGGCAGGAGCTGCAGCATTAGCATGGGAGAAAAACCCCTCCTTCACCAATACGGAGATTGCGAATCTTATCACCACAATGACGAATCTTCCTTATACCCCTCTAAATAGAAACGGAACGTGCTGGCCAAATGATGGTTCAGGCTTCCAGAGGCTCGATGTCCTCCATATCCTCGAACAACAATTCTATGAAGCCTGTAATAATCATGGCGCGATATCTGGTTACAGCTTTGATGCTGAAACAGGGCTTCCTCTTGCTGGAGGTTTGATTACTGCAACACAGGGCTCCACAGTCACAGGCACGGACTACGTCCCATTCTATGGGGAATTAATGAGGTTTGGTGATGATTCGTTGGCAGGCGAAGGCTATGGCCTCTTCAATGTGTTGACGGATATTGGTTCTAACAACCTCACCATCACAAAGAAGAACTATATGAGCTTCACACCAAAGGATCAATCAGGCAACATCTTGACCCTGCCTGTATACGCTTGCAGTTGGACCTATGGTGGCAACATCCCTGTCCCACCAAAAAAGAGGGAATACTGGCTTGCAATCTCGTGGAACTACGGATACACGGGCGCCCTGTATGATTTGTACCTACAATATTATGATGGCTCTTATTATTACTACTATTATAATAACCCCGGCTCCATCTTGGCTTATCCCTATGTGAAGTATCTCTGGGATAGCGACTTTCAGGATACAGGAGCGGGAACGATGAGGAACTATGCGGAGACGATCAGGATAGCCAAACTCACCAGGGGAGCCGAGTACCTGTTCTTTGTTTATGACTGGAAGAATGGTACTGGAAGCACAAACTGGTCCGCCTCGGGAATCAAGGCCTACCTTTATAAAGGAAGCACGCTCATAAAAACCTATACACCGCCTTCTGGAAGCGGGGGATTATGGGTGATAGGCGAAATCATCGGAGGCACCATTTATGACCTCAACTATTTAACCGATTAGACAAAGAAAATTGGGGTCAGGTTCACATGTTTACTCCTATCCAAAGCCCCTCTCTTTTTTGAAGAGGGGCTTTTTTTATTGGTTGATGATACCGCCAGCGACAGGCCTTCCGTTTCTTTCTAAGACAAATCTTCCCATCTCAGGAATGTCATTGAAGGGGTCAACAACCACTTCTTTTTCCAGACTGATCAGTACGTCTGCCACCTCTGCTCCGCCTATGGTTCGGGAATCTTCCTCAATCAATTCCATTAAGGCAGGATCAAATTTCTTAAAAATCCTTTTAATCCTACATGGAACCTCTTGAGTTACACACCGAAAAAGAAGGGATTCTCCGATCTGATAATGAGTAGGGTCCATCCAGAAGAGGTTTGCTCGGAGTTCATCCGAGATCAAAGAACAGAGGTCACCGACGAGGATGTGACCTCTTTCCACACGATGTTTTCCTTTCAAACAAATCCCTATGGACTCTTCGTAGAAGGCCCTTTCAACCTTTTCTAAAAATTTTTCAATCTGCTTGACCACCACCTTCTTTTTTACGGGAAGGAGAAAAAGGGAGTCCCCAATGGCGATCTTGCCTGCTTCGACCCTTCCTACCAGGATTTTCTTTCCATCCATTAAATAGACATCCTGGATTGGAAAACGGAGGGGCTTTTCCTCGACCTTTAACTCTTCAAAAGTATCCAAGGCCTCTAAGACCGTTGGGCCCTTATACCAGGGAGTTTTTTCTGAATGGATGGCCACATTATCTCCGTGAATCGCAGAGATGGGCAAGATAAATTTTGGAAAAATATTTAATCGATTTAAAAAATCGATCGTCTCGTCTTTCAATTCCGCAAATTTCTCTTCGGAATAATGGACGAGATCAATCTTATTTAAAAGGACGCAAACCTGTCTCAATCCCAACATTCCTAAAAGATAGGCATGCCGTCGGGTCTGATCTCGGATTCCTTCTACCGCATCGATGATCAACAGAGCGGCCTCGGCCTGGCTGGTTCCGGTAATCATATTTTTTAGAAATTCTCTGTGACCTGGTGCATCAATGATTACATACCTTCTTTTCGATGTTTTAAAGAAGGTCTGGGTGGTATCAATGGTAATTCCTCTTGATCGCTCCTCTTCAAGGCAGTCCATCACAAAGGCGAATTCAAGGTTTCTGCCCAATGATTCTGAACTTTTTTGAATTTCAGAAAATTTATCCGGTTGAAGAGAACCGGTATCATAGAGCAGCCTTCCAATCAGAGTGCTTTTCCCATGGTCCACATGACCTACAATCACAATAGGAAAGGTTTGTTCTTCTGTATTCATTAAGGGAACCTCAATCAATATATTTTTTTTCACTCTAACTGCTTACATATACCCCAATGCTCTTAGTTTCTGCATGGTATAGATATTTTCTTTATCTTGGGCTCTTCCTGACCGTTCCGAGGTTTTGGTGGTTCGGATCTCCTCGATGATTTCGTCGATGGTCTGTGCATTGGAATCAATGGGAGAGCAACAAGGAACACAACCAATGCTCCGAAACCTCTTTCCATTTTTACTAAAATAGAGAGGAACGATTGGAAGCCCCTCTCGTTTAACATAGTTCCAGACATCCAGTTCTGTAAAGTGGAGGATCGGGTGAATTCTAAAATGTTCTTCTTCCTCTACCATGGATTGATATTGATCCCATAATTCAGCAGGTTGGTTTTCGTAGTCCCATTTAAATTGAGAATCCCTTGGAGAAAAATACCTTTCCTTGGCCCGAATTCCATGTTCATCCCTCCGAATGCCCAGGAGGATCGCCTTCAATCCATACTTCTTGATCACCTTTTTCAAGGCATTGGTTTTTAGTTCATTACAACAATCCAGTTTGCTTCCTCGGCCGGGCCTCATCCCTTCGGCCAATTTTTCTTCGTTTTGACCGATGATTAATTTTAGGTTCCATTCCTTGACCCTTTCATCTCTAAACCGATACATCTCTGGGAATTTATAACTGGTATCAATATGGATGATGGGAAAGGGAATCTTTCCAAAGAAGGCTTTCCTGCAAAGCCAGAGCAACGTGGTTGAATCCTTTCCCACAGACCAGAGCATCGCAATATTTTTAAAACGATAATAGGCCTCCCGGATAATATAAATACTTTTATTTTCTAATCGGGTTAGATGATCCATCATCGACTCCTATTGAGAAAAATATTTCATAATGAAATCTGTTGGGGCTTCGATAGAAAGTTTTCCTGATAAACGAATATCCTCAGGGAGAATACAGAACGCATCATGCCAGGTATGCATTCCTGCAAAAAGGTTAGGGCCAAAAACTTCACTCTTCTCCAGACTCCCCTTTAAATCATAGCCATCTTTTGGAAGGCAGACCAGATCCGGAGCCCTTCCTAAGTAAGGTCCATGATAGATTTCCTCTTTCTCATAAATTTGGTCAATGACCCCCTCCCCATTTTCTCCCTTTAACTTCATTAACCTCTTTTTAATCTCCATCAATAAATCAGGTTTTTCCTCCCACCGGACCGAACCCCTGGGATAAGATTGATCGTGGATATAAATTCGACACGGATCTAAATTAAAAGCCTTGGTTTGGCCATCAACCCTCTCGTAAAAGTCACCTTCTTTTTTTAACTTTAATAATCCTTCTTCCTCCAGAAATCGATTGATATAGACCTCTCGTTTAACCGTGGAAAACCCATGGTCGGAAAGGATCATGAAAAACCCCTTTTCAGAATATCTCTTTTGGAATGCTTCATAAAGTGATTTGATCCATTGATCCAGTAAGACATAGAAATTCTGGAAGTCTTGATGGTAAGGATGGTTTTCATCCATCGAGGCATCGAAGAAGAAATGGTGAAGACGGTCTGTTTCCGTCACACAGGCAAAGAAGAGATCCCAGTTTTCGTTCTCAAAGAAGTGGTAAATCGCTTTTTTTCGAATCTCGAAACATCCAAAAAGGTGGCTCATAAATTCCTTCTTATCTTTTCTTGCCCTTTCAGCCTCAACATCGATCATATAGTTTATAGAATTGAGATAGGAGTAGGCTGATTCAGGGTAGGTTGCCTTTTTCAAGTCGATCGCCACAAAACCGGATACCAGGATTCCCTGGATAGGATAGGCAGGATACGTGTGGGGGACATTGAAAATAATGGAACAAAGAGGTCGATCTATTTTTTTCTCATATTTTTGAGAAAGGGTGGAGACCTTTCGATTTGTTCTCCCCAAGATTTCCCAGAATGGAGGTGCTTCTCTATCTTCAGCATTTGGGAAGCAGAGAGAATAACTATTTGGGATAAGGTCGGTAAATCCATAGATTCCATGTTCTCCCGGGTTAACCCCTGTCACAAAAGAACTCCATGAAACCGACGAGACATCCGGGATCGAGGCGTTCATTTGAAATAAAGAGAAGCCCTCTCCTAAGATTTTCTTTAAGTTCGGCAGAAGTCCCCTTTTTAGATAGTGTTGGAGTAAAGAATAGGGGACACCATCCAATCCAATAATCAATGCCTTTTTTACTTTTTTTGACAAAGATTTCATGGATAAAAGATTCCTGATTGACACGCTCGCTAAAACCAAGCCAGGTATAAAATCCTGATACTTAAACTGGTGATCATCAATCCCACCAGAATCATCAATACCCGCGTAGATATCTTTCTACAGAAATAGGCAGCCAGAGGGGCTGCGAGGATTCCACCAATCATTAAACCCATGATCTTTTCCCAATGATGGATTAAAAGGACTCCAATCGTTGCAAAAAAAGTGATGGATTCGGCTACGGTTACAAAAAACTCCGCTGAGTTGACTGACCCAATTGCAAAGCGGGGGTTATTCCCATTGGCAACCAGTGTTGTGGTAACGATTGGACCCCATCCTCCTCCACCAATCGCATCAAAAAAACCGCCCAATAATCCTAAGGGGGCAAGTTTAATTTTGCCCTCGGTTTTTTGGGTTTTTTTAAAAACCTTCCAGAGAATTCTTAGCCCCATGATCAATAAATAGATAGAAACAAAAGGCTTTATCTTATTCCCCGGTAATTCTGTTAACATATAGGCGCCTAGAATTCCACCCAACACTCCAGGGATGAGAAGCCTTAAAAAAATTTTCTTATCCACATTGCCAAACTTAAAGTGGGAAAGACCTGAAACCCCTGTGGTGAAAACTTCTGAGGTATGGACACAGGCGCTGGCTAAAGCAGGGGGAATTCCAAGGGTCAGAAAAAAGGTATTCAAAGAGACCCCATAGCCCATTCCAAGAGCGCCATCGATCAGTTGAGCAAAAAATCCAAATATGATGAAAATGAATATATTATATTCCACAAATAATATTTTTCTTTCCCTTAATTTGAAATAGATAAAAATTAAAGGTACCCTAAGGTTCTTAATCTCTTTTTGACCAATTCGATTTCCTTTTTCGATAAGGAAGGCCCTTTTTGTTCAGTTTTGGAGGAAACAAGATCTCTCAATACATATACAATAAATTCCGTAACCGAATTAAATCCACCTCCCTCGATAATTTTAGAGAGATTTTCATAAAGAGGCTTTGGAATCTTGATGGTGACCTTCTCTTTGCCCCTTCCCATAATGGACTCTTATAACACTCTTAAAAGAGTGTGTCAAGAAAAATTTTTAACGCCTTGACATTTTTGAAAAAGAAAAATAAAGTTTTTTTAATTCTACTTAAAGGGGGTGCAATATGAAAGGCAAAAGTTTCATATGGGTTTGTGTAGGAGTTATCTTTTTATTGGTATTTACATCCTTTGCCTTAGCCAGAGATGCGTGGGTTCCTGATCCTCCGAACAGAAATGTCCCTGGGGAGTTGATTGTGGGGTTTAAGCCTGGAGCGACCTTGACGCAGATTAATTCCGCAATTTCAAGTATTGGGGGTTCGATAAAGGCGAAATTTAGTGCTTCGAGGGGGAGGATAGTGAGGGTGAAGCTTCCTTCTACGGATCCCACTGCTCTGGAAGAGGCGATGGAGAGGCTGAGGAAAGATCCTCTCTTTAAAGATGTAATAAGGTATGTGGAGCCCAATGTGATTAGAAAGGCGTTTGGGGAGAGGACGCCCAATGGTGGTGTTGCGGGTATCCTATCCCAGGGGAGTGATAGGCTATTGGGGGGTCAATGGGGATATTATGATATTGGGGCCAACTGGATCAATGCGCCTGCTTCATCCTCTGGGGGGGTTACAGTAGCAGTAATAGATACGGGGGTGGATTATACACATCCTGATTTATTGAAGAAGGTGACCAAGGGAAAGGACTTTGCCAATGCGGATAGTGATCCGATGGACGATCATGGGCATGGGACACATGTAGCGGGGATTATTGCGGCAAATGCAAACAATGGTTATGGGATTGTGGGGGTTTCTTGGAATGCCAAGATTCTTGCGATCAAGGCGTTGGATTCTAATGGGATTGGGAATGATTTTGATATTGCATTAGCGATTTACAGTGCGGCAAGCAATGGTTCTGTGAAGGTGATCAACATGAGTCTTGGGGGTCCATATTCGGTGACAGAGGACGATGCGGTGTATGAGGCGGTAGTGGTGAAGGGGAAGTTGTTGGTGGCCGCTGCAGGAAACGGCAATACCAATAGCACTTCCAACAGCTACCCCGCTGCATTTTCAACGGTTTATCCTGGGAGGGTTCTTGCGGTGGCTGCTCATGATACAAATCAATGCAAGGCATCTTTTTCAAATTATGGCTCCTGGATTTCCATTACTGCACCTGGGGTAGATATTCTTTCAACCCTTCCAACATCTATTTATTATTGGGGTTTTGATTATTGGCAGGGGACCTCTATGGCTGCACCTTTTGTTTCGGGGGCGGCTGCATTGGCCTGGGAGAAGAATCCATCGCTAACAAATGTGGAGATTTCAAATCTCATTACCACTAAAAATGCAGGCATACACGACCCCCTTCTCCGGAATGGAACCTGCTGGCCCAATGATGGCTCAACATTTCAGAGGCTCAATGTAGTTCATATGCTTGAAATGCAATTCTATGAGGCTTGTAACAATAAAGGTGGAATCCAAGGTTATGCCTTTGATGCTGAGACTGGATTGCCTCTGGCAGGGGCAAAAGTAACCATACAGCAAGGGTCAACAACCACTGGTATCGACTATGTTCCCTACTTTGGATATCATTCAAATCCTTTAAGTGATGATATCCTTGACACTGGTTATGGTCTTTTTAATGTTCTTGCATCTTCAGGGAGCAGTACTTTGACCATTACCAAGTCGAAGTATATGAAGTTTACACCAAAAGACCAGAGCGGTTTGCCAGTTCCTATTTCAGTCCCTGTTTGTGGTGGAAGATATGCGGGTAATATTCCTGTCCCACCCAACAAACCCAATTACTGGGTTATAGTTACATGGGAGCCCGGTTATTCAGGTACTTACTATGATTTGTTCTCAAATGTCTGGGATAAGTATGGAAATTATCTTGGTACCATTGGACCATGGACGATTGCGTATTCTGGTAATCTAAATACCATCCCCTATATGAAACATTTCTGGGATAGTGATTTGTGGTTGGGAGATGGAGATCTCGGAAAGTATGCAGAGTCAATCCGGATAAGCAAAAATTTGCAAGGAGGAGAGTATATATTCTATGTGGATGATTGGTGGACTGGTGATAACAGTACGAACTGGGATGATTCCAAAATCAAGGCCTATATTTTCAAAGGGAATCAACTGATAAAGACTTATACACCTCCTGCTGGCTCTGGAAGGTACTGGGTGATATGCGGTATAATAGGAAGTACCATTTATGATCTTAATTACCTGACCAACTGAGAATTGGGCACCGGTTCACATTTTTTACCCATTTTTTAAGAATGATTCACGATTAGGATAGAATATGGCAAAGGTTCTGGTAACCGGAGGAGCAGGATTTATTGGATCCCACTTAACAGAGGCGTTACTTAAACAAGGCAATCTTGTCCGTATACTTGATAATTATTCAACTGGTAAAAAGGAAAACCTGATATTCGATAAGGCATACCCTTTCCTTGAAATCATTGAAGGAGATATAAGGGAGATTAGGGTTTGTAAAGAGGCCGTGAAGGGGGTGGAGTATGTATTTCATCAAGCAGCCATCCCATCGGTTCAGCGATCCATAGAGGATCCATTGGCAACCCATTCAGTCAATGTAGATGGCACGCTTAATCTCCTCATCTCTGCGAAAGAGATGGAAGTGAAGCGCTTCATCTATGCCTCCTCTTCCTCGATCTACGGGGATACGCCTACTTTACCTAAAAAGGAGGAAATGCCCCCCAACCCCCTTTCACCCTATGCCCTTCAAAAGTATATAGGAGAACAGTACTGTAGACTCTTTTCCAATCTCTATGGCCTTGAGACCGTCTCCTTAAGATATTTCAATATCTTCGGACCCAAGCAGGATCCAACTTCTATTTACTCTGCAGTCATCCCAAGGTTTATCGATGCATTGCTTGAGGGGCGTTCTCCTATCATCTATGGCGATGGGGAACAATCTCGAGATTTTACTTACATCGATAATGTGGTACAGGCAAATCTTCTGGCCATGGAGATCGAAAGGCTCAATGGAGAAGTGATCAATATTGCCTGCGGAAAAAGGACCTCCCTCAATCAACTCCTCGATATACTCAAAAACATTCTTGGATTAAATATTTCAGCCATCCATGAGGAGCCCAGGAAAGGTGATGTTAAACATTCCTTGGCTGATATTCAAAAGGCTAAAATGATCTTAGATTATGAACCGCAGTTGGATACCCGTATGGGGTTGATAAAGACCATTGAATTTTTCCAAAGAAAAAAAGGAGGGCAGTAATCAAGTGAGGGAGCGAGAGAGAGCCGTTCTTGAGAAGATATTAAAGGGGTTTTCAAAGATTCGAATTTTAGTGATCGGCGATATCATGATGGATCGATACATCTTAGGGAGGGTTTCGAGGATCTCTCCTGAAGCCCCTGTCCCAGTGATCCTTGTAGAAAAGGAGGATTTTGACCTCGGTGGGGCTGCAAATGTTGCCCACAATATCCATGCCCTTGGAGGTAGGGTATCCCTCTGCGGTTTGGTAGGGGATGATGAAAATGGTAAAAAGATAAGAAAGAAACTTATGGAAATTGGTATTGAACAAAGCGGAGTTTTAGTTGAAGAAAATAGACAGACAACCGTGAAGACAAGGATCATTGCCCATCACCCTCACCATCAACAGTTGGTCCGAATAGACAGGGAGACCACAAATCACCCAAAACGGGGGACCCTGCTTAATCTTAAAGAATTTTTAAGAAGGGAACTAAAGAGGTTTGACGGGATCATCATCTCAGATTATGGGAAGGGATTGCTTACCAGAAACTTAATTCAAACAGTTATCCAAAACTCAAAGAGATTGAATAGAAGGGTAATGGTTGATCCAAAATTAAAAAACTTTTTCTTCTATAAAGGAGCCACTCTGGTTACTCCAAATGTAAAGGAGGCCAGTGAGGCCTCTCGTGTCCCCATCCATGATAGGGCCTCACTGGAAAAGGCGGGGAGTATCCTTCTAAGGAAATTGAAGTGCGAGGTGCTTGTCATTACTCAAGGGGAGGAGGGGATGACCATCTTTGAACCTCATCACAAAATTCTTCCCGTCCCAACGATGGCCAGAGAAGTTTACGATGTTACAGGGGCAGGAGATACCGTGATTGCCTCGATGGCCCTCGCGATGGTCTCAGGGGCCGATGCCCGCCATTCAGCAAGATTGGCCAATTATGCAGCAGGAATTGTGGTTGGGAAAAGGGGGACGGCAACCGTTACCCAAGAGGAATTGATGAGGGTAATAAGGGAGAGGGATTGATGGATATAAAATAAGAGACCCTATCTCCAAAGAGTTTTGACTCCCATTAAAGGAGATAGGGTCCTATTTTTCTCCTCCTTATCCAAAGATGAAGAGCATTAGGTTTCGAGAACGAAAATTACTTCCATTCTTACCCGGTATTCAGTAATCTTTGAGTTTTCAACTGCCACCCGCATTTCAATAATCCGCAATCCCGTAATACCCCGTAACGTCTTTGTAGCCCTTGCAAAGCCAACTTTTACTGCATCCTCAAATCCCTTTGGAGACCCTGCAATGATTTCTGTTACTCTTGCCACCCTGGGTTCAGCCATCCTGATCACCTCCCTCCTAAAATGTATTGGATTTCTGAAGTTTACCCAAAAATCTAAGTGAATGTCAATGATAAAATTTTTGTGTTAGTAATCCCTCAGTTACGGTTTATTAAAAAGCCCTTGC
>CAZFDM010000042.1:0-5365 GCA_964517975.1 uncultured Syntrophaceae bacterium
GCCCGAATCCTCTCGGTCATCTCCCGAGCAACCTCCGCAAACCTCTGACCCTGTGCCGAACTCATATTGTACATCTCTATCCGCCCCGCTCCCAACCCCACCTCCTCCAACAGAGCCTTCACATACTCGACCCTCTTCTTCGCCCTCAAATTCCCCCTGAGAAAATGACACTCCCCCTCCAGACAACCCGCCAAATAAACCCCATCCACCCCAGACTCAAAAGCCCTAAGGATCAACAACACATCCACCCTGCCCGTGCAAGGAACCCTCACCACCTTCACATTCGGAGGATAATTGAGCCTCATCGAACCCGCCAGGTCCGCCGCACTATAGGCTCAATGCTCACAACAAAAGGCCAAAATCTGAGGCTCAAATGGCGTGATCCGTGACTCGTCACTCGTGATTCGTGATTCCTGAACCGCCTCCATCCTAAACTCCTTTTCTTAACTCCCCCTCTCTATGCCCGTTGCTCAATACGATCTGCACCTATCTCCATCACCAGGGCCTGAACCTTCTCCTCCAACTGATGGCTCCTAAAATGCATTAACTCAATCGCCCTCGCAGGACACTCCGCTACACAACTCCCACACCCCTTACACTTGGCAATATCAATCTCCGCCTCCCCCCTCTGATTGATCACCGGCACACTGTAAGGACATACCCTCACACACGTCAAACAAGCCGCACACCTCTCCCCCTCCACCACCGCCACTACCCCACCCACCTGAAGCGTCTCTTTTGAAAGAATGGTGCAGGCGCGAGCCACTGCAGCACTTGCTTGAGAGATGCTTTCGCTAATCAATTTCGGGCCATGTCCTGTCCCCGCCAGATAAATCCCATCTGTTGCAAAATCGACAGGCCTCAACTTCATATGGGCCTCGAGAAAGAATCCCTCTGCAGTGCGGGGGAGTTTAAGCATTGTGGCCAATTCTTCATTTTCTCTTGGAATGGTGGCTGAGGATAAGATTAAGAGATCAGGCTTTATCTCCACCCTTTCCTTTAAGATCTTATCCGTAAAAGAGATGGAAAGAGTTTCTCCATCTTTTTTGACTTCGGGTTTTTCTTCAGGCTCGTATTTGATGAAAAGGATTCCCTCATTTCTGGCTTTGGAATAGTAAAGTTCTAAAAGGCCATAGGTCCTCATATCCCGGTAGAGGATAGTGATATTGGCTTTCGGATTGATCTCTTTGATCTTGAGGGCATTCTTTACAGCGGTTGAACAGCAGGTGCGACTGCAATAAGGTCGCTCCTCATTTCTTGAACCCACGCATTGAATCATCACTACCTGATTGGCATTGGCAACTTCAGCAGGGTCGTGGATGATTTTGGCCTCTAATTCGAGTTGGGTCAGAATGCGGGGATCTTCCCCATAGTGGTATTCTGTGGGTTTCCACTCCTCTGCCCCTGTGGCTAAGATCGTTACCCCATGCTCAATCTTACGATAATACATTGTCGGTGCAACCATCACCCCGGTTGAGAAGTTTCCTTTTGAACCACTGAAATCGACCACCAATGCATTTGTGAGGACATGAATGAGTGGATGATTGGTCACCTTTCTGATGAGATCGTCAAGGAAGGTCTGAACATCCTCCCCCTCGAGGGTATAGTAAATATTTCTAAGATTTCCTCCTAATTGAGCCTCCTTTTCAAGAAGAAAGACTTCGTATCCTTGTTCGGCAAGTTTAAGGGCAGCGGTCATCCCAGCCACTCCCCCTCCGATGACCAATCCTTTTTGAACCACAGAGAGCGCCAACTCCCCTAAGGGCTGAATCCTACGAGCATTGGCCACAGCCATCCGGACAAGGTCTTTAGCCTTCTGGGTGGCTTCCTCCTTCTCAGTCATATGAACCCAAGAGCATTGATCACGAATGTTAGCCATTTCAAAGAGATATTTATTCAGCCCTGCATCCCTGAGCGTCTCTCGGAACATGGGTTCATGGGTTCTTGGTGAACAGGAGGCAACGATCACACGGTTGAGATGATGTTCCTTAATAGCATTTTTGATCTTCTCTTGGGTATCGGTTGAACAGGTATACAGATTTTCGTCCACATAGACCACATTTTTGAGGGTGCTTGCATATTGTTTTACAGAAGGGACATTGACGACCCCTCCAATATTAATACCGCAATGACAGACAAAGACCCCAATTCGAGGCTCTTCCCCTGCGATTTCCACTTCGGAAGGATACTCTTTTCTTTTGGCAATCGTTCCCCTTGCCGAGGAGATGAGACCCGTGGCATCCGCCACGGCCCCACTGGCCTGGGTGACTGTTTCTGGAATATCTTTGGGTCCCTGGAAAGCCCCACACACATAGATGCCTGGTTTTGAGGTTGAGGTGGGCTGGAAAGGTTTTGTTTTACAGAATCCATAGGAATCCACTTCGATCCCCATCCGTTTGGCCATCTCTATAGTGGCTTTGGATGGGACCATTCCGACGGAAAGAACGACCAGTTCAAATTCTTCCTCTACAAAATTTCCCTCTTCGGTCAAATAGGTAATCAGGAGGTTTTTTGTCTTATAGACTTCCCTTACTTTGGAAACCATACATTTGATAAACCGGACCCCGTACTCTGATTTTGCCCTCTCGTAATAGGCATCAAATCCTTTTCCATAGGCTCTCACATCCATATAGAAGATGGTGGGTTTTACGAAGTGGACATGTTCTTTTGCAATGATGGCTTCTTTAGTGGCATACATACAGCAGATTGAAGAGCAGTAATCATTGCCACAATTGGAGTCACGAGAACCGACACATTGGATAAAGGCGATCTTTTCAGGAATGGTGCCGTCAGAGGGTCGTAGGAGGTGACCTCGATGGGGACCAGTTGCGCTTAAAAGGCGCTCGAATTCGATGCTGGAAACTACATTGGGATAAATACCATAACCAAACTCCTGTCTCAGACGGGCATCAAAGACCTCGTACCCAGGGGCCAGGATGATCGACCCCACCTCGATCTTCTCTTGGGTAGGGAGTTCTTCATAATTCACAGCCTTTGCCAGGCAGACCCTTTCACAAAGACCGCATCCAATACAAACGTTTCGGTCAATGAGGTAGACTTTCGGTATCGCCTGTGGGTATTTAATAAAAATCGCCGCGCGCCTGCTCATCCCTTCATTGTAGGTGTCTATCGCACTGACCGGACAGTGTTTGGCACATTCCCCACAGCCTGTACATTTGTCAAGTCGAATGTAGCGTGGTTTTTTCGTTACGGTTACATTGAAATGACCAGGTTCACCTTGAAGGTCCTCGACCTCTGCGTGAGTAATGATTCGGATGTTAAGATGCCTACCACATTCCACCAATTTGGGGGACATAATGCACATGGAGCAATCATTGGTGGGAAAGGTTTTATCAAGTTGGGCCATCACCCCACCAATGGTCGGGGAGTTGTCAATTAGATAAACATAAAAACCGGATTCAGCCAGATCCAGGGAGGCCTGCATCCCGCCAATACCCCCGCCAATGACCATGACCGCCCCAATGGGTTGTGATTTGGCCTCTTGGATTTTTCTTGTTGCTTCCATGAGTTAAAGACTCCTATTTAAAACGATCCACCATAAACAATAAACCTTAAATGAAAGAGTGTTACGAAGTCAATTAAACCATTCGTGTATACTTTGGAATCTTTCCTTCTTCTGAAGGATCAAACCCAATTTTCCCTTCCCCAACCAATGAGACCAAGTAGGATAGCGTCTCTTTTAAATTCAGATTCAATAATTGGCTGATCTCGGAGGCAGGTAAGGGTTTGGTTTCGATGAGTTGAATAATACGATTTTTGTTTAATTCATCCCGGATGGCTTCTTCGATCATCCTTTCCAATCTTTCTTGAGGAATGCGCTCATGGTAGACATTTTCCTTCTCCATGAGTTCGGGGCCTTTCCCTACCATCCAGCGGATCTTTTCTCCCTCCAAGGAGGCCTGAACCGCCTGAAGCTTTCCCTTCATTTGATGATCGAAAGGGAAGGGGCCCAGTTGACGAATCGTCTCGATGAATTGACGAACGACTTGAGAAAAACGTTCCCCCTCTCCTGCAGAGACCCAATCGAGGAGAAGCCTTTCGGATTGAATCCCAGCCATCTCAAGTAGTTTTCGGGTAAGGTTGATCTTTCTTTCTGCTTGGATATTTCCACTCAGGTAGTGGCAGTCTCCTGGGTGACAGCCCAGCACCATGACCCCATCATATCCAACCAGAAAGGCCTTTGGGATAAAGGATGGGTCCACCCTTCCAGAGCACATCACTCGAATGACTCGGGTGTTGGGGGGATATTGGAACCTTGAAATTCCTGCCAGGTCCGCACCTGCATAGGCACACCAGTTACATAGGAAAGATAAAATCTTGGGTTCGAAACTCATCATCACCTACTCCAAACGTGACCGTGTCTGTGGCACGTGCCCGTGATGGTTTAATTTTGGCTTCTGATTCCGAACTCTTATCCCATCTCTTGTATCAGGCTGCCTCCTTCTCTTTTAGAGGTGCAAGGGCTTCGATCTGGGCGCTTAATTGTTCATCGGTGAAATGATGGATGGTGATGGCCCTCTGGGTGCAACTCGACGCACAGACCCCACACCCCTTACATGAAGCACCAATCGTTTCGGCTTTGCTCCCCCTTTCCGTTTCCACAACCCGAATCGCACTAAAGGGGCAGAGCAATTCGCAAAGACCACAGCCCACGCAGCGATTCTGGTCAACCTCTGAGATGGTGGGCAGGACGCTCACATACCCTTTTGCAATGACGGATGTGGCACGGGCGACCGCGGCATCCGCCTGCGACAGGGATTCACTAATACTCTTTGGAAAATGAGCCAATCCCGCAAGAAAAATGCCATCCGTAGCAAAATCGACCGGTCTTAACTTCATATGGGCCTCAAGGAAGAAGCCATCAGCCGTTAAAGGCACTTTGAGCATCTTTGCCAGCGATTCGTTCTCATAAGGAACAATGGCGCTGGCGAGAACGACAAGGTCAGGTTGGATTAAAACCTCTTCTCCAAGGATCTGATCCTTGACCTTAAGGTTAAGAAGCCCAGAGTCAACTCTCAGTTCGGGTTTTGAATCCAGTTGATAGGGTATAAACTGAATCCCTTGATTTCTTGCCTGGGTATAGTATCGCTCCATCAACCCATATGTTCGCATATCCCGATAGAGGATGGTTATCTTTATCTCAGGATTTTTTTCTTTAATCTTCAAAGCGTTTTTGACCGCGAGGGAGCAACAGATTCGACTGCAATTTGGGCGTTCCGGGGTTCGGGAACCTACACATTGGATCATGACGATATGACGGTAAGAGTTGATCTTCTCCCAATGAAGGGCGATCTTCTCCTCTAACTCTTTCTGTGTGATCACCCGGGGATCCTGACCATAGAGA
>CAZFDM010000043.1:0-3038 GCA_964517975.1 uncultured Syntrophaceae bacterium
TCGCTCTGTCTTAATGTCAGTTCTTCACACCCTGAATAAACGCCGAGGGAATCAATCTCTCGAATCTATCTTTAAAACCATCCTCGACCAACTCGCCAAAAACCCCAACGTTCAAATCGCTTCCCTTTTCCCTCTACCAAATCCATACCCCGTAACTGAGGGATTACTCACAAATTGCAGAGGCGGGATATATAATAAGGAAAACGAATAATTAGATGTTGATATGGTTATGCAGTCAAGAAAACAAATCGGGGCTGTTATCTTTAGTAAATTTAATCTGCCTATTTCATTCATGAAACAGATCTTCTTTCTATTTTATCCATCCTACGTTTCAGGTCTTCCATTTCGGCTTCGAGAGTTGTTATTCTTCTATCAAGTTCTGCATAAGAGAATTTAATTGCGGCCAAGATGTCTTTATGCTCTCTCTTATCTTCATCAATATGCCGATCAAGTTTTTCATTGAGACTGGCAACACCTTCCGCTACTAACTGAACCTTACTGATCACATCCTCTGAAATAATGTGAAATTGATGGATAATATCTTCTTTAAACTCCACAAACTGGGAGTTTATTTTTGAGAATTTCGGTTCTAACTTTTTTTCTGAAAATTCATCTAATAATTCCAAAAACTCTTTTTTTGTTATCTCAGCCATTCTAATGCTCCAAAGCTTTCCTTTTTATCTGATGGACTTTGGTTATTCCTTGAATCTCAAAGAGTACGTCAGATTTGGTTCAACTCTACAAATATTTTTTGTTCATGTCAACAAAAATTTGGGGTTGAAGAGGTTCACAACTGCGAGGCGAATCTCCCTTATTGAGCAACAGGAAAAAAGAGCATATGGTGGCCGAAGTTGCCAACCCCATCGACAGCGAGAATTTGGAGACTTACTTTATTGGAAATAGGGTCAGACTTAATTATTGAGATTTTGCACAGAGGCCTCTAATCGCAGGAGTAAGCTCTCCAATTTAGCCTGAAGATCTTGACCCCTTCTCAAATATCCTGTAACCGCAGCCGGATCTTTACCCAGGAATTCCGCAATCTCTTTCCCCTTATACCCATACTCCCTCCCCATCAAGCTGAACAACCTCCTCCCTTCCATTACTCCCGAATCCTTTCCCTTCCCCCTTAATTCCCTGAAACAAATACCGGTATTCTCTTCAATCCCTCTGGCAATCTCTCCTAAGCTCACCCCGTGCCTTCTTCTTCCTGCAAGGGGCCTATTCTCAATTCTTTCTCTCACCCTCTCGACAAATGCTTCATCCCCAAGAACCCTCTGATCTACTGTCCGATAGAAATCTTCCTTTGAGATCCTCTCCTCTTTTCTCATATACTCACGATAAAGTCTGCGCCCCCTTTTTAAATCTTCCGAGAACATCCGTAGTAATAGTCCAGTATCCACGAGCCCATTTTTTTTTCATCCCAAGGTATTCCCTGTGGCTGCTCCACCGATATTCCTCTGGTTGACTCACAACCCCGGCTCGCACGGGATTATGATGAAGGTATTTGACTAAACTGAACAAATAGACATCCCTATCGCAGAGAATCGCCTTGTATCGCCCTTGAAATAAATGCCCCACCGTGCTGTATCTCCGGTTGAAATACATGGTAAAACGTTGGTTGATCCCTTGAAGAATCTTCGACAAACCAACCTTTCCTGTTTCGATTAATAAATGGATGTGAGTGCTCATTAAAACATAAGCATAAATCGAAAAGCCGTATCGATCTTTGTAGTCACTTAAAAATTCAAGGTATTTCAAGAAATCTTTCTCATCAATAAAGACCTTCTGTCTCTGGTTACCACGGGTAATCACGTGATAGAATCCACCCACAAACTCTATCCGAGGTTTCCTAGCCATGCTCACAAATTACCAATATTCACCTCAAATGTCAATATTTAAGTCTGACCCCATATCTACACCCATGACCCCATATCTACACCCCAAATTTTAGGGAGGAAACTTATCAATCAAAGCGGTATAGAAGGAAAATAGATTGTTTTTTAAAGAGATTTCTTTTTCAAAAACTGAGAGCAGACAGAAAAGACCTTTTCTGCCCAGGTTTTGGCGGTCTCGGCATCGTATCTTGAATAAAGACGATCCGGGGGAAGATGTAAGATATCATCCCCATACATGCTTCTTTCTCGATCCGCCCTGAGACTTCTTGAGATAAAGGCCATTTCATCAATAACCTTTTTTTCGATGGAAGGAAAACGATTCGCATAATCTTGAAGGATCCCTCCAACATCATGCCATTTGGGAGGGTCTATTCCAGCCGAAATCAAAAGGGCCTTTAAACAGAGTTCCACGCATTCCTGTGCGGTTCGAATGACATAGGGATAATCCTTGCTTTTGAAAGCCTCGCCCATCGTCCTATGTCTGCTCATTGCCTGTTTAAAAATGCCTTGGGCAAGTTCTTCATTGGTCATATTTCAAAAATTTCTCCTGGCCTGTAATCTGGTTTGAGATCCCAATACCACATCTTACCAACCTGAATCTTTCGGGCACCCAACTCCTTTAGTCTAACCTTAACTTTTCTTAAGACACCCTTAAAGAAATCGTTCTTGTCAAAGAGGATCTTCGCCTCTTCGATCATATCAAAATAAATTCGAGAAATACGATCAGCCTCCTGAGGAGTCTTTAACATGGCAGAAATATAAGGAAACCAACCTTCTTGTTTAAATGTTTCTTTAAAAGATGCTGTTACCTCATTAAGGATTCGAGTGAAAAAGGCCTGACGATCAAGAGAGGAATCAGATAATCCTTCTGCTATAATCAATATGTCCACATCCGATTCAGGATCAATTTGACCACGGGCATAAGACCCATAGAGAACAAAAGAGACTAAACTTTCTCCCAGGCTTTCTTTAAGCCTCTCTAAAAGGTAATTCAATACTTCTGATACGATTTCAAAGAGTTTTTTTTCATCCAGTGATTGGGCCATAAAAATAGACTATCATGAAGTCCTAAATAATTGCAAACATAATTTAGATCTTAGTAATACCTCTTTTCTTCTATATGGTCTTCAGCGAGGTCAATCC
>CAZFDM010000044.1:0-25768 GCA_964517975.1 uncultured Syntrophaceae bacterium
ATCTTCAACCTCCTCTTCAACTCACCCACTCTCTCCATGGGTGCCCATTGAAAAGGAGTGGCCGGTTTCGGAACGAAGGGGTTTAGGCTTAGCACCAACCTCCATCTCGCCTCTTGACCTTTTCTCTTTGAAAGGATACGATGTCGGATTTTTTTAGCAAGGATGAGGATCCCTTTTACATCCTCATCTGTCTCAGAAGGAACCCCAATTAAAAAATAATTTTTAATTTCAAAAATACCATTCTCCACTAAGATATCGATGGCCTTTAAAATCTCCTCTTCGGTATAATCCTTTCCCAGAATCTTGCGAAGCCTCTCAGAACCTGCTTCTGGAGCAATCGAAAGCGTCCTCTCCTGGGCCTCTTTGAGGCATTGGACCAAAGAGGGATGGATGGCGTCTACCCTTAAAGAGGAGGTTGAAATTTTCCCCTGTTTGGAAAGAATGCTTTGGCATAATGAAATGAGTTGGGGATGATCGGAAACCGCTGTCCCAGTGAGGCCGATTCTGTTCCCCTTTAAAAGGGCCTCTTGGATGAGGGACTCTAATACAGAGAGGCTTCGGTTTCGAAATGGGTAGTAGGCCGAATAGGCAGCACAGAAACGACATCCCCTTGGACAACCGCGGTTCATCTCTACCAGCACGATCTCTTTAAACTCTGTATCAGGGGTAAAGAGCACCGAATGGGTTGGGAATTGGTTAATCTCCTTTATCCACCTCCGCCTTACCTTACTGTGTATTCCTGGCTCTGGAATCATCGCCTCAATCCTACCATCTTCTTTATAGATCACTTGATATAACTTCGGAATATATACTCCTTCTAATTTGGAGACCTCTCTTAAAAGATTCTCCTTTCCACCCCCTCTTCTATCCCGCCATTTCCGAAAAACCTCCAAAAATTCCTTGATCACTTCCTCCGCTTCCCCAAGGATAAAGAGATCAAAAAACGGACTGATGGGCTCAGGATTTAAAAAGACGGATACTCCTCCTCCAATCACCAGTGGATCTCTTTCCCCTCTATTCTGGCTTAATAGGGGAATACGACCTAATTCAAAGATGGAGAGAATATTGAGGTAATCATTCTCAAAAGAAATAGAAAATGCTAAAAGATCGAATTCAGAAATGGGTTTCTGCGATTCTAAGGAGAACAGAGGTGTTTCAGACCTCTGATGTTCCTCAAACTCTTCTTTCTCTGGAAGGAAGGCCCTCTCACAGACCACATCCTCTTCAGTATTGAAAAGCGAATAAAGGGTCTGAAATCCAAGGTTGGACATTCCCACATGGTAGGAATTAGGATAGATGAGACAAATGGAAATTCGGCCACCCCAGGGTTTTAGGACAGTCCCTCTCTCCCTTTCAAGAATAGCGTTGGCCTTCTGAATAAGTTTCCATGAACCCATGATCAGTGATTCGTGACTCGTGCAGGAGATTTGCTAAAAAAATTTTATCATAAAGAAAAAAAGTTAACCACTTAAATGTTTCCCCTCACGATTCACGATTCACCCGTCACGAGATTCAGTCGGCCTGTTTTCTTAAAAAGGTCGGGATATCGAAACGGTCCTCATCCTGGACTGGGAAATCGGGTTCTAAATCTAACTTCACCTCATCGTACCGTTCCGTGGCCTTCACCCTCCGCATAAAGGTAGGGATATCTCGGTTGTTTTCCCTCACGCTGGAGGAGAAGGGCGGAATGGTTTTCTGATTCTCTCTAAAACCGAAAGAATGGGGAGAGATCTTTTTAAATTGGGATACCCTTTTTTCCTCAACCTTTCCGAATCCGGTAGCGATTACGGTCACCCTGATCTCTTCGGTCATCATCTTATCGATGACCATTCCCCAAATGATGTTGGCCTCTTCATGGGCCTCCTTCTGGATGACACAGACCGCCTCGTTGATCTCGTTGAGGGTCATGTTCTCACCTCCAGTAATATTGATAAGGAGGCCTCGTGCCCCTTCAATCGAGATATCTTCTAAGAGTGGGCTTGAAATGGCTTTCTGGGCTGCCTCAACCGCCCGATTCTCTCCTAAGGCAATTCCTGTCCCCATCAAAGCCATCCCTGTCTCAGACATGATGGTTCGAACATCGGCAAAGTCCAGATTGATGATCCCATGGCCAACAATAATATCCGAGATTCCCTTGGCTGCATGATAGAGGATCTCATCTGCCTTTCTAAAGGCTTCAAGGAGGGTCATGCTCTTCCCGCTGATGCTGAGAAGTCGTTGATTCGGAATGGTGATTAAGGCATCTGCGGTCATCCGGAGGTTGGCAAGCCCTTCCTCGGCCTGTTTCATCCTCTTTTTCCCCTCGAAGTGAAAGGGTTTGGTCACGATCGCAACCGTAAGGGCTCCTAATTCGCGAGCCACCTCAGCAATCACCGGTGCCCCACCTGTGCCAGTTCCCCCACCTAACCCTGCAGTGATGAAGACCATATCCGAGCCCATCAAGGCCTCACGAATCTTATCCACATCCTCCAGGGCAGCCTTCCTTCCAATCTCTGGATTGGCTCCTGCTCCCAATCCCTTTGTCAAATTTGCACCCAACTGCAGTTTAAACGGAGCGAGATTTGCCGCCAATGCCTGAGCATCCGTATTGGCTGCGATAAAATCTACGCCCCCGAGTTGATAGGATATCATCGTGTTGAGGGCATTGTTTCCTCCTCCTCCAACACCGATGATCTTGACTTTGGCGGTCATATTTCTGTTTTCGTCAAATTCAATCATATCCTCCTCCTTTTTTAAGAAATTGGAATAATAAAAAGATGGAATGATGGAATATTGGGTTCACCTTATATTCGATCAAGAGTATCTCTCTCCCTATTCCATTTTCCCATTATTCCTGTATCCCATTAAAAGAATTCTCCGATCCACTCTTTCATCCTGTGAGTCACCTTGCTGAAGATGTTCCCCTCCCCTACCTTAAACCGACTCTGGGACTTATTCCGGCTCCCATAGAGAACCAGACCCACCCCTGTGGCATAAAGAGGGCTGTTCACCAGATCGACTAACCCTCCGATCCCGATGGGTGTTCCCCTGCGGACAGGGACATTAAAAATCTGCTCTGCCAGTTCAGGGACCCCTTCCATGATGGAACTTCCACCCGTGAGGACAATGCCAGAAGCGATCAGGTTACCATATCCTGTTCTCATCACCTCATTGTGGACTAAGGAGAGGATTTCCTCGACTCTGGGTTCGATGATTTCTCCTAAGGTCTGTCTGGAAAGGATCCGAGGTTTTCTCCCTCCGACACTGGGAACCTCAATCGTTTCATCCCTTCCAATCATTGAGGTCAAAGCACAACCATATCGTATCTTGATCTTCTCTGCCTCCTCGATTGGCGTGCGGAGCCCCATGGAGATATCGCTTGTGATATGGTTCCCCGCTAAGGAAAAGACAGCGGTATGCTTTATGGAACCATTCGAGAAGATGACCAGATCTGTTGTCCCTCCTCCGATATCAATGATGGCCACGCCGAGGTCCTTCTCCTCCGGGGTCAAAACGGCCTCACTGGAACCTAACTGCTCCAAGACAATATCGTCCACATCGAGACCCGCACGGTTCGCACATTTGATGATATTCTGAGCGGAGGTAATGGCGCCTGTCACAATATGAACCCTTCCTTCTAACCTGACACCAGACATCCCCACAGGGTCTTTGATCCCATCCTGATCATCTACAATAAACTCTTGGGGAATGATGTGAATCACCTCTCGGTCCATGGGGATTGCCACCGCACTGGCCGCATCGATGACCCGTTTCACGTCATTCTGCCCAATCTCTTTGTTCTTAATCGCAATGACCCCATGGCTGTTAATTCCTTTAATATGTCCACCTGCAATCCCAGCATAAACCGAGGTGATATGGCAATCCGCCATCAACTCTGCCTCCTCGACCGCCTTCTTAATGGATTGGACCGTGCTCTCGATATTGATGACCACTCCCTTTCTTAATCCCTTGGAAGGATGGGTCCCGAGTCCGATGATGTTGACCTGGCCATCCTCTACTTCTCCAACCACTGTGCAGATCTTGGTGGTCCCAATGTCCAATCCGACTACCAATGGAGTCTTCTTTCCCACCTCTTGATCACCTCCTTTCGACTCCCCTCTCCTGAGGGCTCTTTTTGACAACGATTCTTCTTAAATCGTTGCAATCAATCGAGGTTACGGAAATCCCTCTCCTCTTCAGGTCTGACCAGACTAAGGAGAGCCTTCTTAATTTCTCCCCAAACTCTTCCCACCCGACTCTCACCCATAGGTGATCGGACTGCGAAAAACAGCGGAGACCAAAGGTCTTCTCCAAATGGATCTCTGAAATCTCTTTTAAAGGGGGGCGCTTCTCTCTCTCGACGAGGCTCAAAAACTCCAGAGACTTCTTGATAAGGAGCTGAGTGACAGAGGGATCCTGCTTGAGAGCCTGATGGGTCAGCCCAGTTAGAAATGGATAATCATATTGGTCTTGGTCTCCAACGGGTGAAAAGATCACTCCATGGGCATCGATGTAATAGGGTTCCTCCAATTGAACGATGGCAATAGGCTTCCTCTCTTTAACTTGAATCCATATCTTATTCGGAAAAACTTTCTTGATCTTCACCTGCTCCACCCATGGGTGGGATTCTAATCGCCTGGAGATCTCTTTAAGTCGAAGGGTGAACAGGTTAGGCATCCCTTCTACCTTGATGAGGCCAAGAAGTTCTTCTTTTGAGACCTTCCTACACCCCTCCACTTCGATCTCCCTGGTTCGGAAAAATGGATCTTCCAAAAGAAAGAGATAAAATCGATGGCCAATCAATAGGATGAAGGAGAAGATGAGAATTCTCACCGCTATCCGGATCATCTTTCTGAGTACCTTTTCAAATCTTTCTCCTCCTCCTTCTCCTCCCCTTTTTTTTGGCCTTAAGAACTTTTCTTCTTTAATGGTGACCGTCTCTGACATCTCTCTTCTAAACCCTCTATCTCCCACTCTCCAACTTTAAGGATGCTCCCAATAAGATTCTCTCCACCAATTCCTCAAAGGAAATGCCCGCGTAGCTGGCTGCCTTGGGCAAGAGGCTGGTCTCTGTCATTCCTGGCACCGTGTTGACATCAATGACAAATGGAGACCCTTCCTCATCGGTCATTAAATCGACTCTGCCAAAACCAGAACAGCCCAATGACCGAAATGCCTTCAGGCTAACTTCCTGGGCATAGAGATACTTCTCTCTGGGTATCTTTGCAGGGATGATATATTCCGTCTCGCCCTTTGTGTATTTGGAGTGAAAATCATAAAAACCACTTTTCGGAACAATTTCAATGATCGGTAATGGAATCTCCCCAAGAATCCCAACGGTGATCTCTTTCCCCTTCATAAACTCTTCGATCAGAATTTCATCATCATATTTCCCGGCCTCTTTCAGAGCGGAAAGGATTCCCCTCTCTGTCCTGACTATAGAGGTTCCTATTGTGGAGCCTTCTCTTGCAGGTTTGACTACCATGGGAAGTGGAAAGGAGAAAACCTCTTTAGAATCTTTCTCAATCTCTTCCCGACGGAGGGCTATAAACCGGGGGGTGGGGATATTTTCATAAACGAAAACCTTCTTGGCCATCACCTTATGCATGGCCAGGGCACTGGCCAGGACCCCTGATCCGGTATAAGGAATCCTCATCAATTCCAACATTCCCTGGATCGTCCCATCCTCACCAAACCTTCCATGAAGGGCAATAAAGGCGCACTCGATCCTCTCCTTTACCAATCTCTCTGCAATGTCCTGACTGACATCAATGGGACAAGCAGAATAACCTCTATTCACCAAAGCCTTCAAGATTGCCTTCCCTGTCTTAAGAGAAATTTCCCTCTCCCGAGAGAGACCTCCCATCATTACTCCAATCTTTTTTTTCTTAAATGACTGATCCTTCATCCCCTACTGAATTACCCCTAACCTCTCTCGATATAGCCTGAAAATTCTCATCCTCTGGTACTCTTCTACTGATATCGGCAATCTGAGTTTCAAAATCTGCCATTACGGCTCCCCTACTACTCTCACTTCCCTTTCAAGGGAGATGCCCTTCTCTTCATAGACTCTCTTCTCAACCAAATCCATCAGATGAAGGACTTCGTCAGCCGTCGCGTTCCCAAGATTGACGATAAAATTGGCGTGGAGGTCAGAAACCATGGCTTGTCCCACCTTAAATCCTTTCATTCCTGCTTGTTCGATCCACTTACCCGCAGGCCCCTCTTTAGGATTTTTGAAAATAGAGCCAGCGCTTGGGTAATCTAAGGGTTGTGTCCTCTTCCTCAATTCTGAATAGGATTTTATTTTCTCGAGGATCTCTTCCCTCCTCCCCTTCTTCAACCGAAAAACCCCTTTGAGAATAATCCAGGATGGAGAAATCGCCAATTTTCGATAGGAAAATCTAAGTTTTGAACGGGCTCTTTTTAGAATGGTTCCATCCTCCTTCATGAGGGTAAGGGATTGAATTACATCCTTCATCTCAACTCCCCATGCCCCTGCATTCATGGCTAACCCACCCCCTACGGTCCCTGGGATCCCAAAGAAGGGTTCAAGTCCCGTAAGCCCTTTTTGAACGGTAAACTGAACCAAGCGATGAAGGGGCAACCCTGCTTCTGCCTCCACCCTTTCTCCATCTAACCGAATCTTCTTCAACCCCTGGGTTAGGCTGATGACCCACCCTCGGATCCCCTTATCTCTTACAATCAGATTGGTTCCTTTTCCCAGTATAAGGAAAGGGATGTTCTTCCTATTGGCCTGGCGGATCACTTTTCTTAACTCTTCCAAACTCTTTGGAAAAAGGAGACTGTCTGCTGGACCGCCAACCTTGATTGAAGTAAAGTGTCTCATCGGGGCATCAAAAATTACTCTCCCCTGAATCAAGCCTACGGCCTCTTTTTTATAGTCTCGCTCCATACTCTATTGCCGAAATCATAGACGCTCTAACAATTCATCCGCAACCTGCCAGATGTCTCCGGCCCCAAGGGTAATGACCAAATCTCCTGGAGCCACAATTCGTAGGAGATGTTCCACCACTTCCTTCTTCTCTTTAAAATAGGCCACATTTTTATGGCCGTACTCACGGATCCCCTCAAAAAGGCCTCGGGCTTCAACCCCTTCAATCCGATCTTCTCCTGCCGGATAGATCTCCGTAAGGATGAGGAAATCAGCATCATAAAAGGCAGTCAAAAAATCCTGAAACAGCGCCTTCGTACGGGTGTATCGATGGGGCTGAAACACAGCCAGGACTCTTCTCTGCCACCCCATTCTTGCTGCCCTAAGGGTGGCCATGATCTCAACAGGATGATGGCCATAATCATCCACAATGAGGATTCCTTTTTTCTCTCCCTTGATTTGAAATCTCCTCTGAATTCCGCTGAAGTCACAAAGGGCATCCTGAACCATTTTAAAAGGGATCTCTAATTCAAAGGCAGTGGCTATGGTAGCCAGTGCATTATATACATTATGAAGTCCAGGCATTTGAATCTTCAGCCTTCCAATCTCCTTTCGCTGATGAAGGACATCGAAACTGGTAGAAAGTCCTTCAAAGGTAATCTCCTTGGCCTGAAAATCAGCCTGAGTCGTCAATCCATAGGTAACAAAGCGTTTCTTTAGCCTTGGGATGAGCGATTGGATATTGGAATGATCGAGGCAGAGGACCGCTAACCCAAAAAAGGGGATCTTATCCAAGAAATTTAGAAAGGCCTCTTTAATCTCCTCGATCCCCCTGTAGTAATCAAGATGTTCTGGATCAATATTGGTCACTACCGCAATGGTTGGCATCAGTTTCAGAAAGGAACCATCACTCTCATCGGCCTCAGCGACCAGGAAGTCTCCTTGACCTAATCGGGCATTGCTTCCGAGACTATTAAGTCTTCCCCCGATCACAACCGTTGGATCAAGCCCTGCTGCTGCCAGGACGGTAGCAATCAAGGAGGTAGTTGTGGTCTTGCCATGGGTCCCCGAAATGGCGATCCCAATCTTCATCCGCATCAATTCTGCAAGCATCTCTGCTCTCGGAACCACTGGGATGAGTCTCTGTTCAGCCGCTTCCACCTCTGGGTTCCCGGGACGAATAGCAGAGGAGACCACCACGACATCGGCTCCCTCCACATTCTCTCTTCGATGGCCATAGGAGATCTTACATCCCAAACTCTCTAATCTTCGAGTGACCTCTGTCTCCTTAATATCCGAACCACTGATGCGATAGCCCAGATTGAGTAGAACCTCTGCAATTCCGCTCATGCCGATCCCACCAATTCCTACAAAATGGATATGTTGAATCTTCCCTTTTCGATACATTCCCTTCCCCAAATCTTAGATTCACCCAACCCGTCCCTCCTCCATCACTCCATCCTTCCCACTAACCTGTAACAATGATCCACTATCTCCTCAGAGGCCTTAGGCCTGGCAACTTTTAAAATCGCCTCCTCCATCCTCGCCCTTTCTTCAGGATGTTGATAGAAATGGAGAATCATTTCGGCCAACCTTGGGCCACTCACCTCTTCATCCTTCATCATCTTGGCCGCACCTGACTTCACTAATCTCTGGGCATTGAGGAGTTGATGGTTATGGGCAGCATAAGGATAGGGAATAAGGATGACCGCCTTCCCGCATAGGGCCAATTCCGAAAGAGTGCTTGCACCCGCCCTGCTGATGACAAGATCAGAGATCTGATAGGTGGAGGCCATATTCTCAATAAACGGGTGAACGATGGCTTCAAACCCTTTCTGTTGATAGCCTTTTGAAACAAAATCAAAATCTGCACGGCCTGTTTGATGAATAAATCTGAGATGGGATTTTATCTCCAGAAGTGGATCAAGGGCCTCCAACACCTTCTCATTAAGACGGTGGGCCCCTGCACTTCCTCCCAAAACCAAGACGGTAAAGCGATCCCTTCTCTTTCCCTCTATCTCTTCCTTCTCGGTCGGGCAGTAGGAAAAGAACTGTTTTCGGATCGGGTTCCCAGTGAGGATGGTCTTCTTCTGGGGAAAATATCTCTGGGTCTCCTCAAAGGAGATAAAGATCTTCTGACTGAACCATCTCAGGAGGCGGTTGGTCATCCCAGGAATGACATTCTGTTCATGGATAGCCCTCTTCATACCAAGCAGAAGAGCAGCGATTAGGACTGGACCCGATGCATATCCTCCAACTCCAAGTACTAATTGGGGACGAAACTCTTTTAAGATGGAGAGGGCTTCCAAAACCGCTTTGGGAAGGCTCCATAAGGCCTTTGCCTTTCTTAAAAGCGATCCTCCTTTAAGGGGGAATACCCGAATGGTCTTCAAAGGAAATGGCCCTCCCGAAAGGACCTGAACCTCAATGCCTCTCTCTGTTCCAATGAAGAGGACTTCATTCCCAGCCTCTCTGTCCATAAAGGCTTCTGCGATTGCCATACCAGGAAAAAGATGACCTCCTGTACCACCTCCAGCGATAACCATCCTCATCATCGCTCCATATGGGTCGAAAGGCGTAGCAGTATTCCAATCCCCACCAGATTGGTGATCAGGGACGTTCCACCATAACTGACCAAAGGGAGGGGCAACCCTTTTGTTGGAAGGAGTCCTAAGACCACCCCCATATTGATCACCGCTTGAAGAGAAATCATTAAAGTGATCCCTAACGCCAAGTAGGCGCTAAACCGCTCCTCCTGGGAAATGGAAATTTGAATCCCCCTCAACGTTAAAATGAGAAATAAAAGCACTACGATCAGGGCACCCACCAATCCCAGTTCTTCTCCAATGACGGAAAAGATAAAATCGGTATGAGGAGCAGGCAGGAAGAAGAGTTTCTGTCTCCCCTCCCCTAATCCCAACCCAAAGAGTCCTCCTGAACCAAAGGAGAGAAAAGACTGAATGATCTGGAAACTTGTGCCCGTGGGATCTTCCCAGGGGCGGATGAAACTGATGAGCCTTTTGTAACGATAAGCCGCATGGGTCAAAAAATAATAGATCACCGGTGTGCTCATCAGGATGGCTCCAGCAATGTAGATCACCCTCGCTCCACTGACAAAAAGAAGGAGAAAGACCATAACGGCTAAAAAGAGGGCTGCACCAAAATCGGGTTCCTTCACCACCAAGGCGATGACCAGTCCTGAGAAAAGGAGTGTGGGAAGAAATCCAAAAGAGAAACTTCGAATCTTTTCCTCCTTCTTCGTTAAAAAGTAAGCCATGAAGATAATCAGCCCTAATTTGGCAAACTCAGACGGTTGGAAGGAAAAGGATTGAATCCTTATCCACCGCATCGCCCCTCCCGAACGATGTCCCATTCCTGGGATCAAGACTGCAATCAATAAAAGAATGGAAAAAATGAGAATGGGGTAAGCAAACTTTTTAAGGACTTCATGGTTGAAGAAAATCATAAAGATCATCAACATAGAGCCAATCCCTGCAAAGAGAAGTTGCCTTTTCAAAAAATAATAGGTATCCCCAAACCGATCCCCAGCCAAAATGGCACTGGTGCTGTAAACCATCACGATCCCAATGGAAACCAGGGCAAGGGTCACAATCAATAGAATAAAATCAAACCTTCTTCTTCCCTTCATATTTGAACTCAAAGACGGTTGACGATTTCTTTAAATACCTTTCCCCTCTCTCGATAATCTTTGAACATATCAAAACTCGAACAAGCAGGGGAAAGAAGAATGACTTCCCCTGCCTCTGCATGAGAATATGCGATTTGAACCGCCTCCTCTAAGGTCTGGGCCATGAGGGTTGTAGTCAACCCCCCTAATTCTCGGCTCATCCTCTCTCTGGCCTCACCGATCAGGATTAACTCTTTGACACGGTTTCGAATGAACTCTCGAAGAGGGGTGAGGTCTGTCCTCTTATCTTTTCCACCCGCAATGAGGTGGATGGGGGTTGAAAAACTCTGAAGTGATTTAACCACCGACCCCACATTGGTCCCTTTGGAATCATTGTAGAAAAGGATGCCCCCGATCTCCCGAACAAATTCAAGACGATGCTCAAGACCTTTGAACTGCCCGAGAGCTATCTCAATCGCTTTCTTTGAACATCCGTAAAGACGGGAGGCCACGACCGCTGCCATCATATTCTCCACGTTGTGGATCCCTTTTAAAGGGACTTGGGTGAGGGAATATTCTTCCTCCATCCCGTTCAGTCTAAGATAAATGGTCTCTCCATCTGAAAAGGCCCCTTGCTTGGGCCTTGAGTTCAAACTGAAAAAAAACTTTCTTGCCTTCACCTCCTCGGCCAATTTCATCACCTCAGGGTCATCCTGATTAAGTAGGGCCAGATCGGAAGCGTTCTGATTTGAAAAGATCTTTGCCTTTGCCTCCACATAATCTTCATAACAAGGGTAACGATCCAGGTGGTCTTCGGTGATATTGAGGAGGACGGAAATCCAGGGCCTAAAGGTTTCGATTGCCTCCAACTGAAAACTCGAGATCTCGGCCACCAAGACCTCCCACCGGTCCCTGCCGTCTGTAAAAAGGATCAAAGGGTCTCCAACATTTCCTCCGATGCCCACCTTTCTTCCATCCTTCTTGAGCATCTCTCCAATGAGGAGGGTGGTGGTGGTCTTTCCATTCGTTCCGGTCACTGCAATGATAGGGAGGTCAATGAATTGGTAAGCCAATTCAATCTCGCTGAGAACTGGAATCCCTTTTTCCATCGCCCTCTGGATGGGCTCAATCTTTAAATCTACACCTGGACTCACGACAATGAGATCTTGTTTAAGAAAGGTCTCTGTTTGATGCCCTCCCCATTCGGTAGAGAGACCGAGCCCGCTTAGTTCTTGAACCGCATCGTTCATCTCTTCTTCTGGTTTTAACTCTGTCGTGGTCACTATAGATCCCTTGGCTTTAAGGAATTTGGCCGTAGCAACCCCTGTCCGAGCCATTCCAACCACTAACACCCTTCTTCCTTTGAGATCCATTCCTCCTGCCTTCAAGAAAATATCTAAGTCCAAAGTTCAAGGGTTGAAATTTCCTTTGACATCTGGTTTTGACATTTGAACTTCCCTTTTGGGCTACCTCAGTTTTAGTGTGCTGATTGCAATCAATCCTAAGATGATCCCAATGATCCAGAACCGAACGATGATTTTGGGCTCTGCCCACCCCTTCAACTCAAAATGATGGTGGAGGGGAGCCATCCGAAAGATCCTCTTTTTACGCAATTGATAGGATCCAACCTGAATAATGACCGAGAGGGCCTCAATGACAAAAATTCCACCTACGATCACCAATAAGAACTCCTGTTTGGTAACCACGGCAATTGTCCCCAAGGAAGCTCCCAAAGCCATGGATCCAATATCGCCCATGAAGACCTGGGCTGGATAGGTATTAAACCATAGAAAACCAAGGCCTGAGCCAACTAAGGCGCCACATAATATGGTTAACTCTCCACTTCCTCTTACAAATGGAATCTGAAGATAGGTGGCAAACTTGAAATTTCCAGCAAGATAGCAGAAAAGCATAAACGTCCCGGCCGCAATGAGAACAGGACCAATGGCCAATCCATCTAACCCATCGGTCAAATTCACCGCATTGGCTGTCCCTACGATGACCAGAACCGAAAAGAGGATATACCAATCCCCAAGATCTGGCGTCACCCTTTTAAAGAAAGGGAAGATTAGTCTCGAATCATGGTCAACAATATTGAAAAGGACCAGACTGGCGATCAAACTCAGAGCAATCTGAATTGGAAATTTATATCGGGCCTTGAGGCCAAGACCGTTTTTGTCACGAACTTTTTTATAGTCGTCCAAAAACCCAAGGGCCCCAAATCCTAAACTGGTCAATAGGACAATCCAAATATAAGGATTCGTGAGATCTGACCATAAAAGAGTAGGAAGGAGAATAGCAGTCAGGATCAAACTCCCTCCCATCGTTGGAGTTCCATTTTTGTCCAAATGTCGAGATGGAACATCCTCCCGTACTACTTGCCCGATCTGAAAGGCCTTTAATTTTCGAATCAGCCATGGCCCAAGGATAAAACTGATCAGTAAGGCGGTCAGAATGGCATAGATCGTCCTGAAGGTGATGTAGCGAAAGACATTAAAAAAGGAGTAAAACTCGTGGAGGGGGTAGAGAAGATGATAGAGCATCCTTTAAGCCTCCTTTCCCATTAGGCCCTCAACAATCTTTTCCATTCCCATCCTCCTCGATCCCTTGATCAAGATCCAATCTCCCTCCCTCATCACCTTTTTGAGAACAGAAATGGCTTCTGAATGATCCTCCACCACCTTTGCCCTCTCGGATGGGAATCCTTGACGGACGGCCGATTCCACCACCACCGGGGCCCACTCCCCTAAGGCTAAAAGGAAGTCCATTGAAAGCGCCTGAACCTTCCGCCCTATCTCCCGATGGGCCTCTTCGGCAAACTCTCCTAATTCCAACATATCGCCTAAAACAACAAGTCCCCTTGCTTGCCCTCTCACTTCAGCGAGGGTTTCCAGAGCCATCTCCATTGATTTTGGATTGGCATTGTAAGAATCATTGACCAAGGTCCCCCCACCCCTCAAGGGGATCACCTCCATTCGCATGGGAAAAGGTTGAAACTCTTCAAGTGCTCCCTTAATCTTCCTGATCTCAACGCCAAAGAGGCTCGCTACCGCCACAGCAGAAAGGGCATTGGCAATGAAATGTTTTCCCAACAATCTGAGGTTTACCTTCAGGACCTCCCTTTCAAAGATCAATGTGAATGAAGTCCCCTCAGATCCCCTCAAGTGAATCTCTTTTGCCATCACCTCGGCAGGGTTTTTGATTCCGAATGTAATCTTTTGTCCGGGAAACGACTGAGCCAAGTCGACCACGTTTGGATCGTCTTGATTGACTAAGATTGTCCCATCTCGCCTCATCCAGCGAAACAGTGCCCCCTTCTCCTGTTTCAACCTCTCCAAAGTCCCTAACCCTTCGAGATGGACTTTCTCAATATTGGTGATTAATCCAACATCCGGTTCTGCTATTTCTGTCAATCGTTGAATCTCCCCTGGCACATTCATCCCCATCTCGAGGACTGCGATCTTTTCCTTGTCCGTCAGGTCCAATAGAGTAAGCGGTAGGCCAATGAGATTATTCAAATTTCCTTTTGTTTTGAGAACAGGGAAGGTGGTCTCGAGACAGGCAGAAATCAATTCCTTCGTCGTTGTCTTTCCATTGCTTCCCGTAATGGCTACCACTGGGATTCCATACTGACGTCTTTTGGCTCGGGCTAAATTTCCCAAAGCCCTCAAGGTGTCTTTCACAGAGATCACAACTTTTGACCGGTATCCATTCCATCGGATATCTCTGATCTTTTCTTCCTCAATCAATATTCCTCCTGCTTTTTTCTCAAGGGCATCAATGGCGAAATGGTGACCGTCAAATCGATCTCCCTTCAAGGCGATAAAGAGTTCTCCTTCCTGGATGGTTCGTGAATCCGTTGAGACTCCCTTAAAGGATGTTTCCTCTTTCCCTTGGAGAAGAATTCCCGAAGTTGCCTCTAAAACTTCTTTAAGAGAAAGGTTCACGCTTCCTCCAGTGCCTTTTGGGCTTCGATGCGGTCATCAAATGGAAATCTCTGCCTTCCAATGATCTGATAATCCTCATGGCCTTTCCCTGCAATGAGGATGGTATCGTGGGGTTGGGCCAATCGGATGGCTACCCGTATTGCTTCTCTTCGATCTGGAATTTTTAAATACCCTTTCTTCAACCTCCAGGAATTGAGCCTCCCTAAACTCCACCGCTCTATGGGAAGAGAGACTAACCCTTTCTCCACCTCTTGGATGATGGCGAGGGGATCTTCAGTCCTTGGATTGTCTGATGTAATAATCGTTAAGTCACTATATCTCCCCGCCACTTCACCCATCAAGGGTCGCTTGGTACGATCACGGTCTCCCCCGCATCCAAAAACAGTAATGATCTTTCCCTTTTCAGGGATGTTCTTTAAGATATTCGTCAATCCTTTCAGGGCCCGTTCTAAAGCATCGTGAGTATGGGCATAATCCACAATGAGATGAATGCCTTTTGGGTTTTCAACTTTTTCGAAACGACCTGGAATCCCCTCCACGCTCTCAATTCCCTCTCTAATCCTCTCCAATGGAATCTCCATGCCTATTCCGACGGCCGCGGAAGCCATGATGTTGTAGAGATTAAAATCACCAATCAATCTCGAATGTAAAAAGAGTTCTCCATTTGGAGTTTTCAGCCTGAAGCGAAGGCCTTCAAAAGTGGATTCGATTTGGTCCGCAGAGATCTCGCAGGAAGGATGAAGGCCATATCTCAGAGTTGGAACCTTAACCCCATCGATGATCTCCCTTGCTTTCGGATCATCCTCATTAATCACAGCAAATTTCTTTCGTTTTTGGCTCTCGACCAGAAGGGTTGAGAAAAGTCTCTTTTTGCTTTCAAAATAATGGTTCAGGCTCTTATGAAAATCGAGATGTTCTGGAGTGAAATTGGTAAAGAGGGCACAATCAAATTGACAGTCAAAAACCCGATCAAGGATTAGTCCATGGGAGGAAACCTCCATGATCACATGGGAGATCCCCTCCCCGGACATCTCCCAAAGAATTCTTTGGAGGTCGAGCGATTCTGGAGTCGTGTTGGCCGAAGGAAATACCTTTCCTTTGAATCGATAATTGATCGTTCCCAAGACCCCTACGTGGAATCCTGCCTTTTTTAAAATTGCCTCCAAGAGATAGGTGGTCGTTGTCTTCCCATTGGTACCCGTAATGCCAATCAATGTAAGGGTTGAAGAGGGATTCCCATAAAAGTTGGAGGAGACTTTGGCTAAGGCCTGCCGGCTGTTTCGCACATAGATCAACGTAGAGGTTGGGATCTCTGGCCCCTCTTCAAGAAGAATGGCTTCTGCACCTTTTTCGATGGCCTTCTCAATATAGTAATGACCGTTGGTCTCCAGTCCTCGGAGGGCAGCAAAGAGAAATCCCCTTTCTACCTGAGAGGAGTGGTAAGCGATTCCCTGAATCTCTTTTGAAACAGTTCCTATAATTCGTTTGATCTCAACCCCTTCCAACAATTTTTTCAATTCCATCCTTCCCCCAAATTAAGAAGAGGAAAATTTTAAATAACAGATATCCCCTTTTTCAATGATGCTCCCAGGTTTGGGGCTTTGATCAACCACCTTTCCATTCCCAGAGATTCTAATGATCAAGCCCTTTCCTTCCATTCGGCTCAATGCATTTCGCATAGACAACCCGGTTAAATCAGGCATCGTAAGGACTTGTGTGCCCTTCTGCAATCTCACCCTCTCAATGGAGGATGAATTGGCGGTTCCTCCCTCTTGGGGTGAGGAATCTGTCTCGTGTCTTACCACCATGGTTCCTTTTGGTAATAGATTTAGATGGGGGAGGACTTTTTCCATAATCGCTCTAAATACAGGGGCAGCCACTACCCCTCCATAGATATTCCCTTGAGGTTCATCGATCACCACCAGGAGCGTAAGTCTTGGTCGATCAAACGGTGCAAACCCCATAAACCCGCTGATGTAACGGTCCTCAGAGTAGCCTCCCAACAGGGGATCAGGCTTTTGGGCCGTCCCAGTCTTCCCTGCAACCTCATATCCATTGGGAACCGCCATTTCTCCTGTCCCCTCTTTTTCGGTTGCCACTTTGAGTAAAGTCGAGAGGGTTTTTGATGTCTCCTCAGAGATCACCCTTCTGATGGGAACTGGCTGAAAGGATTGGGTGGGCTTCCCTTCCTCATCTATAATCTTCTCAACCACATAGGGTTTCATTAAAATTCCTCCGTTGGCAATGGCTGAAAGGGCAGTGATCAACTGAATTCCTGTCACAGAAATCCCTTGCCCAAAGGAGATGGTACTTAAAGTCACAGGGACCCAATACCTGGGGTGATGGATGATCCCTTTTCCCTCTCCTGGAAGGCCAATTTTTGTCTTCTCTCCAAATCCGAACCCCTTGATATATTGGTAGAAACGTTCTTTCCCGATCTTCTCCCCCACCTTCGAGGCCCCAATGTTACTGGAAAACTTTATGACTTGTTGAAAGGTAAGCCATCTATGTTTGGAATGATCATGAATGGTCCGATCATAAATGGTATACTCTCCGTTTTCGCAATAGAAAGAATCTGAAGGTTTTACAGCCTTTTCCTCAATAGCCGCCGCAGCAAGAAAGACTTTAAAAAGGGAACCAGGTTCGAAGTTATCGGCGATGGCTCTATTCCTCCAATTCTTGGACCGGTATTGAATAAACTGATTTGGGTCGAAAGAAGGATAAGAGGCCATCGCAAGGACCTTTCCTGTAAAAGGATCCATGGCAATAACCATTCCTCCCTTTGCCCCCCATTTCTCAACCGCCTTGCGGAGCTCCATCTCCACGATATGTTGGATAGGCTTATCAAGGGTGAGGATGATATTTCGAATACGACTCCCCCCCTTTGAATGGAAATCTCCAAGGGCGATCTCGCGACCGTGGGCATCCCTCACCATGGTCATTACCTCATGATCTCCCTGGAGAAAGGAGTCATATTGATACTCCACTCCTTCCAAACCCTTGGAATCAAGGCCCACAAAACCGATGACATGTGCAGCCAGCGGGCCATTGGGGTAAAACCTTCGACTCTCTTTTAAAAAATAGATCCCTGGAAGTTGAAGAGATTTAATCTGCTCAGCCTCTTTGGAAGAAATTTTTCTCTGAATCCACTCAAAGGAGCGACCCTTTTTTAATCGTTTCATCAAATCCTGCCGATCAATCGGAAGCACCGAGGCAATGGCCTGGACCGTCTTGTCCAAATCAACGATCTTTCTTGGATCGGCGTAAACAGAGTCGACTTCAATGCTGACGGCTAATTCATTTTCTTTACTATC
The DNA here is from genome assembly GCA_964517975.1 of uncultured Syntrophaceae bacterium. Lineage (GTDB taxonomy): Bacteria > Desulfobacterota > BSN033 > BSN033 > UBA1163 > JBBIRM01. The sequence goes on from CAZFDM010000044.1 coordinate 17,764, forward strand.
GTAGATGGTTCCGCGCTTGGGGACGATGGGGATTTGGATACGATGCTGTTGTGCAGCCAGTCGATAGAGTTCCTCCTTTTTCAATACTTGAAGTTGAAACATCCTCCCCGCAATGAGCATGAAGCAGACCAAGATCAGGCCTGTGATCAGGATGATTCTCCATTTAAACCAATTGATCGATTTTCTTTTCATCGGATGACAATCACTTGGTCAGGTTTGGGTTTGACCATCCCCAACTGCTCGATGGCTATCTTTTCAATCCGTGTATAAGACTTAAGGGTGGCGACCTCTAATCGCAACTTTTTATTAACCAGGGCGAGGTTTCTCTCTTCCTTCAGAGCATCCGAGATGGCATATCCGATCTGGATCACCTGAATCCTTGACCAGACATAAAATAGAGAACCTCCAATAAACATCATGAGAAAAAGAATAAAAAGGATCAGTAGGCGAAACCTGACCGCAACCGGTTTAGTCCTTGGTTCTTCTCCAGTCCAGAGGATTCGCTCCCAATTGGGATGTGCCTTTTTCATATGTTTAAACCTCCTAAAGCCTCTCTGCACATCTCAATCTGGCACTTCGTGATCTTGGATTGTTCCTCTTCTCGATTAAAGATGGGAGAATAGGTTTCTTTGTAATCCGTTTCATTACTCCCTCTTGCTCCAGGGAACGGAAGGTCTCCTTAACCAAACGATCTTCAAGGGAATGGAAAGAAATGATGCAGATCCTTCCCCCCTTCTTTAAAAACTTCCATCCTGTCTCCAATATCTTCTTCAAATTGTCTAACTCATCATTCACTCGAATCCTTAGGGCTTGGAAGGTTTTGGTGGCAGGATCGGTCTTTCGGGAGTGAAATCTTTTGGGAATGGCTTGATGCACCATTCTTCTTAGGGCCTGTGTGGTCAGAATGGGATTAACCTTTCTTTCACGGACGATTGCCTCAGCGATCCTCTTCGCCCATCTCTCCTCTCCATAGTTTAATAGGGTATTCTCTAACTCTTTTTCGGAGAGTTGGTTGATAAGTTCTCCTGCAGTTATCTCCTTTCTCTGATCCATTCTCATATCGAGAGGTCCATCTTTTTGGAAACTAAATCCCCTTTCTCCTCTATCCAACTGGATGGTTGAGAGTCCTAAATCGAATAAAAGTCCGTCCACCTCCGGCTGGTTAATCGCCCTCAATAAATCGGGTAGACAGATAAAATTCTCCCGATAAATCCTTACCCTATCCCCAAATGGGAGTAGAATTTTCTTTGCTTCAATGATCGACTCCTCATCCCATTCCACCCCTATGAGAATGCCATCTGGCCCCGTTCGGCTTAAAATCTCAAAGGCATGGCCACCTCCTCCCAATGTCGCATCCACATAGGTTTTTCCAGGACCACACTTTAAAAGATCCATCACCTCCTCTACTAAGACAGGAAGGTGATAAAATCTTCTCACCCCTGGTTCATTGTTTTGGGATTCCCCATTGAGAGTTTCTGGATTCACGGATTAACGCTCGCTTTCATAACCCGAGATCCGCTAACACATCTCTAATCTTTTCAAAACTCTCTTCTGCCCTTCGAGCCTCCTCTTCCCATCGCTCTTTGGCAAATATTTCAATCCATTTCCCCTCACCTACCAGGACAACATCTTTTCGAAAATTTGCATACTCCCTCAAGGTCTGGGGAATGAGGAGCCTTCCCTGTTTATCAATCACACAATCAATAGCGCTTGAATAGAAGAATCTAAAAAAGGCACTCGTCTCCTTTCTCAGAAGGGAGAAAGAACCTGCCTTCTGTTCCAAAAGAGACCATTCCTCATAGGGGAAAGCAATTAGACAGTGATCAAAATTAGTGATGACAAGGCGGTCATCATATTTTTCCTTTAGGATATCTCTAAATTTTGAAGGGATACTGATACGGCCTTTCGGGTCTATGGTATGCTCATATCTGCCCCGAAACATTAAAGTCAACCCCCATTTTTATTTTTACATACCACCTTATCCCACTTTTTCCCACTTAGGCATAAGAAATATACTGAAAATTTCAATTTGTCAAGTAAAATTTTATACTTAATAGAAATTTGACTATATTTTTTCTCAACCCCAATATCTACTCATAATAACTCTCAATCCCCCAATATTTAGTTAGCCTAAGATTTTTCTGAACATAAAGGAGTTATTCAAAATTTGACAAGACCTCTCATCCTGTCTAAAATAGAAACCTGATGGCAACAGAGGCTATTAAAAAGAGGGTTGAGAAATTAAGGGAAGAAATTGAGTATCACAATTACCGTTACTATATTCTTGACCAACCAGAAATCTCCGATGCTCAATATGACCGATTAATGAGAGAACTGGAGAAGCTCGAAGAGCAATACCCTGAGCTTCGTTCTCCAAACTCACCAACCCAAAGGGTTGGGGCTCCTCCCTTAGAAGCCTTCGAAATTGTCAGGCATACCATTCCTATGCTCAGCTTGGCTAATGCCTTTGAGGAAGGAGAGGCAAGGGATTTTGACAAAAGGGTAAAAAAATTTTTAGGGACCTCTGAAGAGATTGAATATGTGGCAGAACCAAAACTGGATGGTTTGGCCGTGGAACTCGTCTATGAAAAAGGCCAATTCGTGGTAGGCTCTACTCGTGGGGATGGGATCAATGGTGAGAACATTACCCGGAACCTCCGGACTATCAAGACTATCCCACTTCAATTAGTTCGAAAGGAAATCCCTGTACCAGAGAGATTGGAAGTTCGGGGGGAAGTCATCATGCAGGTTAGGAAGTTTAAAGAACTCAATCGCAAGCGCGAAGAGGCAGGAGAACCCCTCTTTGCCAATCCAAGAAATGCGGCAGCAGGCTCTGTCCGACAACTTGACTCAAAAGTCACGGCCAGTCGGCCCCTCGAAATCTACTGCTACGGGATTGGAGAGGTCGTAGGTCGAACCTTTAAAACCCACTGGGAAATTCTCCAGACCCTTTCTAAATGGGGGTTCCGAATCAATCCCTATATTCGAACATGCCGAAATATGGATGAGGTTCTTCAATATTACCATGAGATGAGTGAAAAGAGGGAATCTCTCCCATATGAGATTGATGGAATTGTGATTAAAGTGAATCGTCTTGATCTCCAAGCAAGGTTGGGAGAAATTGCCCGAAGCCCCAGGTGGGCGCTCGCCTTTAAATTTCAACCTAAACAGGAGACCACCAAAATATTGGATATCATCGTTCAGGTCGGAAGGACTGGAGCGCTCACCCCTGTGGCCGTGATGGAACCTGTGAAGGTGGGAGGGGTTGAGGTCAGTCGGGCCACGCTCCACAACCAAGATGAGATCGATAAAAAAGACATAAGGATTGGCGATACCGTCATTATCCAGAGGGCAGGGGATGTCATCCCTGAAGTGGTTCAAGTGGTCACCTCAAAACGAAAAGGAACAGAAAAGAAGTTCAAAATGCCCTCCAAATGTCCAGTCTGTGGAGCAGAGGTCGTCAAAGAGGAGGCCATTCACCGCTGTATTGGCCTGGACTGTCCTGCCCAACTCAAAGGGAGGATCAAACACTTCGCCTCTAAAAGGGCGATGGATATCGAAGGCCTTGGCACAAAATTGACGGATCAGTTGGTGGATAAAGGCCTCGTTAAGGATGTCGCGGATATCTACTATCTTAAAAAAGAACAACTGGTCGAATTGGAAAGAATGGCAGACAAATCCGCCCAAAATATCATCGATGCGATCGAGAAAAGTAAAACAAAACCACTTTCGAAATTTCTTTACGCCCTTGGCATCCGCCATGTAGGTGAAACCACAGCAGAGGATTTAGCACGCCATTTCCAAAGACTTGACGATTTCTTTCACCTCTCAGAAGAAGACCTTACGGAGGTAGAAGGAATCGGCCCTGAGGTGGCAGCCAGTGTCCACCAATTCTTTCAGGACAAAAAGAATAAAGAGTCAATTGAGCGTTTGAAAAAGGCAGGGGTAAAGGTCATTGAACCCAAACTTGGGGAGAAAGGCAAACTGGCTGGTAAGACCTTTGTCTTTACAGGAACCCTTAAGGCCTACGGAAGGGATGAGGCGCGAAACCTGGTCGAATCTTTGGGAGGGATGACCGCTTCAAGCGTCTCAAAGAAAGTGGACTATGTCGTGGTGGGTGAGGACCCTGGCTCCAAATTGGATAAAGCCAAAGCATTGGGAATTAAAACTCTAACCGAAGAAGAATTCAAAAAGATGATCCGCTAAAACGAAAGGCTTCTCACCTTACTAAATCCAAATTTTATTAGATTTATGACTCCTAAATGATCCGATTATTGAGGATTTGAAATCGATAATTTTTCAGATAATAATCTTTTATGGCTTATCTTCCAGAGGAAATCTCCCTAATTGATGTCCATGCCCATTTAGAAGAATTGAGTGATCTACCCGATGCACTTTCCAAGGCTAAGACCTTAGGGATCAAAGGAATTGTCGCAGTGGGAATGGATCTTGATTCCAATAGGAAAACCCTGGAGATTGCCCGATTAAACAGGGGATTTGTCTTCCCAGCAATAGGATTTCATCCCTGGAAGATTAAGGGAGATGAAATAGATGGGAATCTATCCTTTATTGAAAACCATCTTCAGGAGTGCATTGCCCTGGGTGAAATTGGTTTGGATTACAAAGGTAGTGTAAAAAAGGATTTACAGTTGAAGGTTTTAGAAGCCCTCCTTGATCTCAGTGTTAAATATAATAAGCCAGTGATCCTACATTGCCGTTTTTCCCACAAACGAACCTATGAGATGGTAGTGGAGAGGGGTATAAAAAAGGCTCTCTTTCACTGGTATTCAGGCCCCCTTGATCTCTTAGACAAGATCCTTGAAAGCGGATATTCCATCTCTGCTACCCCTGCTCTGGCCTACAGCCCTTCTCATCAGGAAGCCATTAAAAAGACACCTATCGAAAGGATTCTTCTTGAAACCGATACACCTGTGATCTATCGGGGAAAGGAATCCAGACCCATTGATGTTCGAATCTCTCTTGAAGAGGTAGCCCGACTTAAAGAATTAGACATTACGGGAGTCGCTAAAGCGACAACCCTCAATGCCATTCAATTTTTTCAAATTCCTTGTGGTCCGTCCTAATGAATTCGTGAAACCGCTTGAGAAGAAACCACAGAGGTTTAAACGATGGCAAAGAAAGTGATCCTGGATTGCGACGTAGGGGTAGATGATGCGTTGGCTTTGATTCTGGCCTTCCATTCCCCTGAACTGGAGGTGAAGGCAGTGGCCGGCGTCAATGGGAATGTCCCATTGGATCAAGTTTTCGAAAATATCCAAAAAGTACTTTGTCTCATCAAACCTCCTAATAAACCCCTTATTGCCAAAGGGGCTGATCAACCTTTAAAAGGGAAAATGATCTACGCCCATTCTGTACATGGAAAAGATGGACTGGGGGGCGCCAACATAGATAGAGAAGAAGGACAGCAATGGTGGCAACTTTTCCCAGGCCGTGCAGATCAACTGATCAGCGAGATGGTGCGCCAATATCCAAATGAACTGAGTTTAATTGCAACAGGTCCTCTGACCAATTTAGCCTTAGCTCTCCAAAACGATTTAGAGGGAATGAAGAAACTCAAAGAGATAGTGATCATGGGAGGAGCGGTTCGAACAGGGGGAAATATCACCCCCCATGCTGAATTTAATATCTATTCTGACCCATTGGCGGCTAAAATAGTCCTGCAATCAGGATTGCCAATCACATTGGTCCCCCTCGATGTAACGCATCAAGTCTCTCTCACTCCCCAACTTATGGAAGAAAAGGTAAAACCGATCAACAATTCTTTTTCCAGATTTGTGATAGAGGCAACCGGATATCAATCCAAAACCCGCCAATTTAGAAATAGAGAACTCATCCACCTCCATGATCCTTTGGCCGTGGGAGTGGTAATCGATCCTACCCTGGTAAAAAGGGAGAGGCTTTCGATTGATGTTGAGATTCAGGAGGGAGAGTTTTTTGGAAAAACGATAGAGGTTTCAGGAGATTTGAAAATTGATGTATGTTTAACCGTCAATGCCAGAAGGTTTCTCGAACTCTTCGTATCCAGATTGGAGTGAATCCATGAAAAAGAAAATTCTTGTCCTGGGGAATTCCAATGTTGACCTCATCTTCAAAATTCCAAGGTTTCACAGCCCTGGTGAGACGATTCTGGCTGAAAGTTTCACCACAGCCTTTGGCGGTAAAGGGGCCAATCAGGCCATTACAGCAAAACGCCTGGGGGCTGATGTCCTCTTTTTAACCAAAATGGGCAACGACCATTATGGAGACATCTATCGCCAAAACCTCATAAAAAATGGGCTCGATCAACGATTGATCCTCAGGGATAAAAATCTTCCATCAGGGATGGCGGTGATTGAATTAACCCTAAAAGGTGAGAACCGTATCATTGCCTCATTGGGAGCAAATGGGTCTTTATCTGAAAACGATTTAAAAAAACTCAATCCTTTCTGGAAAGACATCGGGGTCTTCGTTACCCAATTGGAGATCCCTATTTCAACCGTTAAGACAGGGTTAAAGTTAGCAAAAGGGCATGGGGCTATTACGTTACTTAATCCCTCTCCTCCGGTAAAGCTTCCTTCTGATATATTAGCCCTAACCGATTTTTTAGTGCCTAATGAAGTTGAGGCCCAAATCCTGACAGGAATAAAATGGAAAAAAGAAAAAGATATCCATCATATTGCAAATCGATTAATAGAAATGGGGCCGAAGAATGTGATCATCACGCTGGGCCCAAAGGGGCTTTTCTTTAAGGATCAAAGCGAAGAGTTCTGGATGAGGGCTTATCAAGTGAAGGTCATCGATACAACAGGGGCTGGAGATGCTTTTCTGGGTGCCTTTGCCTGTGCTCTTTCAAAGGGAAGACCCCTTCGAGAAGCATTAAGGTTTGCCAATGGTGCTGGTGCCCTGGCCACTACAAAATTGGGCGCTCAACCCTCCCTTCCTTTCAAAAAAGACCTGGAAAGATTCTTATCCAGAATGACTTATTGAAACGAAAATAAATTTTTGACTAACACCCCCTCAAGGGGTGAAAGGGTTGACTTATTTTCGATTCTCTACTATTCTAAAACAAATTCAATGTCCCAAAGGAGTGGCCTATGAACCATGTATTGGAAACGATTAAAAACCGGAGAACTATTCGGAGATTTAAAACGGACCCTATCGATGATGAGAAACTTCATTTAATTCTTGAAGCAGGAAGGTGGGCCCCTTCTTTCAGTAATCTCCAACCCTGGAAATTTTTTGTCATTAAAAATCAAAATTTGAAAAATACCCTCGATATAGCAGTCAAAGAGAGTGTGCTTCATCTTGGGATTAAAGAAGCCCCTGTGGTAATCATTGTTTCTGTGGATCGAAAGATCGACCCTTTATATGCTATTGAAGCAGGGGCAGCCGCCACTCAGAATATCACCCTGGCAGCCAACAGTTTGGGGTTAGGGGCGGGCTGGATTGGGGTTTGGGGAACAGAGGCTGAATTGGCCATTCAAAAACTGCTTCAACTCCCTGAAACCACCCGTATCGTCTCACTGGTTCCGGTGGGAAACCCAGATGAGTCTCCTGAGGGTAACCGAAGACCTCTCGAAGAATTCCTCTTTTTTAAATAAATTTTTTCCCTGTCACGATCTTCATTGATAAAAAAATCCCAAACTCATCCATAAAATTTATCAGTTTCAAAAAACTACCACCAGATCCCTTCCTCTCAGAGATCTCTGAAAAGTATTTAATAAACCAATCTCCAGTATGGGAGGGTAAGGGGAAAAACCTTCCTGCCCGTATCGGGCGGACACCTATAAAGGTTAAGCAACAACCTTTATTTTCCTGAAAAGACTTATGTTTCTTAAGGAAATGGTTAGCAAATTAAAATGGTCAATGCCCGCATCCGAAGGATTTTGAACCTTACCCTTCCATATAAAAAGGACTTTTTCAGAGCCCTCTCTTAAAAAACTTGACAATTTTTGAATTAAGATTATAAAATAAAATATTGAAACAATATTCCACAATATGGAAT
>CAZFDM010000045.1:0-6165 GCA_964517975.1 uncultured Syntrophaceae bacterium
AAGGCTTTTCAATCAATATCCTCAGGCCATCTCTGATCTTTTCGAAAAGGTAATGTGGGTGGATGAAAAACCCAAAGAAGGGATATACAAAACAAAAATCAAGGAATTGAAAAGACAATTCTTCAACCTAAAAACTTTTAAGGACTGGTGGCAATTTAGGAAAATTTAATTCCAAATCCCAAAAGAGGATGAGGTTCCTCCAATGAAAATTACTGAGAAGTTAGCCCTCGATGCCTTTAAAAACGATAAAGAGACCCACATCCAGGTCGATCAAAAAATCTGTCAAAACTGCAGAGAACGATTCTGTATCTATGCTTGCCCTGCTAATCTTTATTCCCTCAATGAAAAAGGTGAAGTGGTCGTTGAGTTCGCCGGTTGCCTTGAATGCGGGACTTGCATGGTGGCCTGTATCTATGGCTCTATAAAATGGCATTACCCCCGAAGTGGTTATGGCGTCCAATATCGCTATGGATAATGGAGAAAAGATATGGAATACACGACCATTGAATTAATCAAAGAAGATGGCATCGCCCTGCTCTACCTGAATCGCCCCAGGGTCCTAAATGCGTTGAATGAAACGATGAAGATTGAACTGATCCATGCATTAAAAGAGACGGAAGCAGATGATACAATTCAGGTAATGATTCTAACAGGTCGGGGAAGGGGTTTTTGTGCCGGGGCAGACCTAAATAGGTTTATCGAATTTCAAAAAGAGGACAGGGATCATAAAAAGAAGTCAAATTTTGGCTCCATCGATTTTCCAATGGCATTTGTCAAATTCCCAAAACCCATCATTGCTGCGATTAATGGCCCAGCCTACGGGTTTGGTTTTACCGTAACCCTGACTTGCGATATTCGCCTTGCCTCGGAAAGGGCTAAATTTAGCTGCGCTTTTGTTCGGATAGGTGTGACGCCAGAATTTTGTAGTACCTATTTTCTACCTAAACTGATTGGTTACGGCAGGGCTTCAGAGCTTATTTTTACTGCCAGAGCTTTTGATGCTCAGGAGGCATTAGAAATGGGAGTGGTGAATAAACTATTTCCCCATCATCGACTCATGCCCGAGGCCAAGAAGATAGCCAAACAAATTGCCTCCATGCCGTCTACTGCCATTCAAAAATCAAAAGAACTTCTCCGTCACGGAATGGATTCTCCATTGGATCAGGTTATTGAGTACGAGGCCAGGGTCTTTGTGGACTGCTTAAAGACAGATGAACATCGATTGGCCCTTAACAGACTATTGGATCAGATGAAATCTATGAAACATAAGACCCATCGGTCTCAAAAGTAGGCCCTACTTTGTTAGACCCTATTGATTTTCTAAAATATCTTAATCGAGATCTCTAAAAAATTTTTTAGTCATTTTATAATAAATACTTGTAGGGTAAAGGACTTGCCCTTTACCTCAATGTGTAGGGTAAGGGCTTGTCCCTTACCGATATTCAGTAAGCCACAAAGGCTTACCCTACAAAAAACCAACCTATAAAAGGTTTCGCTACAAATTTTCTTAAAACGATTGTTACGAGATAAAATCCTGAATCCTGCGTGAATATGTCATTCCCGCGTAGGCGGGAATCCAGAAAAATGCTCAGATACTGGATTCCTGCTTTCGCAGGAATGACCTCCTGGGTATAATCTTAACCTAACAAAAAGGTAGGTTAACATTATAGCATTAAAATAATGACCATTATACCACGAAATATTGTATTTTCTACTGATTTTTAATATGCGTGATTCCATATTTTCGAAATTGATGCAGGTTTCAGATTAATAATTCAATCTGTAGGTAAGGGCTCGTCCCTTACTGAAAATCGGTAAGCTTTTCTTGGTGGAATACGTATCCTGACTTATATTGCACTTTCTTGATTGCCATAATCAATGATCAACTAAGAAACTTGAAGGAATGGCTTTGTTCTTTCAGACCCTTCTCAATCTCACGGATGTGGTCAGGGCCACGGGTTTCCAAAACCATGATCACTTTAGAGAACCCAATAGGAATATCCTTGGTGGCTCTTTCATGGATGATATGGAGGATATTGGCTCGCAACTGGGCAATGAGGTGGGTAAGTCTGCTAAGGGAACCTGGGACATCCCTGAGAAGAACCTCGAGACGGATCATCCTCCCTGTACGGGTTAATCCCTTCTCAATGATTCGATCAAGGAGGTGGACATCAATATTTCCACCACTTATCACCAGAACGATCCTCTTAGCCTTCGTCTTTACTTTTTTTGACAATAAAGCGGCCAGTGGGGTAGCCCCTGCCCCTTCAGCAATCACACGTTTTCTCTCCATTAAAAGGAGGATGGCTGAGGCAATCTCTTCCTCATCAACCTTGACCAACTGATCGACCTTCTTCTGGATGATAGGAAAGGTGATCTCTCCAATTCTTCCCACAGCAATTCCATCGGCAAGTGTTGGTTGAGTCTTCACCTCCACAATCTTTCCCTTCTTTAAGGAAAGGAGGGCAGAGGGGGCATGGCTGGATTGAACTCCAATGATCTCCACTTCTGGCCTTCGCTTTTTCACAATGGTTGCCACCCCAGAGATAAGACCTCCTCCTCCCACAGGCAGAATCATCGCCTCCACCCTTGGAACCTCATCAAGAATCTCAAGCCCAATTGTTCCCTGGCCAGCGATCACCTCCTCGTCATCAAAGGGGTGAATAAAGACCCTTCCCTCTCTCTCCAATTGGTGTGCATAACCAAGGGCCTCCTCCATGTTCTTACCAAAAAGGAGAATCTTTCCACCATAGGAGCGAGTCGCCAATTGTTTGGCAAGGGAAGTCCCTTCAGGCATCACAATGGTCGAACGAATTCCTAATAAAGAGGAAGCCATCGCAACCCCCTGAGCGTGGTTTCCTGCGGAGGCAGTCACCACTTCCTTTCTTCTTAAGGAAGGGGTTAAAGAGGATAATTTATGATAGGCCCCTCTAAGCTTGAAAGACCCGGTTTTCTGGAGGTTTTCGAGTTTTAGGTAGATCTCTTGGCCTATCAGGCTGGATAGCGTGTCCGAATAGATGAGAGGGGTTTTAAGGATCACTCCTTGGACTTTCCTTTGTGCTTCTTCAATCATCTTCCAAAGAACCATTTTATTAAGACCCTTTCCTCAAGAGACTGATTCTGGGCATCTTAGAAACGGGGTGTTGATCCACCCATATCTCACAACCATAAACTGTCTCAATATTGTCTTTGATGACGACCTCCTGGGGAGGGCCCATTTTATAGATCCTTCCTTGTTGAAGAAGGATGAGCCGGTCACAAAATTCAGAGGCAATGTTAATATCATGGGAAGCCATAACAATGGTGAGTCCCCTCTCCTGATTGAGATGAAGGATCAGTTCTAAGAAGTCAAGTTGGTGGTGAATATCTAAGTTGGAGGTAGGTTCATCGAGCAAAATGACCTCTGGCTCCTGAGCAAGTGCCCTGGCAATAAAGACTCGCTTCCTCTCTCCACCAGAAAGTTCATCTATCGATCTTTCAGAGAATTGAAGAGTCTCCGTCCACTCCATGGCCTTCTTTGCAATCTCTAAGTCAATGGTCCTTTCAAACAATAAATGTCCGAGGTAAGGTGCTCTCCCCATCAGCACGATCTCCAACGCCTTGAATGGAAAGAGTAGATGGGTCTCCTGGGGGACCACTGCTATCTTCTTTGCGAGATCGTTCCGATTCATCTTTTTTAAAGGAACGCCTTCATAAAAAATCTCTCCCTTTTGAGCAATGAGAACGGAGGAGAGGATCTTCAAAAGGGTCGACTTCCCTGACCCATTGGGGCCAATCACTCCCACAAACTCTCCTTTCTCTATTAGAAAAGAGAGGTCCCTTAGGACCCAGTCTTTCTGATAACGAAATGAGATGGAACGGAGCTCAATCATAACGTTTTGATCACCTTTTGGGTTCTTAAAAGATAGACAAAAAAGGGGGCTCCAAAGACTGCTGTAATCACACCCACCGGCAACTCCACAGGCGCAAGCAGGGTTCTTGCAAATGTGTCTGAGGCGATGAGAAAGGAGGCACCCACCAAGGCGCAGGCTGGGATGAGGAGGCGATGGTCAGGACCAAAAACCAATCGAACTGAATGGGGAATGATGAGACCTACAAAACCGATAAGCCCACACACAGACACAGAGGCAGCGGTGATGAGAGAGGCCAACAGATAAGAGACCAATCTCAATCTCGCCACATTCACCCCTAAATGTAAGGCACTTTCCTCCCCTGAGAGAATCAGGTTTAACTGACGCGATTGGCAGTAAAGGAGGATTCCTCCGAAAAGGATGTAGGGAAGGATGATCAAAATCGCTCGCTTGTTAGAGAAACTGAAATCACCCATCAACCAGAAGATAATGGTATGAAGTTCTTCCTTCTGGGAGATCGAAAGGAAGAACATGATCAGGGCTGAGAGAAAGGAACCAATAATGACTCCTGCCAGAAGAAGGGTATTCGGATGGAGTTTTCCCTCTTGCCTGCCGAAATAGAAAACGATCAGAACCGTAAGAAGTGCTCCCAGAAAGGAGGCCAAAGGAAGACCAAATGAGAGGGTACCCAATCCCACCATGATGGCTATGATAGCGCCAATAGCCGCTCCACTTGAAACTCCCAAGATATAGGGATCGGCCAACGGGTTTCTTAATAGCGCCTGGAGGATGGCCCCTGAAACAGAAAGACCTGCTCCCACCAGACCTGCAAGGATCGCTCTTGGAAATCGGAGAGAGAGAATGATCGTCCTTTCCACTTCGGTCTCTTCACCCCGACGTCCAAATACGGAATGGAAAAGAATGGATAGGGAACGTCCAGGCTCAACCCTTACACTTCCCACCATTACTGAAATGAGGATGACCAATAATAGGATGAGGCCGAGAATCAAAGAGATGGTCAATACCTTTTTATAGGTGAGGATCTTCATAGGAGTTTAGCGGTCCATGACACTTACTTCCCATTTGAATTTTGAATTTTCGGTCTCACCTTCTCAGGATGGATCAAGCGTGCCATCTCCTCCAGCCCATCAATAATTCTTGGCGAGGGTCGATCGATCAGGTCTGAATCGATGAGATGAATCCGGCCATTTTTAATCGCAGGGATCATCTTCCAGCGAGCCCACTCACGAATCACCCTTGAGTAATCGCCTTTCGGATTCATCGAACTGATGAGAATGACCTCTGGAGCCCTTCTTAGAATTTCCTCTATCCCCAAACGAGGGTAGGCTTCATTCTCATTTCCAATAATATTCTCCCCTCCTGCAAGAAGGATCAGGTCATGGGCGAAACTCCCCCTTCCCACCGTCACGATCGGAGCCTCACCAATCTGAAGAAAGACCCGAGGTCTGGGAAGCCCCTTCACCTGCTCAACCACCTTCTGCTGACGCCTATCCATATCTTTGATGAGGATGGAGGCTTCCTTCTCCCGATGGACCACTTGGCCGAGATGGTGGATGCTTTTAAGAATGCCATGAAAACTTTTTGGATAAATTACATAGATTGGAAATCCAAAACTCTCAAGACGCTCCACCATGTCTCTTGTATTTCCAGCCCCTGTGGCAATGATCAGGTCAGGCTTGAGAGAGACAATCTTCTCGTAATCGAGACTGATATAGCTTCCCACCCGAACCTTCCTCCTTGCCCTCTCAGGGTAATTACAATGGATGGAGACTCCCACCACCTCCTCATCCAGACCGAGATGAAATAAAATCTCCGTGATATTGGGAGCCAGTGACACAATTCTCTTGGGAGGAAAAGAAATGTTAACCTCCCTCCCAACCTCGTCTTTAAACGTATGGGTTTGGGCAAATGAAGAGGAAAACCAGAGGAGAGTAAAAAGGAGGATGAAAAGTCGCTTCATTGGAGTTGAAATTTGATAGGGATGTTTACCCATTGCGAAATTGCCCTTTCCCCCCTTTTAGCAGGGACAAACCTCCACTGTTTCACTGCCTTGAGGGCAGATCGATCAAGAATCTCATAGCCAGAGGAACGTTTCACCTCAATCCCTCCTACCCGTCCATCAGTGAGCACTTCGACTCTCAATAGGACCTCTCCTTCATATCCCTTCCTTCTTGCCTCCTGAGGATAGGTGGGCCTTGGATTCTCAGCATATTTGGGTTGAACCATCAAGACCTCTTCTGAAAGGGAAGGAATCTTTGCTGATGGGTTTGACTCTCTTGGGGGCGAAGGATTT
>CAZFDM010000046.1:0-1735 GCA_964517975.1 uncultured Syntrophaceae bacterium
CTTCGGTCTTCGAAAGGATCGCCAAGGAAAGAGATGGGTATTTAAAGAGCCAACCTCCAGAAAGGTTTTAGACTGTTTTTTGGAGAGGGCGTTGAGAAGACCTATTCTGAGAAGCCACTCCGCGATTCCAAATTGCCTAAATGACTGCACTAATAACATAGTAAACTGATTTTTAATGCTCAGGAGTCTAATAACATCGTATACCTTACGAAGTCTTCTTCTTTGTAATTGGAAGAAGAGGAGAAACAATATGACCCTTAATTGGGAAAGGAAAAGATTTGATGATTTTATTCTCTTGTTTAACAACCAATCTCTTTCTATGAGTAAAAATAGAAGCCATAACATATTGACCCTCAAGTTTTCTTCGAATGAAGTAAGCAGAGCCATTGACCTCAATTTTACCATGAGAGTCGATTTTTCTGATAAATGAGACTTTTCCTTTGGCAATAGGAATGTTAAGATGTCCATTAGAATCGATATACCTCTTAAGAGTAAAACCCTTTGGCAGATGTCTGAGGGATTTCCAGAGACGGTCTCTGAATATCCCGGGGAATCTTGTGCCATGTTTCTTTTGGGTAAGCCCTCGATGGGGTTTCTTATAATGGTAATACCGCAGAAAACTTTCACTGGTTCTTCTAAGGGAAGGGAGGGTAGGACAATTATGCCTTCTAAGTACTCTTTTTTGCCAGAGTCCATTAAAGCTCTCAACAGAGGCATTTCTACCTGGTTCTCCCTGGGGGATAAATACCAGATGGATGCCCAGAAGCAGATGGAGTCGGATAACTTGAGAAAGGCTATAGGGGTAGCGTCCTCCACCTGTGGCAGCCATCTCATTATCCACTTGAGATATCTTTGGAACCCCCGTGGATCGCCATGCTTCAACCAGATGTCTGCACAGAGAGATGGTTTGTTTATCAGGGAACTGACTGGTGAAGGCTGTATGGCCTGCAACATCCAAGGTATGAAAAGAATAAAACCGGGTGACTCCTTTTGGGCCCCTGAGGTGTCGAGGTCCCACAATGTCTGTCTGATGAAGGTCTCCCATCCTTTCTGCCTTAATGGAAGGATAGGGTTGATTATTGTGATTTCTTTTGATCTTAACTCTACCCGTTTTCCCATGACGGGAGAGAATATTGGCAATAGTGGAAATAGCAGGAATTTTACAGATGTTTCTTTGTTTAAGCTCCCAGTGGATAACCTCTGCTCCAATTCCTGAGAAGGTAGAACGGCGGCTCTTATGACTTTCCAATTCTGCCCTGAGAGAAAGGATCTTCTTAACCATATGTTCAGGGGTTTTTCTCCAGATTCTCCTTGGAGCACGGCTTTGGTCTTGGAGACCTTTGAGCCCATGTTCTTTAAATCGTTTGAGCCATTTGGAGAGCCATCTTTTACTCCTTTGAACCAATTGGAGTATTTTGTTAAAACCATATCCTTCTTTGTGAAGTTGTATTGCTTTGCAACGTTTTTCATATTCATTTTGATTCTTCATCGCCTTTATCTCCTCCCAAAGGTTTTTGGAAGAAGTTTAGGCGATGTTAAAACTGGTTTACGATGTTATCAGATTTTTTAGGTTTACCATGTTATTAGATAAACCCCTTAGTCTTCAGAATATTCTGAGCCGCAACTTAGGGAGGAAAGTGAATGTGAATGATGTTAAGGCACTTCAGGAGGATCGGATCGCCCCACTTTTTGAGAAAAGTGAAGATTTGGCCTTGGCGGGAGGGGTAAGCAAGGA
>CAZFDM010000047.1:0-6602 GCA_964517975.1 uncultured Syntrophaceae bacterium
TGATTAAAAGATAAGGGTTTATCCCTTACCTAAATAAAGATATGGAGTAGGGTAAGGGCTTGTCCCTTACCGAAAGGCGATCATTACCGATATTCGGTAAGCCATAAAGGCTTACCCTACAAAAAATAATAAAATGATCCATGTCCGCATCTTACCCTCCTATATAAAAAGGACTTTTTCAGAGGTCTTTGAAAACAAGATTGACAATTTTTCTATTTTGTTTTAATAATGAATTATCCTTCAAAAAATGAATATTTATTTCTAAATTAAAGGATGGAAAGGATCGGAAGAAAAGAGAGAGAATTTCAGTCGCGCCGAAAAGAGATCCTCGAAGCGGCAGAGAGGCTATTTGCCCAGAAAGGGTTTTTCCCAACCACCATGAGCGAGATCGCTGAAGAGGCAGAATTCGGGACCGGGACCCTTTATAAATTTTTTAAATCAAAAGAAGATCTTTACTTCACGCTCATCAATGAGAAGGTGGAAGACATCAATCGACTCGTCAAGGCCGAATTGAGCCAAAAGGGTTCTGCCATTGAAAGGATTAAAAAGGTCTTGGAACTTCAATTTCAATTTACCGAAAAGAATCGTGACTTTTTTAGAATCTATATTTCTGAACGGAGTCGCTTTGAGTGGAATGTAAAGGAAGATTTGGGCAAAGGGGTCCACAACAAAATGGTCGCCTACATTCGGTTATTAGCCAAAGTGATGGAAGAAGGGATTAAAGCGGGTGAGTTAAAATCCCTTCCTCCCTTGGATTTAGCCCATGCCCTCGTGGGGATGGTCAATTCATTTATCTTCGAATGGCTTATTACCCCTAAACCCTATTCACTTATTTCAAAAGCGGATACGGTCTTAGAAATCTTTTTAAAAGGAGCTCAGCGAATGGAAAGGAGGAGATAGACCCATGAAGATAAGATGGCTGGCTGGATTTTTATTTCTGATCTTCCTCTCTGCAGGAAGGGGGGAGGCTCAAGTGTCCTCAACGCCCCTGACCCTTGAGGAGAGCATCAAGATAGCCCTGGAGCGGAACCTTCGGCTTCATTCTGCAGTGGAAGGGGTGGTGGGCTCCCAATTTCGAAAAAGGGCTGCTATGACCGATTTTCTGGCCAAATGGACTGGACAATATAGTTACACTCGATATAACGATCCCACAGTGATAGGATCGTCATTGGCCATTGGAAGAACCGTTGATACGAGTAGAGATCTCTACAATTTTAGCACCTCCATCACCCAACCCCTTTTTGCAGGAGGGTCAATCCTTTCAAATTATCGTATAGAAAAATTGGGGGTTGAAATTGCTCAGACCGATGTGGAAACCGTGAAAAGAGACATTGTTCTTTTAGTGAGGGAAGGTTATTTCAATATCCTGAAGGCTGAGAAATTTGTCGATGTAGCCAGGCAGGCCGTTAAACAGTTTGAGGCCCAATTGGAAGTAGCAAAAGCATTTTTCGAGGTAGGTATCATCCCTAAGAATGACCTTCTTCAATCGGAGGTTAGGTTGGCTAATGCCCGTCAGGGATTGGTCAAAGCGGAGAATGATCTCGCGATTGCAAAATCTTCTTTCAATTCGTTACTGAGAAGGGATCTGAATGAACCGTTAAGTATTGTAGATATCCTTGACTATAAACCCTCTCCCTATCGATTAGAGGAGAGCATCGAAGAAGCACTTCGGCAGAGACCTGAGATCAAGAATGCTGAACTAAAAGTGAGCCAGGCCAAAGAGGCGGTCAAGATTGCCCGAAGCGGATTCTTCCCTACCGTCAGTCTTTCCGCAAACTATGGCCGTACTTCTGAAGAATTAGGGTTGTTGGGGGATATGCGGAGTGAAAGGTGGACGATTCAAACCTTAGCCACCTTTACGATCGGAGATTGGGGGAAGACCTCCTTTAAGGTAGGTGAAAGCAGGGTAAAGGTTACGCAGGCTGAAGATTTGAAGGTTCAATTAAAGGAAGGAATTATTTTAGAAGTGAAGCAAGATTACCTTAATCTATTGACCGCAGAGAAAAACATCAGCGTGGCTGAAAAGGCCATCGAGCAGGCAGAAGAAAACTTAAGATTGAATGAAGAACGCTATAAATATCAGGTCGCCACGGCCACGGATGTCCTTGATGCGGTCACCCTATTGGCTCAGGCGAGGGTCAACTACTATAGTGCCCTTAGCGATTTCAATATTGCAAGGGCTCGACTGGAGCGATCCATGGGAAGGATGTATCCATAACTCCCCATCCTTAATCCCTTCTCCCCTCCCTACCTTCCCTTAATTTAAGGGGGAGGGTAGTAAGGGGAAGTTAGGTAGGATTATAACTGTGGAGAGTAACCGGAAAGAAAACGAGGGTGAATATGAATAGATTTACAATACTCATGTTATTAATAGCCTTTTTATTAATAGCCTTTCTTGGAGGGTGTGGGTCGAAAGAGTCGGTGAGTACGGAGAAGCTTCCCGGAGGGATAGCCGAAATGTCAGAGGAGAGACAGGTGGAGGTTCTCGAGGTAACCCCGGGACCTCTTTCCTATACCCTTTCAGCAGTAGGAAGCCTGAAGGCTCAGGAGACGGTGACCGTGAGTCCTAAAAAGGCAGGAATCATTCGAAAAATATTGGTCAAGGAGGGGGACTCCGTTAAGAAGGGTCAGGTATTAGTTGAGTTGGACGATGTAGATGCTAAGCTCCAGTTGGAAAGAGCGGAGGCAAATCTAAGACAGGTGGAGGCATCGCTGGAGACAAACCGTAATACCCTCCGTCGCTATGAGAGACTGTTTGAGTCCAAGGTGATTCCCCAACAGACCTATGATGACATCAAACTGAAGGTGAAACTGGATGAGGCCAGACTGGATCTGGCCAAGGCTGAACTCAATCTGGCCAAACAAAATTTGCAGGACCATCAAATCATTTCTTCCATCAACGGCATGATCAATCTAAAAATTGCTTCTACAGGAGAACATGTAAATGTGGCCCCCAAGGATGAGATATTGACCATTGTCCAGATGGACCCTCTCGATTTAGAATTTTATGTCCCTGAAGGTTGGGCTTCAAAGGTTCGACTGGGTCATAAAGTAGAATTTTCAGTAAAGGCCTTTTCTCAGGAAAAATTCTTAGCGACCATTCATTTCATCAGTCCCACTGCAGACCCGTCTACCCGAAATGTCAGAATGAAGGCAGTCGTGCCAAACCCAACCTATCGATTGAAACCGGGTTTTTTTGCTGAAGTGACCATCTCCACAGGAGCCCGATCAGATGCCATTATGATTCCTGAGACTGCTCTTTTCAGCCAGGAAGGAAAGTATTTTGCTTTTATTGTTCAAGAGGGAGTGGTTCGGCGAAGGGAAATAGAAACAGGCATGAGGGTTGAGGGAAAGGTTGAAATCCTTAAAGGGCTTCAGAAAGGGGATCGTATTATTCCTGTTGGTCATGAACAACTCAGTGATGGGATGAAGGTGAAGATTATCCATTCCAAAATCCAAAATCCCACTGTTAAATGAGAATGTTAAATTAATCCGTAGGGTAAGGGTTTATCCCTTACCGAGAAGCAGTAAGCCACAAGGGCTTACCCTACAAAAAAATATTCAATAATTCAATTTGGAGGGGAAGCATCCGAAGGGTTTTGAACTTTACCCTCCCATATAAAAAGAACTTTTTGAGAGGTCTCTGATTTATCATTTGACAGTTCCTTACAATCCACTCGAGTTAAGGAGTAAGTTTTTATGTTTCTTTCAGATACTTCAGTTAAAAGGCCTGTCTTTGCTACCATGATTACTTTAGCCCTGATCTTTTTTGGAATCTTGGGCTACCAACGAATTGGAATCGACCTTTACCCCCAGGTGGATTTCCCAATGGTCACCATTACCACCACTCTCTTTGGTGCAGCGCCCGAGGTGATGGATACCGATGTCACAGACCCCATTGAGGAACAGGTGAATACCATTGAAGGGGTAAAGCATATCACCTCAACGAGCGGATATGGATTTGCCCAGACCGTTGTGGAGTTTGAACTCTATCGGGATATCGATTCTGTTGTGCAGGATGTCAGGGCAAAGGTAGACGTGGCCAAGAGAAAATTACCTACGGATATTGACCCTCCCATCATTGATAAACTGGATATCAATGCAAGGCCTATTCTATGGCTCTCCGTTACAGGGAACCAACCTCCACAAAAATTAGGAATATTGGCTGATGAGGTATTGAGGCCTCAACTTGAATCCATCAAAGGGGTTGGATCTATTATGTTGGGGGGATATGCCAAAAGAGAGATCAGGGTATGGCTGGATGGAAAGAAGCTTGAAGCCCACAGGTTAACTTCCACAGATGTTTCGAGAGCCTTTCTTGCTAAAAATGTAGAGTTACCTGGGGGGATCATTGAAAGCATTCGCAGGGAGTTCACCGTCCGCAATTTGGGAGAGTTAAGGAACATTGAAGAATTTAACGATCTGATCATCGCCTATCAAAACGGAACGCCCATTCGATTAAAGGATGTAGGGTGGGCGGAAGATGGAACCGAACCCGTGAGAACCATTGCGAGGTTTAATAGGATTCCCGCTGTAGGAATGGGTGTGATTCCCCGTTCTGGAGCGAATGTGGTAGAGGTAGCGAGGGCAGTAAAAAAGAAGCTTATCGACCTGAGAAAGACCCTCCCCCCTGGAGTGGACATCCAGATCTCTACGGATGTTTCTAAATTCATTGAAGAGGCAATTGGAGGTGCAACCGAAGATGTTTTTATTGGAGGCCTTCTTGCTGCAGTGATCATGTTTATATTTCTTCTAAGCGTTCGAAGTACTATCATTACAGCCATTTCAATCCCTACCTCGCTCATCACCAGTTTTGGCATGATGCATTTTATGGGTTTCACCATGAACTATATGACCATCCTCGCACTCTCCATGATGGTGGGTGTGGTCTGTGACGATGCCATTATCGTCCTCGAGAATATTTATCGGCATATGGAGGAGGGTTCCGACCCCATGACCGCCGCCAGGGAGGGAACTTCTGAGATTGCTTTTGCGGCGATGGCTGCAACATTTTCCATTGCAGCGGTATTCATCCCCGTTGCTTTCATGGGAGGGATGATTGGTCGATTCTTCTTTCAATTCGGAGTCACTGTTGCCACATCGGTCATTGTTTCTTTGGTGGTTGCCCTCATCCTGATTCCAATGCTCTGTTCAAGGTTTTTAAAATTAGAGTCCAAACATGGAAAGGTTTATCAATTTTTTGATCAATCTTACCACAGGCTTGAGGGTCGTTACCAAAAGGCCTTAAGATTCGCCTTAACGCACAGGTGGTTAGTAGTTCTCGTAGCGATAGCCATCTTTATCGGGAGCGTTGGACTTTTTATTAACTTGAAACGGGAGTTCGTTCCCAAATCTGATGAAGGGCGTTTCATTATTCGCTTAGAGACACCCACAGGCTCAACCCTTTATGATACAGATGAGAAACTCAGGAGAGTGGAAGATCTTGTGCTCTCCCTTCCCGAGGCCAAGAGTGTATTTGTCGCTATCGGGGTGGGTGAACGTAAGGAGGTGAATAAAGGCTTTGTGGTCGTCAACCTGAAGGATCGGAAGGAGAGAAGGCGTTCTCAACAACAGATTATGGTTTATCTCCGAAAGAGGATGCGTGAGATGCCAGGATTTAAAGCCTATGTGGAAGATATCTCTCCAGTAGCGACAGCAGGCCGAAGGGGAGCACCCCTTCAAGTTGACCTTAAAGGACCAGAGATGGAGAGGTTGGAAAAGATTTCTGAGCAGATAATAGGAGAGATGGTTAGGAGCCCGGGGATAGTGGATGTGAGTTCTGATCTCGAACTCACGAAGCCTGAGGTTAGGGTTTTGATTGATCGAAATAGGGCAGCCGATGTAGGACTGGATATTCGGGAGATTTCCTCTTCAGTTCAACAACTGATAGGAGGGCAAGAGATTTCAAAGTTTAAGGATATCGAGAGGGCTAAACGCTACAATGTGAGAGTCCGACTAATTAGGGATCAAAGGATGAACCCTCAGGATATCTCCCAGATCTCGATACGAACACCAAAAGGAGGATTGATTAAACTCGCCCAGGTGGTCAACATTGAAGAGGGAATCGGTCCGAATCTCGTCAACCGAAAGGACCGGCAGAGAAGTGCAACGATCTATGCGGATACGAGTGGAGGAAAGACCCTTGGAGAAGCGATCTTAGAGGTTGAGGCACTGGCTAAAAAATATCTCCCTCCTGGTTACTCTTATGCATTTACAGGACAGGCAGAGGCGTTTAAAGAATCCTTTCAATATCTGGTCATGGCCCTGGTTCAGGCCATTATCATTATCTATATGGTTCTGGCCATGCAATTTAATAGCTTTCTTCATCCCTTGACCGTCATGCTTGCCCTCCCTTTAAGCACAGCAGGAGCCTTTGGCGCTCTCTATCTCACCAAAGACACCATTTCTATCGTGAGCATGATCGGAATGATCACATTGACTGCCCTGGTGATTAAGAACTCCATTCTTCTGGTCGATTATACAAATACATTGAGAGAGAGGGGGATGGAGAGAAATGAAGCTGTGCTCCAGGCTTCTCCTACAAGGCTCAGGCCTATTTTGATGACCGCTGTGACGACCATCTTAGGGGTCCTCCCAGTGGC
>CAZFDM010000048.1:0-11915 GCA_964517975.1 uncultured Syntrophaceae bacterium
CTTAGAACCCTTCCAATTTCTAAAAGAATGACCTCCGGGCTATTTTTCTCGATAGGAATAAGGCGGGCAATGGGCCTTTTTCGCTTTAACACTACGATCTCATTCCCTTCATTTAAATATTTCACTACATCCTCCTTGAATTCTCTGACGCCAACAAATTTCATAGTTACCACCTCCAAAATAAAATGTTACCACAAATGTGGGAATCAATCAATATGGATTTCCATTCCGGGTGAGGGCATTGGAAAAAGGGTAAGGTAAGATGAAAGATCCTTTTTTAAATCAAGAATTGAGGCCTTTTCTTGAAACCGCTTAATTACTTTTAATTCACCATCCCGATACTAAGAAGAAAGGGAAGGAAATGCTTTTCTTACAACAAAAAATTGCTTCTTCTTGAGAGGTGGCTTTTAAAGGGGTGATCTCCTATTCCCAAAGGGAAGACCTCAGAAAAAAAATGGTCACTGTCCCTATTTTTCCCGACTCTTTCTAGCCCAGGCTTCGTATTTTGCTGAAATTTCCAAGTATTGTTCCTTGGTTACCACTGGCCTATTAATCTGCTCTAAAAGGGTTGGATCTATCTTCCCATTTTGGGCAAGCATTTTACCTGCCTTTTGAATCATATCGAGGTGAGGTTCCAGTAGTTGTGGAGCCATTTGTAAGGCAATTGAGCCAGGGATGCAGATCTCTCCTATTGGTTCACAACCAAAGTTTTCTGCCTGGGCTCTGAAAGTCATCATCAATGGCAGGAAACTTTCTGTCTCCGGGAATCCTGAGGTTGAGATGAGTAGAAACTTCTTAGGTAAATTCCATTGATAGGGATGCCTCACCCGGTTTGCCGAATCAATCCTTAAAAAAGGATCCATACCGCAGATGCATCGATCCATTACGGTTTTCATCTGGGCACTCATCGTGTCTGTATACACAGGAGTACCCATCACAAATAGATCCGATTCTCTCAGATAGGGATAGATTTGGTCCATATCATCCCGTTGAGCACATTGGCCTGGTGTCTTATGCATACAGGTGAGGCATGCTTTACAGTAGGAAATATTCATTTCTTTCAGTTGGAATTCTTTAACGGTAGCCCCTCCCTCTAAGAGCCCCTTTAAAAGTGAATCCATCAATCGCCATGTGACCCCTTTCTTTCCTCTGGCGCTTCCATTCAATGCAATAACTTTCATGATCCCTCCTTAGAAAAATAGTTAGATGGTGCCTTTCCACTTCTTTCGGATTTCGTTTCTCTCCCTTTTTAGCCTCTTTATCAGGAATTTCATCTCCTGGACAAAGGCCCTATCTTTTATTGATTTCAAATTGATTTCGATATTGAGTAACCCTCCCCTGAACGCTGTATCAGCGAGAAACCCAGCGACCCCTATATCACTCAGGGCATTTGGGTTTCCTTTCAAACTAAGAATTCGAGAAAACTTGAGCAGGTTTAAGGCATTTTCGCATACGCATCGAGGGATGACGGTTGCCTTTTTATAGGCCTCCTGAATCTTTTTACTACGATAATGTCTTTGCCTTTCTGTATCCTTAGGAAGGCGAAATGCACTTATCACCCCTTCATAAGATTCTGCATCCTCATCCATTGCACGAAGAAGCCTCCTCTTGATCGCGGATGCCTTTTGTTTGATCTCCTTCCTCTCATGCGGTGTTAGCTCTCCCTTTCTCTTTGAAAGCCCGACCACCATCTCCACAAGGGATGCAGAAAGTGCCCCAGCCAATGCAGAAGCGCTACCGCCTCCAGGGGTGGGAGTGTCGGAGGAAAGTCTCTCTAAGAAGCGTTTGATTTCCATAACCCCTCCTAAGGAGTCTTAGGATTCAAAGGTCCAAGAGGGCAAGGGACTTCTCAATCTTTTCTTTTGAACCATTCAGGGGGTCATTATTCGAATTCTAAAATTCTTTGCTCAATGATTTGATGGGTTGAAAATTTTGGGTACTTTAAATAATACTGAACAACCCCTTCTAAGGCACCCATAGGGATTAACCCTACGATTTCAGAATCCGCTATTTCCACCCCTTTCTTTTGGGCCTCACTCTTTACAAATTCGAAGACCTCAGCAATATTGGTTACTCTGTAGTTGGTTAAATTCATCGAAACCTGGACCATCCCCCTACCCTTCAGATCGACTCCCATTGCCCTTACATGGGGAAATCCCCCATCCTTAAATCGAACCTTTTTAGCAATCGCCTTGGCGAGAGAAAGGTCATCGGTTTGGAGATTAATGTTATAAGCAATGAGAGGAAACCGAGCCCCCACGACGGTCGCACCTGATTTGGGATTGAATTGACCCGGGCCTTCATCAGGCTTCCATTTTGGATCCTTCAATTTTTCATTTAATCCCTCATACTCACCTTTTCGAATTGTGGGTAGGTCTCTTCTTTCAGGCAAAGAGGCAGACTCTTCATAGAAGTATACTGGGATTCCTCTTGACCCCAATTCCTTTCCAAATTCTCTTGCTATTTGAACAGCCTCTTCCATCCCTATTCCCTGGATGGGAACAAAAGGAACCACATCGACCGCTCCCAAACGGGGGTGTCCCCCTTTGTGTTCCCTCATGTCGATAAGTTCGATGGCTTTTAAGGCCATGGCAAGGGTGGCCTCTTTGACATCCAGGGGATCTCCGATAAAAGTAAAAACGCTCCGATTGTGATCGGGGTCTGAAGAAAGATCAAGGAGTTTGACTCCTTTATGCCTTTTTACTTCCTCCGCAATCAATGAGATCTTCTCTGGATCTCTTCCTTCACTAATATTGGGGATACATTCAAGGAGTCGCATCTTTTATATCAATTAAAGTCCGAATTTCAAAATTAAACGTCATCATTCCCTGTTCTGATTATTTCAATTCTAAACCTTCCTGCTATTTTGGACTTTCGTATTTGGTGCTTCAACGCCTGGTCTCTTATAGACTATCTTCCCTCCCTTTATGACGGTCTCCACATGATCCACTCCAAAATGGTAGGGGAGATATTTATAGTTTGGGATATCCAAGATAATCACATCGGCCTTCTTTCCTATATCCAGTGAACCCATTTGGTTTTCCATTCCTATGGATTTCGCTCCATGAATCGTTGTTGCCTGGATGACCTCTTTCGGGGTCATCCTGAACATGGTACAACCCATGGTCATAATCAGGGTAAGGGATTCAGTCATCGATGAGCCAGGATTTAAGTCCGTTGCCAGTGCTACCTTTACTCCTCTTTCGATCATCTCCCTTGCAGGAGGAAGTTTAGTCATAGAAAGGAAGAAACTTGCCCCTGGTAATAGGACTGCGGTCACCCCTTTTTCAGCCATCTTTTCGATACCGGTTGGACTGATATATTCGAGATGTTCGGCAGAAATAGCCCCTACCTCAGCAGCCAGTTCTGCCCCTCCACCGGGTGTTAACTGGTCAGCATGGATCTTTGGTTTAAGCCCATAACGCTTCCCTGCCTCAAGAATTTTTCTTGACTCCTCAAGACTAAACGCCTTCTCTTCGCAGAAGACATCGCAAAATTCTGCAAGCCCTTCCTGGGCAATATTTGGAATCATCTCCTTTATGACCATCTCCACATAAATGGCTCGATTATTTCTAAATTCCCTGGGGATAGTATGGGCTCCCAAAAATGTGGGAACGATATCTAAAGGATGGGCTTCCTGTAATGCCTTCATTACTCTTAAAATCTTCATTTCATCTTTTAAAGAGAGCCCATACCCGCTTTTTGCCTCAACGGTAGTGACTCCCTTCTTAAGCATTCGGTCCAATCTCTTTTTCCCTAAGGAGAAGAGTTCCTCAAAAGAGGCCTTTCTTGTCGCTTCAACGGTAGAAAGGATTCCACCACCCCTTTCAGCGATTTCAAGGTAGGATAGCCCCTGAATCCTCATCTCAAATTCATTCTCCCTCGATCCAGCAAAGATGAGGTGGGTGTGGGAGTCAATAAGTCCTGGCATAACCACTTTCCCTTGAGCATCAATCTCTTTTCCCCTGGAGGCTAAAGAGACCTCTTTGGGCAGTTGATCGGTTTTTCCCACCCAAAGAATCTTCTCTCCTCCTATTGCAATTGCCCCATCTCGGATCATTCCCAAACCCACTTCATCTTTGAAGGAAGAAGAGAGGGTCAGCAGTTCCGTGGCGTTCTTGATAATCAGATTGGTTTCACTCATAGGTTAGTTGTCTATCGTTCATCGTTCTTCGTTCATTGTTTATAAATTTTCTTCAATGCCTGAATAAACCTTCTGTTGTCTGACATTCTTCCAATGGTCACCCGGGCACAGGTTGAATAGCCCCAGATTCTCCCCGGTCGGATAATGATTCCTTCTTTCAGGAGATCTCGAAAGATCTCTTCTGCGTCCTTTTTAAAATCAACAAAGATAAAGTTGGCCTGACTGGGAACGTAGAAAAGTCCCATCTTGGTCAATTCCTGATATAGATAAGCTCTTCCTTCCTTTACTAATTGAATCGACCTTCTTGCATGGTCCACATCTTTTAGGGCAGCCAAAGCAGCAACCTGGGCCAGCCGGTGCACTGGGAAT
The DNA here is from genome assembly GCA_964517975.1 of uncultured Syntrophaceae bacterium. Lineage (GTDB taxonomy): Bacteria > Desulfobacterota > BSN033 > BSN033 > UBA1163 > JBBIRM01. The sequence continues at coordinate 4,514 of CAZFDM010000048.1, forward strand.
GGATCTCTAACCTGATAGAGACACTGAATTAAATCTTCTCTTCCCAATGCGTAACCAATCCTCAGCCCTGCCAATCCATAGACCTTCGAAAAGGTCCTTAGAACAATAACCTGCCCCCCATTCCTTATATACTCCAGGCTATTCAGAGAACAGGATTCCTCAACAAACTCTCTATAAGCCTCATCTAAGATAAGGATAACCTGTTTTGGAAGCCTGGAAAGAAAGCGATTGAATGCCTCTTTTGAAACCACCGTCCCTGTCGGATTATTAGGGTTACAGATAAAAATCAGTTTTGTTTTTTCATTGACCCTTTCCAGCATTCCATCCAGATCGTGGGTATAATTCTTTAATCTCACCCTGATAGGCTTTCCACCCATGATCTGGGTCACATTGGTGTAGACCGGAAACGTGGGATCAGCCATCACCACCTCCTCTCCTTCATTGACAAAGGCATTGGCAATCATCAAAATGAGATTATCCGCTCCATTAGAGAGGACAACCATCTTCTCAGAAACCGAAAATTTCTCAGCCAGTGCTTTTCTCAATAGGGTGCAAGGACCTTCAGGGTAAAGATAGATATTTGGAAGTTCTTTCTTTATGGCCGAAACTGCCTTAGGAGATGGACCAAGAAGATTCTCATTTGAGGCAAGTTTTACCCACCTCTTCTGACCATACTCCTTCTGAACTTCCTCAATCGACTTCCCAGGAACATAGGAAGCGATCTTCAAAATTCCCCTTCTTACCAGTTTCTCAATCTTCATTCAAATAGCCTCCAGTCCAAGCCCTTTCAACTCCTTCTTCTTCTCTTTCCATAGGGATTCGTATTCATCGGTTGGCTTAAGTCGATCCATTTGATAGCACTCAGGGAAAGTCTTTCCAATGGGGGCTTCCGAAATCTTCGCCTCGTATTTTTCTAATAATTTTAAAACAATCTGATTGGCCTCTTTCCGAGAAAGCCCCATCTTTGAGACCGTATGGCCGACCTCTGCATGGATTCTTGCCTCCATCCCACTACACCTTAATGGATAACGATTCCTTGCGACTGCGGTTGGATTGAGATGCCAACCCGAGACAGTGGAGGCAACGGCGTGGGCGCAGAGTTCATCCATAATCATCTCTGTGCATGGTCCCGAGGCCATAAATGCATTCGAAGCAATAATGAGGTTCGTATTTCTCGCCAATGCCTGCCCAACCGTTGAAACCAACCAGAGCATCTCCCTTGTAGTATTACATACTTGATGAATGTGAATGGGAAAGGCATTATGCCTCTTCGCCGAAAAGACAAGAAGACCCAGAAAATGATGGGCTACAAGGACGATCGCCGTTCCTTCGGGGCCTCCAGCATACCCCCCCATCAAAGGACCATACAATGCTCCTAAAACATAAGGCGACTGGCGAAGGAAAGCAACCTTCTTTAGTCTTTCAAAATCTACCTTCATCTCCGCAATGGCGGCGACTAACAATCCATCTCCTGGATAGGCACCAAACCTTTCCTGTGCAGAGGCAATGGTTGCGTCGGTCTTCTCACCTGTTGATTGAAAATTGTGTATCCCAATGGTTGGCCTTCCTGCTCGGTTGGCTGCTTCTCTGAGCATCTTTGTATTCCAGATAGCCGCCTCCACCTCAATGGGAGAACCTGAGGTAACGGGTATTCCTTGATAACTGGTAATCAAAGGTCCTGAGAAAGTATCCGCAAGAGGCTCCTGAGCATAACTTTGGGCAATAGGGAGAAACAGTTCTTCTGTAACAGGAGTTCCTACTGCAGAGAAAAAGCAGACAGGATCTCTTCGGTCTTCAACTTTTCTTGGGAATACAGAAACGGTTTCTTTCTCTCTCCCGTACCGAACCTCTTGAGGAACGTGGTTTAAAGCCCATTTCAGTTCTTCCTCAGTAAAACGAATCACCCTCTGGGTATCCATACAGAAGACCCCTAACTCTAAAAAGAGTTCTACTCCTGCTTGATAGAGGCGATCTGAAAGGCCATCGTCTGTTGAAATAACGGATTCAGGATGATAGCGTATCTCGTACTTTTTCTGGAGATCTAAGGTCTTTCTACCGATCTTCTTATCGAATTCCTCCTCCCTCACCCTCTCACCGGATTCCGCCCTCCGGATCACTTCCAGGAAATCAAAAAACTCTCCATTTCCCATTCCCTTCACCCCTTCTCTGATTCTTTAAGCCCAACAAGCCTCTTTGCCACCCGAACAGCCTCCATAGCGGTTTCCCCATATCCATCGGCACCAATCTCCTTTGCCCAATCTGGTAGGACGGGGGCTCCTCCTACCATTACCTTAACCTTCTCCCTCAACCCGTGTTCCTTAAGGGCCTCAATCAATTTAGGCATATGAACCATGGTCGTGGTCATCAATGCTGATACGCCTATGATGTCCGGGGAAAGTTCCTTCACCTTTTCAACAAATTGAAGCACAGGGACATCCCTTCCAAGGTCATAGACCCTAAAACCATTACTTTCCAGCATAATCTTAACGATATTCTTCCCGATATCGTGAACATCCCCCTGAATGGTTCCAAGGAGGACAGTCTTCTGGATAAGGTTGGCTCCCTTTGCGAGGATATGATCCCGAAATATCCCTACCCCTGCAACCATTGCATCTGCAGAGAGGAGCACTTCGGGCAGGTAGATCTCTAACTTCTCAAAACGTCTTCCTACCTCCTTCATTCCTTCAGAAAAACCCTTTTCAATGGCCTCGATTGGGTCTATCCCCTTAGCAAGGGCTTCTCTTGCCAATGCAACAGCCTTCTCTTCATCCCCTTCGATAACCGCCTTTGCCATGGCCTCAAAGATATCCATCATTCTCCTTCCTTTTTGAGTCATGTTAAGGGTGAGCGGAAGCCTATCAACTCTAAATTGAAATCTTAAAATTTTCAAGAAATTTTAATGGATCGTTACTGCCTTAAAAAATTTGACAAATTCTTTTAAACATAATAAATAGATAAGGTAACGAGCAAGGAAAAGGATTTCTCCATAGATAGGGACTAACGGAAAAGGTAGAAAATTTAGGAGAAGGAGGTGCTGGCCTAAAACATTTCCCTGCCTACCGTAGGTAGGCACTCTTTTCCCCCTATGGATAACTCAAACAAACTCACAAATATATTATACAAGGAGGGTTTATCATGAATAAGAGGAAACGTACTTTCATTGTTCTGGCAATTTTCTGGATCACAGTTTTTTTGTTTGTGACCTCAACTCATGCACAGACTAAAGTCTTTACCTGGAAGGTTCAAAGTGCATTTTCGGCCGGTGCCTATGAATATGTGAATCCCAAAGACTTGGTCGCAAAGATAGAAGAGATGGCGGGCGGGAGGTTGAAAATTGAACTGCTTCCTGCCGGGGCCATCGTTCCTCCCTTCGAAGTCCTTGATGCTGTTCATAAAGGTGTTATTGATGCAGGTCATGCGTGGCCGGGGTACTGGGTAGGCAAACATCCTGCCGCAGCTCTTTTTAGCACAGCAGGTGGTGGTCCATTTGGAATGGGAAATGAAGACTTTATGAGCTGGCTTTATGTGGGCGGAGGTTTGGATCTTTACAATGAACTCCTTCAAAAGGAACTGAAATACGATGTGATCGCCTTTCCAACAGCGGGGAATCCCCCTGAACCACTGGGCTGGTTTAAAAAGGCCATCAAATCTGTCGCTGAATTTAAAGGGGTAAAATTCCGTTCAGCCGGGATGGCGGCCGAACTCTTCAAAGAGATGGGAATGTCCGTGGTGACCCTTCCCAGTGGTGAAATTGTCCCTGCCCTTGAAAGGGGGGTGATTGATGGGGCTGAGTTTCACTCCCCCGCTGCTGATTTCTCGATTGGTCTCCACACTGTCCGTAAATTCTATCATATGCCGAGCATCCATCAGCCAACTGGCTTCATGGAACTCATCATTAATCGGAAAAAATGGGATGAACTCCCCCCTGACCTTAAGGCCATTGTGAGAGTGGCCTGTATGGCAGATACATTGGTTTTTGACTTGAAACAACTGGATCAGATCGTTAATGACCTTAATACCATGGTGACCAAACATGGAGTGACAGTAGTGAAAACCTCCAAGGAGATGATCCTTGAAATGCTCAAAGCTTGGGACAGGCTTGCAGAAAAAAAAGCAAAAGAGAATCCTTTTTTCGCCAAGGTTCTGGCCTCTCAAAAGGCATGGGCTGCACGGGTCGTACCCTATAAGCAAGTCAACAATCCACCTTATGATATGATTGCTGAGTATTACTGGAAAGGGGTAAACCCTTATAAAGTGTTAAAACCATAAGTGATGATAGATGAATAAAGAGATAGATATTTTTTATAATAACTCTCCCTCTTAATTTAAGAAGGACCTTAAACCAGCGAGAATGGTGAAAAGAGCAGAGAAAATTCCTTTTTTGTCATCCTGAACCCGTTTCAGGATTTTATGAGATGCTGAAATAAATCCAGCATGACATTTTTATCGCAGGATTAAGGGAGGAGAAATATACACCTTTTTAAAAAAGGAGAAAGATTGAGGATTGAGTAGGGAATGGTTTAAAACCATTCCCTACTTTCTTTCATAGGGATGCCTTATGAATTCCTTTCCTAAACCTCTAAGAATCATCATCCGAATCATCGATACCATCAGCGAATGGTCAGGTAAAATGGTGAGTTGGCTGATCATTCCTCTCATCTTTGGCCTGAGCTACGAGGTTATCGCTAGATACGTATTCAATTCCCCCACCGTTTGGGCATATGATCTTGCCTATATGTTTTATGGAACGATGTTTATGTTAGGCGCAGCTTATACATTGATGAGAAATGGACATATCCGCACCGACATCTTTTATGAACGCTGGTCCCCAAGAAGGCAGGGCTGGGTTAATCTGATCTCTTATCTCTTCCTCTTTTTCCCTGGAATGTTCTTCTTTTTATTCTCCGGTTTGGAGGCGGCTATCCATTCCTGGGCCATCCTGGAAAAATCCGATTTTAGCCCCTGGAGACCCCCTCTTTATCCCTTCAAAACCATCATTCCCTTGACTGCCTTTCTTCTCATCCTTCAAGGGATCTCAGAATTTCTAAAAAGTTTATATTCCGTTCTGAAGGGGAAGTGGCTATGAGCCCTGAATATCTGGGGATAATCTTTCTGGCTACACTTCTTGTAGGAATCTTTGCTGGATTTCCAATCGCCTTTACGCTCATCATTCTCTCTATCATATTTGGCTACATCGGTTTTGGCAACACGGTCTTTCCTCTGATGGTCTATCAGACCCTTGGTCTGATGAAAGAGGAAACCCTCGCAGCAGTTCCTCTTTTCATCTTCATGGGACATCTTCTCGAAAAGGCAGGCCTCATGGAAAGACTCTTCACCTCTTTTCAGCTCATGCTGGGTGGTTTAAGAGGATCCCTTTATCTTGGAGTTCTTTTAACCGCTACTATCTTTGCCACTGCTACAGGAATTATCGGCGCCTCTGTTACGGTCATTGGAATCATGGCCGCTCCAGCCATGATGAAGAGCAAATATGATGTGAGACTTTCCGCTGGAACCATTACTGCCGGAGGAACATTGGGAATCCTTATCCCCCCCAGCGTCATGCTTGTGGTGATGGGACCAATCGCAGGAGTCTCTGTCATCAAACTCTTCGGGGCAGCCATCTTGCCCGGTCTTCTACTTTCTGGCCTATACATAGGATTTACCATGATTAAAACCCATCTTAGGCCTGAGCTTGGACCCCCTCTACCCCCTGAGTTACGACTTGCATCAAAACGGAAAATACTCCATGAATTTCTTTCAGGGATCCTTCCAATGGGGTTCATTATCTTTGCTGCCTTGGGCAGTATTCTCCTTGGATTGGCAACCCCTACTGAGGCAGCTGCAATGGCTTCTTTGGGATCGATTTTCCTAACCCTTGCTTATAGAAGACTCACTTGGGATACACTAAAGCGGGCGACCTATCAAACCCTCCAGACCTCGAGTATGATCCTATTTCTCGGGATGGCCTCTAATATTTTTGGGGCGGTATTTACCAAGTTGGGAACGAGCACCATGATCGCAAAATCCCTATTAGCCCTTGATATTCATCCTTTGGGATTGATTGCGATTGTGATGATTGTCATTTTTCTCCTTGGATGGCCATTGGAATGGCCTGCAATCGTCTATATCTTCCTCCCTATCTTCCTTCCAGTGGTTCAAGAATTGAAACTTGACCTGCTCTGGTTCACCACTTTGGTAGCAGTGAATCTTCAAACTGCTTTCCTTTCCCCACCCGTGGCCATGGCTGCCTACTACCTTAAGGCGGTTGCTCCTCAATGGGATCTCGCGACGATTTATCGGGGAATGATTGATTTTATGATACTCCAGTTGGTCGGATTGGGCCTCGTTTTCCTCTTTCCAAAGATTGCCACCTGGCTTCCGAGTATTCTTTTCAGTTAATCTTATCATTATAAAAAATTACGCATAAGGCAGGGGCGAACCTTACCTTAATTCAACCTTCCTACCACCTGCTCGACGCTTTCCAGTAATGCTCCGGATTGGATGAGGGCTTGAATCTTCTTAATATCCTCGCTGAATCTTCGATCCCCTTTAATCGGAGGGACCTTTTCTCGAACTACTTGATAAGCCTCTTTCACACCAATGCCCGGCCGAAGCGGAAGGAGGAATTCTAAACCCTGAGTGGCACAAAGGAGTTCCATGGCTAAGATATGTTCAACATTTTTTACGATCTCCATTGCTTTCCTTGCGGAAATCGTTCCCATGGAAACGTGGTCTTCTTTATCTGCTGAGGTTGGAATGGAATCCACACTCGCTGGATGAGCGAGAACCTTATTCTCGGAGACCAACGAGGCAGCGCTCACTTGAACCATCATCAACCCAGAGTGGAGCCCTCCCTTTTTCGTGAGAAATGGAGGAAGTCCGGAGAGGGCGGGATTGATCAGTTTCTCAATCCTTCTCTCTGAGATTGCACCCAATTCAGAAACGACAATCCCTAAAAGATCCATTGCAAAGGCAACAGGCTCCCCATGAAAATTTCCACAATTAAGGATCTTCCCTTTTTCTGCAAAGATAAGAGGGTTATCAGTTGCAGAATTGACTTCGATCTCTAAGACCTTTCGGACAAAACTTAGACCATCCCTTATGGCCCCGTGAACCTGAGGAATACAGCGAAGGGAGTAAGCATCCTGAATCTTTGAACAGAATCTATGAGACCGCGCAATCTCACTGTTTCGATCCAATCTGTGAAAATTTTTTGAAACTGCAAGTGGCCCCGGAAAAGAACGAACCCTCTGAATATCTAAATCGAAAGCACTGAGTGTCCCTTTTAAGGCCTCTAAGGTGCAGGCACCCACAATGTCGGCCACTTTGCAGAGTCGTTCTGCCCTAAGAAGAGCAAGCACTCCGACAGCAGTCATCCCCTGAGTTCCATTGATCAGGGCAA
>CAZFDM010000049.1:0-3496 GCA_964517975.1 uncultured Syntrophaceae bacterium
CCCAAGGCCATTTATCCGGTTTTGGTCAAAAACTTGAATTGATCAGGGGACGTTTAATCTTTACAGGTGGTCCGGTTACGAATCCTGCCTTGGATGGAATTGCTGTAAGAAAGGTTGGTGAGATACAAGCAGGAGTTACAGTAACTGGAACACTCCAAAAACCATTGGTAAAATTATATTCAAGACCTTCTATGTCGGATACGGACATCCTTTCCTACATCGTACTTGGTCAACCTCTTGGTAAAGGGATGGAATCGGCACCTTCCCTCATTCAAGCCGCAGGAGCCTTTCTTTCAGCAGGAGAATCCGTAATTCTCCAGGGTAAGCTTAAGAAGATATTTGGTCTGGACACGTTGGATATTACCATCCCCCCTGGAGAAAGCGAGGTTTCTCGTTCGATGATCACCATTGGGAAATATCTGACACCAAAACTCTATGTCAGCCTGGGTCGTTCTCTGCTCACTGATGCTACTCTCGTCACATTTCGCTACACCCTTTCAAAGCGATTAGAGGTTGAGACCACCACTGGAATAGAAACTGGGGCCACCTTGTTTTATAAAATAGAATTTAGATAGTGTGGAATTTACCAAAGTAAAGAATCACTCCCTGTAGGTGGGATTATTTATTCGGATCATTTTAATAAAAAATTGAATAGGCCTTGAATATAACCAAGGCCCTTTTTCTCAAAAATCCATAATATTCAGAACCCTCCTTATCCCAAGGTCAATGTCTAATTTGGGAATTTGGTATTATAAAAGTAGATTTTGTCCCATTTTGCCACACACCGTTTCTTTATTCCCCTATTTAGATTCTTCGAATTATTTATAAGAAATTCTAACTAATTGAATTTTTTAATAAATTTGTTTCCTTGTCTTCGGCATTCTTTTTGCTCATATTAACCTGTGATGAATTATGAAAAAAGGCGAATATTGATCATCGAAGATGATGAAGAGATGAGGTCTCTGCTCGAGGATTTTTTGGAAGAAGAAGGTTTTGAGACAGACTCGGTTGGCAATGGTTCAGAAGCCTTCAGAATTTTGGTTCGAGAAATTTTCGATGTTGTCATCACCGATATTCGAATGCCTGGGTTGACAGGCTTGGAGATCATTCCTGGGGTAAGAAAACTTCAACCCGAAACCTCCATCATTGTCATTACGGCTTTTGGGAGTGAAGAAGTCCATCAAAAAGTGATCGAGAGGGGAGCCGATTCATATTTAGAAAAACCCCTTCAATTTCATGAATTAAGGAGAATGGTTGACGGACTCTTATCTTCAAAAGTAAAAGGGAGGGATAAAGAATGATTGGAATCTTGGTGATCTCTCATGGCAGATTAGCAGAGGCGCTTATTTCTTCTGTTCAATTCCTTGTAGGTCATCTCAAAAAGGTTAAAGGGATTTCTATCTGGCCAAAGGATAGAAGAGAGGAGATTCGAGACAGGATTCAAAAAGGAATCCAAGAGGTGGATGAGGGAGAGGGAGTGATCATCCTGACCGATCTTTTAGGTGGAACACCCACCCATCTTAGCCTTTCAGTATTAGAGAACAAAAATATTGGGGTTGTGACAGGGGTCAATATGCCTATGTTACTGACTCTATCAAGTTATCGAAGAGGGAGATCATTACGGGAGGTTTGCAGGCTGGTAAAAAAATCAGGGCGTCGAAGCATTATTCTCGCAAAAGAGTTAATGAGAAGAAAGTAGTTTATTCCATGAGGAGAGTTGACCAATGAACATAAGGAGGTGGATTCTATGAGTGATTTTTTTCAACCTGGAGTGATTACGACACTTCACCGACTAAAGAAAGGAAACTTAGAACGGATGGAGATGGAACTGGAGTTTTACTCCAGACACAATCCCGTTGCGCTGGTTTTACCCTCTCTTTATTCTGAATTGAAAGAGAAGGCCCTTAAAACAATCGTTTCTGAGATTCAGAAAGTGAAATTCATTAATCAGGTGATCATCACTCTGGGAAAGGCAGAAGAGAAAGAATTCGAATATGCAAAAGAATTCTTTTCCATCCTTCCTCAGGAGACAGTGGTGATTTGGAATGATGGGCCAAGGGTTCAATCCCTCTACAATATTCTGAACCGGAACGATATTTCGGCCGGCGAGGATGGCAAAGGACGTTCCACCTGGATGGCCTTTGGTTATGTACTGGCCAGCGAGAGAAGTAATGTAATTGTTCTTCATGACTGCGATATCTTGAATTATGATAAAGAATTTTTAGCCCGATTATGCTATCCTGTGGTCAATCCCAACTTAGGTTATGAATTCTGTAAGGGTTATTATGCCCGGGTGACTGATAAAATGCATGGAAGGGTGACTCGTCTCTTTGTCACTCCCTTGATAAGATCTCTTGAACGACTGTTGGGTCACCTTCCTTTTTTGGTCTACCTCGACAGTTTCCGATACCCATTGGCAGGAGAATTTTCGATGATCGGTGACCTGGCTCGGATCAATCGAATCCCCTGGGACTGGGGACTTGAAGTCGGGGTCCTTGCAGAGGTCTTTCGAAATTGTTCCCTCAGACGTATCTGTCAGGTTGATCTGGCAGACAATTATGACCACAAGCACCAGGAACTTTCCTCAGATGATCCAAGCAAAGGACTCTTAAGGATGTCTACCGATATTGCAAAGAACCTTTTTCGAAATCTTGCCAGTGAGGGGATTGACCTTTCAGAAAGCCTTTTAAAGACATTAAGGGCAACTTATTTGAGAACAGCCCAGGAGGCCATCACGAAATACCATGATGATGCAGCCATCAATGGTCTTGATTTTGACCGTCATGAAGAGGGCGTGGCTGTGGAGACCTTTACAAAGGGAATTGAGTTGGCTAGTAAAGCTTTTATAGAGGATCCCTTGAGCATTCCCCTCATTCCCAACTGGAGCCGGGTCACCTCAGCTATCCCTGATTTCTTAGAGAGGTTGAAGAATGCCGTCGAGGATGACAACACCTAAACTGATCATTTTCACCGATCTGGATGGAACTTTGCTTGACCAGGAAACCTATTCCTTTAAACAGGCGTTACCCGCCCTTGAGGTTATCCAACGGAAGGGAATTCCACTAATCCTCTCCAGCAGTAAAACCAGAGCGGAAATTGAAGTTTATCGGAGAGACTTAGGGAATGATCATCCCTTTATTTCAGAGAATGGGGGAGCCATTTTTGTCCCTCAAGAGTACTTCTCTTTTCAGTTCCCTTATGATAGAGAACTGGATGGATATGCAGTTCTTGAATTGGGGACTTTTTATCTCCAGATCATTGAGGTCCTAAAATCTATTAGGCAAGAAACGGGGATTCAAATCATAGGATTTTCTGATCTTAACGAAGAAGAATTAACCTCCCTTTGTGGGTTGACCCTTGAAGAAGCAAAATTCGCGAAGAAGAGGGAATATGATGAACCCTTTATGATTAAGGGTGGGCTGAAAGAGATCGAGATTGTAAAAGAGGAGATCAAAAAGAGGGGAATGGGTTATACTTGGGGAGGAAGGTTTCATCA
>CAZFDM010000050.1:0-20349 GCA_964517975.1 uncultured Syntrophaceae bacterium
GGTTTAAACCTCCTTAGCCTGAGCGCATTTGAAACCACGGTCACAGAGGAAAAGGCCATCGCCCCTGCGGCCAAAATTGGATTGAGAAGAATTCCAAAAAATGGATAAAGAACACCTGCGGCAACAGGTATAAGAATGGTGTTATAGGCAAACGCCCAGAAGAGATTCTGTTTGATATTTCGGATTGTAGCCTTGCTCAATGCGATAGCAGTCACAACCCCTCTCAGATCACCACCGATGAGTGTGATATCAGACGATTCAATCGCCACATCTGTTCCGGTCCCTATGGCAATCCCTACATCAGCCTGAGCAAGGGCAGGGGCATCATTAATTCCGTCACCTACCATTCCCACTTTTTTTCCTTCTGACTGGAGTCTCTTGACCTCTTCAGCCTTTTTCTCCGGGTGAACCTCTGCAAGAACCCGATCAATTCCAATCTGCTGAGCAATGGCTTTAGCCGTACGTTCATTGTCACCTGTCAGCATCACCACTTCTAACCCCATCCGATGAAATGCCTCGATTGCCGCTTTCGAATTTTCTTTCAACGTATCAGCAATAGCAATGATCCCAGCAGCTTTTCCGTTGACCGCCAAGAAAACGGAGGTCTTTCCTTCCAAGGATAGAGCTTCCGCCCTATCACGAAATCCATTTAGAACAACTTTCCGTTCCTCCATCAATCTAAAATTCCCAAGAAGTATTCTTTTGGAATCCACGGTGGCCTCAATTCCGAAACCAGAGATGGCTTGAAAATCACTTGCCTCAAGGAGACTCAAACCTTCTTCATGGGCTTTTCTTATGATGGATTCTCCCAAAGGATGCTCTGACCCCTTTTCGGCCGAGGCAGATAAAATTAAGATCTCCTTTTTTGAAAATCCTTCAGATTCGATGATATCAGTAACAGAGGGTTCTCCCTTAGTCAGTGTTCCGGTCTTATCCAGGACGATTGTATTCAGGCGATGGGCTGTCTCAAGGGCCTCTGCCCCACGAATCAAAATTCCGTTTTCCGCACCCTTTCCTGTTCCGACCATGATCGAGGTAGGAGTGGCCAATCCAAGAGCACAGGGACAGGCAATGATCAAAACGGCAATGAAGTTCAGAAAGGCATAGGTTTGCGCTGGATGGGGTCCCCAAATAGACCAGATGATGAAAGTAAAGATAGCGATCGCAATCACTACAGGAACGAAATAGCTTGCAATCACATCAACCATCCGGGCAATCGGAGGCTTTGAACCCTGCGCTTCTTGAACCAGTTTAACGATCTGAGAAAGAAACGTATCCTTCCCCACCTTTGTGGCCTCGAATTTAAATGTGCCAGTTTTATTGAGGGTCGCCCCAATCACACTATCCCCAGTCTTCTTCTCCACAGGTAACGATTCTCCTGTCACCATTGACTCATCCACCAAAGAGTACCCTTCTCTTACAATTCCGTCAACAGGGATCTTTTCTCCAGGCCGAACCACGACGATATCACCCGCAACAACCTCTTCAATCGGAATATCCACTTCCTGACCTTCTCTGACCACTCTGGCTCGTTTTGGTTGAAGTCCAATTAGCTTTTTAATGGCCTCTGAAGTCCTTCCCTTTGCTCTTGCCTCCAGGAATCTTCCAAGAAGGATGAGGACAATGATTGCAGCAGATGTATCAAAGTAAACATCGAGCATAAGACCTTTGACCATAATTCGATGAGGGAAAAAAGTTATCATGAGGCTGTAGAAATAAGCCGCAGAGGTCCCCATCGCAATCAATGTATTCATGTCGCTGGTTTTATGTCGGATTGCCTTCCAGAACCCGATATAGAATTGCCAACCAGCCCAGAACTGAACAGGAGTGGCAAGTAAAAACTGGATGAAGAAATTTATTTCCTTAGAAAGACCAAACCACTTCTCCAAAAATCCTGCCCCATACATAAGAATCAGGATGGGGATAAGAAGAATGGTACCGATCAGGAATTTTAACTTCAATTCTGATAGCTCAGCCTCCCGAGCTAACCTTTCCCTTTCAACGATATCCTCCTCTCGAACCTCAAGAACCCGGTAACCTGCATCCTGAACCACCCTCTGGATATCCCTTAGAGAAAGCACTTCTGGAATATATTCTATGGAGGCCCTCTCTGTGGCCAGGTTTACACTTACCTGAATTACACCCTGTAAGGATCTGATTGCCTTTTCAACCTTATTCACGCATGAAGCGCAACTCATTCCCTGAATTGGAATGATCATCTTCTCTGACTTCGCATCATACCCCAGATTTCTAACTTCCTCGATTAGGTGAGAAATATGAGTTTGATCAGGATGGAATATAACGGTCGCCTTTTCCGTGGTAAAGTTTACGGTTGCCTGTTCGACTCCCCGAACGGCATTTAAACCTTTCTCAATCCTCGCCGCACAACTGGCACAGGACATTCCCCTGATCGGTAGGTCAATACGCTCCAAGCCCTTATGGTGATCTCTGGATTCCATCAACTATCCTTAATTTTATTATAAAATGGACTTAGTAAAGAATCCCGCCCACAGCGCAGGACTTTACACCCTTAAAACAACTTTATATCAACATGATTCTCCACTACTCTCATCTCTTGAATCTCAAACCCCTGGTGCACACAACCTCCGGAAAAATCTCTCGAACTCTTTGCCGAATATCCTCTCATTTAACCTATCTATGGTATTGGGGCCCCCATACCCAAAAGTACTTCATGTCGTAAACTGCATGTGCCCTCCTTCTGATTGTTATGCAGTTCCTTTATCACATTTTTTATGCCTTTGGCAGACCCACCTTTCATCCCCGTCCACAGGATAGGTTTTCAGGTGCGATCTTCATAAAGGTCGAAAGGCAGTTGGCGAGGGCGATGTAAAAGAGGTTATCGGTGGATTCCTTTATTTTTTGGCAAAAGCTTGGGACCCAAGGGCTAAGAAGTTGATTGAAAAATTTGTCTCTCATCTCTTTGAACAGATGGGCCTTCTCCGTTTCTGACTTTTCCAGAACCTCTGCTTCCTTCCAAATTAAATAGTACATAAATTCCAGTTCCACAGCGATATGGTCAGGAAGTTCTTTGAAGTCCTTATCTATGATCAGACCTGCTTCCTCGTACCACTTGATTACCTCGACTGTAGAGTTACCCATCAATCTTCTTTCCCCGTCCAGATAGACAGAACCATAGGGAGGGGCCAGAAGTTCATAGGGACCAATAAAGAGTTTTGCAAAGTCCACTCTGAGTGTCTCTTCATCCTGTTCTTTAAAAGCCTTTTCCATCTCTTTTGAAAAGGGTACGGCTTCGACACAGGTTTCGCTAAGCGCCTGTATCAATCCACCTAACACATTCTCTTGAATGAATAATTCTTTTTGGGGAAGGCAGAAGCAAGCTGACAAATAACGGAAACTATCCGCCCATGCCCGCATAATCCCTTGATGGAATTCCATGCCTTTTATAATCCTTTATAATTATAATCATAACAAGTGACCAATCTTTTTTGAATGCCTTTAATTGACTCTAACACTCTATTCCCGCGCTAAGCCTTTTTTTTTGCCTCAGCCCTATAACTCCGAATATAATAAACATTTGGCCTAGTACCCTTTTCTCCGGGTTTTAAAAACTCACCTTTATTATTCTTTAATTGAAGGGCTTTATATTTCCGAAGTAATTTACTGACCTCACTGTTCTGATCCGTGAGATCGCCAAAGGTCCTCGCTTTGGCCGGGCAGGCCACTACACAGAAAGGTTGTTCTCCCTGGAGCACCCGATGTTCGCAGAAAATACACTTTTCAACGACATTTGCCCTTCTTACGCTTGCATAGTCAGAGTGCTTATAAAACGTCCGGTGAGGAGGGGTATCCCCTGCCCTTTTGGCCACCTCTGCTCCTGAAGCCGTCAGGCTTTTAATGAGCTCCTTTTCGTTTCTAAAAAAACCATGCGGTTCTCCATCATTATAGCTGATCACGCTGTAGGCGGCTTTTGCTTTATCCACATCCTCTACGCTATAGGGACAATTCTGCTGGCAAAGTCGGCAACCAATACATCGCTCCTGGTTATGCATGGTAATTCCATTCTCATGCTTATGCATGGCTTTGGGTTTCACTGGACATACCTTTACGCATGGAGCATCGGTGCAATGGTTACAAAGAACGGGTATAATAGAATATTTGATATTGGGAAATTTGCCTTCAACCTTTGTCACATAATCTGCCCAATTAAAGGTTTGCCCATTGGCCTTGTCCTGGGTATTATTTTCCGTTTTGCAGGCCAGAGCACAGGCTCCGCAGCCAGTACACTTCAGTAAATCTATGACCATTGCCAATTGTTTCTTAACCATTTATCCTCCCCTCCTTTTTGAAATTAAATGTCTGTATTTGTGACAATATCTGTTAGATGAATTTCCTTGACGGACACCATCATGATTTACTGATACTACTTTTTTATGCTTTCTCGATTCTCACTCCTGTGAATCCACCGTTTCGTGCGGTTGAACCACTCAGATAATCATAATCGTCAGGCATTATCTCATTAAAATTTGCGCCCCTCGGCTCAGTTAAGAAGCCCTTTGAGGCTAAACGGCCATAGGCCCAGTGCCCTTGACCATAGCATTTGGCAACACATCCCGGACGAACCCCTTCCCATAGGCGAGCCCGAACTTTCAGGCTTCCTATGATTGAAGTAACTTTAACCCTATCGCCTTCCTTGATGCCGAGTTTTTTCGCATCAGAGGGGTTGATATGAATCACATCTTCATAGTTTACATCACCTGGATCGCACTTTTTGAAGGCATAGTACCAAGATAAATTTGCGCTTCGCCCCTCCCTGTTGAGCCTCGATTTCATATCAATGAGATCAAAAGGATATTGACTTCGGTCGCCATGCCTTCTTGGAGATTCATAGTGGGGCACGAATGCCTTCTCTCCACGCGCCTCATAATCTGTTACCTCCAGAACGCCGTCTACCGTTGTCTTATTCTTCTCAGCATGCTCGATGAGGGCCTTCTTTAGGGTCTCGCTATAGAACTCGAACTTTTTGGTTGCGGTGGGGAAATTGCCCTGTTCGGATGTTCCCCATTTCTTTCGAAACTCAAATCTTGGGGAATTGACTACCCCTTTCTTCCTAAAATCTTCCCAACCTTCGGGTCTGTCCCCTTTGTAATCCTTATTTTGCCCAGGATCCCATGCCTTCTGGCTTCGAATTTTTGTGGCATAGAGGGCAAATTCTTCAGCATTGGTCGGATTCTTTCCCGTTTCAGGATCTTTGTATTCATTGTAAAGCCAGTCGTAAATATTTGGAAAACCTTTCGCCTTAAGTTTTTCCGCAAGAAGCCACACGAACTCCGTTTCAGCGCTTTTCACATCAAACATCCGCTTGATAACAGGCTGATGGATGGAGATGTGCCCGTACATATTCCCCCTGTTGCGAGAAATATTCCACTCCTCCGAATGATGGAGGGCAGCAGGTAGGACAATGTCGGCAAAAGTTGTCATCTCGGAAACCATGGGAACAATATGAACGAAGAAGGGGACCTTTGCCATAGCCTTATCCCAACGTCCTCCTTCCGTTCCAGAAAAATTGAAATTGTTGAAGTAGCCTATGGCCATTTTGATGTCATAGGGGTCGTTTGCAAGGATGGCATTGGGCACATTATTGGTGGACACTCCGCTGCCAGGTCTGCCAGAGGCGAGGTTTGGGAATTTAAGAGTTCCTCTCTGATCAATCTTTTTATGCTTCACTCCCGCCTTGGCCACATCATCCTGATACTTTTCAAATTTTGGATAACTGCTGCTCGGAGCGATTGCTCCGGTAATCACTCCACCCTCGTTGTCGATCGCACCGACAAGCCCGTTTAAGGCATGGATGGCCAGAGCGGCATAACTTCCTCGTGGCATCATGGTTGGTCCATACCAGATGGCACACCGGGGAGCGGCATGAGCAAAGCCTTTTGCAACGCGAATAATCTGGTCTTTGGAGAGCCCTGTCGCGTTTGCCGACCAGTCAGGGGTTCTGTCTTTCAGTTCGATATTCCACCATTTCACAAGGCCGTGGGTATACTTCTCAGCAAAATTGGCCTCATCAACTATCTCTCCAGCCTTAAACTGGTTCTTTCCGTCCTTAAAATCCCCCACAAATTCTTTGTTCCAAAGCCCTTCGGTTAAAATCACATGGGCCATTGCAGTAGCAAGGGCTCCATCTTCGCCGGGCTTAAGCGGTAACCATTCATGCGCCTTGGCTGCGGTATTGTTCATTCGAGGATCTACCACCACTACTGTACCCTCCTCAAGAAGGCGGCTCAGTTTCAGAATGGTATTTGGAACATTACGATTGGATGAGACAGGGTCACAGCCCCAGACGATAAGGTAGTTCATCTTCTCAAGATCATAATCGCAATATCCCCAATATCCTTCGGTGAAGAAACGCCCCATCTTCTCAACTTCGGCACACAGGGAGCTATGGGAAATATTATTAGGAGAGCCTATCATCTTGGTGAGGTGGTCATAGAGAATCGTATTATGATCGGCATAGCGTCCACGCATGAGGAGATATTTATGAGTTTCGTTATTTTTGCGAAGTTCCATAATTTTGTCGGCTATAATATCCATCGCCTCATCCCATGAGATGGGAAGGAATTTGGGATCAATCCCTCTACCCTTCTGCGGATTCGTCCTTTTCATTGGGACCTTGATGCGGTCAGGATCATAAATTTGTTGTAAAATCATATGACCTCGCACACAACAATAGCCATTATTGACCTTGCTCAGGGGATTCCCTCGAACCTTTACAGCCCTTCCGGTCTGCACGAATATCTCGATGGGGCACCATTGGGTGCAACCCTGACAGGTTGAGGGTATCCATTGACCGGGTTCGGTCCCCCCTAACCCAATTTTATGATCCTTGCCATTGGCAAAGGCATTGAGGGGCAGACCATTTAGGGCAATAGACGCTCCTACTGCAACACCTGCCTTCAGAAAATCCCTTCTTCTGATCTCCATTTTGACCTCCTTATCCTTGAAATAAAAAAGAGGGGCATAGATTTCTCTATGTTCCCCCCTATAGAAATCAAGTATAATTTAACAGAATACATTAAAAAGGGCAAGAACCTATTTAAAACTAAAAAGGAGCACAGCGCCTTTCTTGCCAAGTGCGATAGGGTCCTCCGGCCTCGCTATCCATCGATTATCTCCCTGCCTTTAATTTATCCTCGATGGCCTTTTCGAGGAATTTTACACCATCGGAGGTTTTTCTTTTATGCATAGGCTCCTTCCTTATTTAAGAATCAGTCCACGGTATGGACTCCGAAAAAGCCTCTCCTCCTTATTCCTTCATGGTGTTTTGATCTTAAAGAGTTTGAGAAGGTTCGAAACGCCTGCCCGCAACTCATTGAGACGAATAAAATAGATTGAAGCCAGCTTCTTCATGATCTCCATCCCGATCTTTGGGTCTTCTTCCATCTTCTTTCTGATCAGACCGGCATCGAGAACCAGAACCTCCGAGGGTTTGAGGCAGATGGCTGAAACGTTGTAACAATATGGCTCCATCAGGGAGGCGGTCCCGAAAACCGCTCCTTCTTTTTCAATTTTAGAGGTCATAAAGTCTAACTTCTCCTGCGATTTGACGATGAGATCAACAGCCCCTTTGATCAGAAAATAGAGATGATTTGCCTCCTCTCCTTTGAGAAAGACGGTTTCTCCTTCAGGATAGGATCTCACCGTTGCCCCCTGGAGGAGAGCACCGAGCTGGTGTTCTTTCAGTTCTTCAAAGAGTTCTGTCTTTTTCAACCATTCTACGGAGACCATCTTTTAATCCTTCAGAGTAAACACCGAATCCCAAACACCAATTCCCAAATAAATTCCAATTACCCAATTCTCAACCTCCCAATTTGTTTTAAAGTTTGGGTGATTGGGATTTTGGCCATTATTTGATGATTGGAGCTTGCCTGCCTGACGGTAGGCAGGGAATTTGGTTGTTGTCATTTTAGGGCATTCCCCGATTCAGATATTCCATCAGATCCACCATCTCCTGGCCGTCGATCTTCTGCCAGGGCAATCTGGCTTTTCTCATCTTTTCCATCATCTCGGGGCCATGATTCCACATGATCTGGGCCATTAAGATGGGAGAGATCTTGCCCTTCAACTCTCTCAAGTCCGGCCCTTTGCCTTTTGCATGGCAGAGAGCGCATTGTTTCTGATTAAAAATGGCTTTTCCTCTGGTGGCATCGCCAGGTTCATCAAAGTATCGTGTGGAGAAGAGATAAGCGACCAGGTCGGCCATCTCCTGGGGAGAGAGCAGGGGACGATCCAACCCTTTCTCTTCGATTCCCTTCCACATCTCACGGGAGTGATTCCACATCATCCCTGCCAATTGGGCAAGCGTTCGAGGGAAATCCTTTTTTCTGCCCAGATCGAGTTCTCCTGACGGAATGTGACAGCGGATGCATCCCTTGTGGGCGAATAGTTTTTTGCCGGACCGGGGATCGCCCGGAGAAAGGTAGATCTTTTCAACGGTTCCGCTCAGACTCCGGATATAGGCGATGAGGTCTGCCATTTCATTTTCCTTGAATTCAACCCATGGCAACCCTTTCTTCTTCATCGCCTGTTCCATCTGGGGTTCATGGTTCCACATCATTTGGGCCCAGAGAATGGGGTTGGTATACATCCCCCAGCGGCTGAGATCCCCCCTTGCTCCTTCTTTAACGGTGTGACATTTCCCACACCCCTTGGTCTCCATCAGGGCCTTTCCTTTTTTAGGGTCTCCGGGTTCATCCATGTAACGGATGAAATAGAGGAAGGCAAAGAGATCAGCCATCTCCTTCTTGTTAATTTTTTGTAGGGGGACTTTTTGGGCGGACATCTTCCCCCACATCTCTGGCCCATGGTTCCACATCAGAGCCGCGAGCTGGGCCGGGCTGACATAAGATTTCGGAAGGGTTCCGAGGTCAGGTCCTCCCTTCCCTCCTTCCCCCCTTATGGGGTGGCAAGCCCCGCATCGTTTTGTTGTGAAGACCTTCCATCCCTCCTTGATTTCTCCAGGGAGGAGGTATCCGCTTCCCTTCTCAACTCCGATGGCCTGATTCCACAGGATGAATCCGATCCCTAATAAAAGAAGAACCGTTAATATTGAGAGACGCTTCATCTTTCACTCCCCTTCTATTTTTTCTTTGGAGTTCGTAGATATTCAAGGAGGTCGGCCATCTCCCCTTTTTTAAATCGTGGCCATGGAATTCCCTTTTCCATCGTCGCCCTGCGAATCTCCACGCTATGGTTCCAGATGGCCGCGGCAATCTCCATGGGATTGTCAATTCTCTGATATTTTGAGAGATCGATGTGCATCAACTCTCCCCGCTTCCCATCCAGTCCATGGCACCTCATGCATCCGAGATCTGAAAACTTCTTTCTCCCACGGGAAGGATCGCCCGGTTCATCGATAAAGTGGAGGAAGTAGAGATAGGCGACCAGATCCGCCATTTCTTTGGGGGTGAACTTCGGGATGCCGGTTTTGGTCTGTGACATCTTTGCCAGAACCGTCGGCCCTTTGTTCCACATCGTAGAGGCCACACTGGTGAGGCTCCGGTAATAGGCCTTCGGCCTTTTTGAAAGATCGATACCGCTGACAGAGGTTCTTCCCCCCCTAACGGGATGGCATTCTCCGCATCCCTTGGATAGGAAGGTTTTTTTCCCCTCTCTCGGATTTCCTGGAGTGATATAAGCGATCTCTTTAGGGCCTTTGGCATTTGTTTTTATAAATTCGAGGAGGTCAATCATCTCGGTCTCTTTGAATTCAGGCCACTTCATTCCGAGTATGACCATATTGGCGATCATCTCCGGACCATGGTTCCAGATCTCCATACTTAAAAAGACTGGAGAGATGTTCTGCGGGAATTCGTTCAGCCCCGGCTCCCCTTTTTTCCCTTTTCCCGAAAGCGGGTGGCAGACAATACAGCCCTTCTCATTAAAGATGAATTTTCCTTTGGTGGCATCTCCGGGTTCGTCGAAATATTTGAGGAAGTAGAGGTAAGCGGAAATGAAACCGAGTTCTTCACCCGTAAGGCTAGGTTTTAAAATCTTTACTCTCTCAATGCCTGCCACCATGGAGGGTATGTGATTCCAGAGTTTAGCGGCGAGGTCGAGCTGGGTGTCACCGAGATCGATCTTTCCCAGATCCGGCCCCGTCTTTCCACCTTCTCCTTTGAGGGCATGGCATTTGACGCATCCCTTATTCACAAAGAGGCGTGCTCCCCTTGCAGGATCGTCGGGAAGCGTCTGGGGGAATGCGGGTGAGAGGGCAAAGATCGTCATGAGGACCGTTCCTATGAAGAGTTTATTTTTCCTGTTCATCTTGAACTCACCCCATCAATTTCAATCACCAAAAACCAATCACCAAACATCAAATAAACTCCAATAACCAATGACCCAAACGATTCTTGAAAAATTTGATGATTGGGCATTGGTCATTATTTGGGTATTGAAAATTGGTGATTGGTTATTTTCATGCCTCTTATTCCACTCCAATCCCGGGCAGATAGGTTTTGATCCGCTCCTGAACTTCAGCCATCGATTTCTCCCTTCCTTCCCTCACCTCCCAGATGGAGACAATGGGAAAGAGTTTGGTAAAGATCATGTAGAGGAGAATAAAGAAGGAGACACAGCCGGCGAATATGGACCATTCCACCCAGGTGGGAAAATAGAGGACCGCCTCATTGGGAAGCCTGGGATTGGTAAGCGTGGGAACGACGATCACATATCGTTCCAGCCACATCCCGATGATGACCGAAATCGACGCAATTAATGTCCCAAAGGGGGTCCGGGTTTTACTAAAGCTCAGTATCGGTAGTGGAATGACAAAACAGAAGAGGAACATCCCCCAGAAATAGGGAGCGAACCTTCCGGTGAATTTGTTCCAGAAGATGGTCATATGGATGGGCTCTCCTCCATAATAGGTGGTGAGGTATTCTGTAAAGGTGAAATAAAACCAGAGCAAGGTCATCACGAGGAGGAGGATGCCTAAATTATTAAAATGAACAGGCCTCAGGTAGTCTTCAAGGTGATAGACCTTACGGATCAGGTTCATCGCTACAATGAGTGCGGCAATTCCGGAGAAGATGGCTCCTGCGACGAAGTAAGGGCCGAAGATGGCCGTATGCCACATGGGCTGAATGGTCATGGCGAAGACAAAGGAGACCACGGTATGGACTGAAACGGCAACTGGGATGACGATAATGGCCATAATGGAGATCCCTTTTTCGAGGAGATGATATTGTCTTTCCGTTCCTTTCCATCCCAGTGCAAGAAGCCGGTAGAACCACTGATATCTGCCCCCGTGATCTCTGAGAATGGCGATATCCGGAATCAGGGGGAGGTAGAGATAGATCGAACTAGCGGTCAGATAGATGGTGATGCTGGAAACATCCCAGAGCAGAGGGGATTTAAAGTGAGGGTGGAGGATGATGTTGAGCATCCGGTCTGGTCTTCCGAGGTCCATCAAGATATTTCCAACGCCAAAGAAGAGGACGAGAACCGTGATGACTTCTGCGGAACGGGTGATCGACCTCCGCCATTCCGCCTTGGCAAGGCGGAGAATGGCGGAGATCAGGGTTCCGGCATGGCTGATGCCGATGAAGAAGACGAAGTTGGTGATATAAACCCCCCAGAAGACAGGCCTCGCCAGCCCTGTCACGCCAAGTCCCTGTCGGTATTGATACCAATAAGCTCCGACGGCCCAGAGGATGACCGCCAGTAAGGAGAAAAGGGTCAGATAGAAAGATTTACCTGTCCTCTGAATGGGCTGAAGCAGGATGGCGTCTTCCTCGAGACGAAAACCTTTTGGGTCCATCACATTCCCTCTGACAGATAGATCACTTTCGGTTCGGTTCCAAGGTCCTCGAGCAATCTAAAGGCCCTTCTTTCCCTGGAGAGTTCCGATACCTTGCTAAAGGGGTCATTGAGATCACCAAAATATATGGCTTGGCTGGGGCAGGCTTGAACGCAGGCCGGAATGTAATCGTCTGGGAGAAGTTCTCGATTTTCTGCACGGGCCCTCTCCTTTGCCTTGAGGAGACGGTGATGGCAGAAAGAACATTTTTCTACCACACCTTTCTTCCGTATGGACACATCTCGATTTAAAGAACCTTTCATCTCTTTTGGCCATTGGGGTTCGTACCAGTTGAAACTCCGGACGGTGTAAGGGCAGGCGGTGGTGCAATACCGGCAACCGATGCACCTGGAGTAAACGATGCCCACAATTCCTTCTTCATTGGAATAGGTTGCGCCAACAGGACAAACTTTAATACAGGCCGGGTGTTCACAATGCATACAGGGTCTCGGGAGGAGCCTGGCTTTAATATGTGGATAGTCCCCTTCGATATAGGGAAGGAGTTCAATCCAATGGATGGTCCGACCCTTCGCCGATTCCTCCGGTCCGATGATGGCGATATTGTTCTCCGCATGACAGGCTGCCATACAGGCCTGACATCCAGAGCATTTATCAAGATCGATCACCATTCCCCACTTGTGCATCCTTTTTACCCTATTACGTGTCCGCGTTCCAGATCCATCTTTGCTCAGAACTTTCTATGCCTTATAAATCTTTACCCTTGTCGTTCCATGGATCGGATATCCAGTTATGGGATCGAACTCATCCCCGATGAGCCGATATGGGTTTTCACCTATCCCTTTTGACCACCTCCCTCCTGAGGTGTGGCCTTGGCCGAAAGGGATGTTGACGACATCAGGCATCGTCCCTTTGTAGAGCCTTGCTTTGACTTTAATCTTTCCCTTAGGAGATTCGACCCAGACCTGATCTCCATCGGAGATGGACATGCGTCGGGCTGTTTCAGGATTGATTTCCACCCATGTACTCCATCTTTCAAAAAGATGCTGGCCAATCATGGACTGAAGCCAGGGTTGATTCGTGTTTCTTCCTCCGGTCAGACTCATCGTTCTGAAGACATGGAGATGGAAAGGATACTCTTTTTCGTTGACGGTCTCTTTCGACTCTTCCCAGTGGGGGAGAAAAGAGATATCCTTCGATTCTCCGGAGGAAGAGGAATGAGCCTTTCTCCATCCCTGTGAATAGAATTCAAATTTTCTGGAAGGCGTTCGGAAGATGCGATCCCGTTCTCCAAAATCATAGACCGGATCCCACCATCCCCCTTTCTCGAGGAGGAGTTTCCAGAATTCTTCAAAGCTCTTATAAGAAGGGACCGACCATCCTCCCCTCTGAAGAAGGCGGGTCCATGCCTCATCGAATTGGAGGCCAAAGGTGTCTCCTCTTTTTGCCTCGAAGACACCCTTGAGGCCATACCTCATCACCTCTTTGAAATCGTTCCATGGAAAGGCTTTCTCCACTTGGCCTCCGATTGATTTGGCCAGGGCAAGCAGGACATCACCCGTTGCCTTGGTCTGATATAAAGGAGGGATCACAGGTTGTCGTATCCCGAGAACAGGGTAACCGTTATTCAGAAAAACCGGATCATCCTGCCATCGTTCGAGTGGCGTGTGATCCGGAAGGATGAGATCTGAGAATCGGGCTGAATCATCCAGATAAGGAGAAAAGCTGATGACCAGGGGTATCTCCTGAAGGGCTCTTTTGAAGAGTTCGGGGTTCGGGTTGGAGAAGAGGGGATTGGCGTAGTATAGCATTAGGACCTTTGGTTTGTAGGGTTTTTCAGAGAGGGTGTTTGTTGCAAAGAGATAGGGATGGTTTTCAAAAAGTCTTTTCCCTTCATCAATTCGTCTCTGGGAATTTCCCCGCAGGGCTATGGGATCCTGTTGGAGGGGAGGGAAAGGCTGGTAGGGGATTGGTCTTGGAATCAGGACTCCTCCAGGGACATCGATGCTTCCGACCAGTCCGTTGAGAACGGCAACTGCCATCTGATGAAAGGGACGGTCTCGATAGCCAATGGCCAGAGCAGGCTGGTTTGAGGAAAACTCTCTGGCCAGACGGATGATCTGGTCGATGGGCACACCGGTCTGTCTGGATACGAAGCTTGGTTCGTATTCAGAGAGGATGAATTCTTTAAAACCCAGATGCTCTCGACCGTCTGGGCCTATCCAGCTTTCAAAACCGAAGGTCTGTTCTGAGACAAACTCCTTATGGAAGAGGCCTTCCTTGATGATCATATGGGCGATGCCAAGGGCTAGAATCCCTTCGGTCCCAGGTTGCACAGGAATCCATTCATCCGCTTTGATGGCGGTGAAGGAGAGGCGGGATTCGATCTGAACCAATCTTCCGCGGATACCCGTCCTTCCTCTCCTGAAATGTCCATAGCCTCTTAGCATCTGGACGGTTGACCAGTAGGACTCTAACATCCCTGAGCCAAATGAGAGGATGTATTGGGCATTCTCGATATCATAGGCGGGAAGGTCATGGACACCCTGCGTGAGGAAAAGGCCTTCAAGAGGAGGGTCTTCCCATCTGAATCCATTGTCGATATAGTTGGGTGAACCGAAGGCTTTGAGAAAACGGTCCCAGAGCGACCGCATTAATCCCCGGTATCTTCCTCCCAAGACCACAAGATGGTGGGGCTCCCCTTTTTGCCTGAGGCCCTTTAAAGATTCGGAAACAAGATGGAGGGCCTCCTCCCAGGTGATCGGTTGATAGCGACCTTCCCCTCTTTCGCCGATTCTTTTCAGCGGGGAACGAATCCGGTCAGGGTCATAGAGTCCTTGAAGTCCAGCAATGCCCTTTGGGCAGAGGGTCCCCCGGTTCACCGGATGAAGGGGATTTCCTGCGATGTTGACTGCCCAACCATCGATCACCCTGACCAGAGTTCCACACCCTCCTGTGCACTGGCCACAGACCGTTGGAACCCATCGTTCGACACCTGGCTCGTGCGATTTTTCAGCCTGGGGGAGTTGGGTCCATTTCCAGAGGCCGCCTCCGAGGGCAATGGCTGTCCCGGCTCCTGCTCCCATCTTCAGAAAATCACGACGATTGAACTTCATAAGAACCTTCAAATCCGAAATTCGAATATCGAAACTCGAAAAAAATCCGAAATACAAATGTTCAAATTTCTAAAACATAAAAATTTAGTTTTTTACTTTGGTCATTTGAATTTATTTCGGATTTCGTGCTTAGGATTTCGAATTTCCTCCTTTAGACATGGCATGCCAGACAATCGTTGTTCACCTTCTTTTTCGCGTGGCAGTCCATGCACCACTTCATCGTCATTTTCATCCAGGGTTTTGTGGGTGGCTTTTCACTCCGTCCGATATCTCCATGACACTCCTGACAGTCCATCCCTGCGAGGACCACGTGACGGCGGTGAGAGAAGAAGACATCGTCCGGTTGCTGGTAGATGCGCTTCCATGGAAGCCCTTGGCCATTCTTTTGGTACTGTCTGATCTTCTCTTCGTTGGGGTGTTGGGTTAAGGAGTCCTGATGACACTCCATGCAGACGGCCAAAGTGGGCATTCCCGAAAAGGTCTGTTCCTTATAAAAGGGATGGCAGGTGGAGCACTCGATGCCCTGTTCGTGATGTTTTTGGTGGTTAAAAGAGAGAGGCTGTTCAAGTCGAAAGCTTGAACCGAGGTTAATGGAAAGGAGGAGAAGGAGGGTCCCGATTGCCAGTCCAACCAGGAAGAATTTCATCCATGAGCCCCTTCTATGGAATTCCCCCCTGAAAATCTTTATAACAGCCCTGGGATTAAAATTCAACCTTTATTTCTTGATTTTGTATAAGGAGGCGGTCACGTCCAGTGATTTTTTTGTGATCACCCCTTTTTCATACTCCGTGTGACTGAATTGGCCTGTTTCAATGGGAAGGGCGACTTTCATGAGAAGGGTGAAGATGAAGAACCCTGTGGCCCAGATGCCGAAGGAGACCATGAGCTCGACTAGATTGGGAACGTATTCATGAATTTCTCCCAAAGGATCAGGGACAAACCCTGGGATGACAAACCCTGGTCCTTTTTCGATCCAGACACCAATGATGATGAGGAGACAGCCCAGGTTGAGGGTGGTCAACCGTTTTCGTGTCCCTGGAATTAAAAAGAGGAAGAAAGCGGTGACATTCATTGCCATGGCGGCCCAGATCCAGGGGACCAGGGCATTATGGTGATGAAGCCCTTCGAAGAGATATTTGAAGGAGGCCATGTGAACCGTATTGGAATAGTATTCTTTGAAGATCTCTGCACCCAGGAGGAAGAGATTGAGGAACATGGCATAAGCAATCAACTCTGCAATCTTAAAGAGCGCCTTGTCCTCCAGATGGATGGAGGACACTTTTCGGATGATCTGAAAGATGATGATGATGATCGCCGGTCCAGAGCAGAAAGCACTGGCCAGAAATCTGGGGGCGAGGATTGAGGCATTCCAGAAGGGACGGGCGGGAAGGCCATTATAGAGAAAAGCGGTGACGGTATGAATGCCCACCGCCCAGGGGATGGAGAGGAGGATGAAGGGCAGGATGAATTTCCAGTTCGGTTCTTTTCGGTAATAGAACTTGACCAGGAGATAAATCGGAATAAAAAGGTTCAAGAGGAGGTAGCCATTGAGCACGATGACATCCCAGGCCAGAAGGGAGGTGGGAAAGTTCATCGATCCGATAAAAGGAATCATGTGCCAGAATCTGTCAAGCCTGCCAAGATCGACCATAACAAAGAGGATGGCCATGATGATGGAGGAGGCCGCAAAGAGTTCTCCGAGGACGACGATCTCTTTGATCGGTTTGAAGGAGTAGATGTAGGCAGGAATGACCAGGAGAACGGCTGCGGCGGCCATCCCCACCAGATAGGTGAAATTTGCGATATAGAGCCCCCAGGAGACCTGATCGGTCATGTTCGTTTCGATCAGGCCCATCTCATGTTGCTTCCAATAAAAGAGGAAGCCCACCAGCATGATGGCAAGCAGTGAGAAACACCAGGCATAATAGATCTTGCTTCCCCGGGTCACCAAGATCAGGGTTTTTTTATAAAAATGCCAGGTTTCCTTCAATATTTCCCGTAAGGACTCCATTGACCACCCTAAGATTCAAAGAAGTAGTAAAATTTCGGCTCCGTGTTTAAATCTTCTTTAAGGCGAAAGACCCTTTTCCGTTCGATGATATAACGGATTTCGCTTTTCGGATCGAGAAGGTTCCCGAATTTTCTCGCACCGGTGGGGCAGGCCTCAACACAGGCAGGATAGCGCCCCTCCCTCACCCTCTGGATACAGTAAGTGCATTTCTCCACAGCACACTTCATTCTCGGCCGATTCCCAAGGTAATGGACGTTGGGATTGACCTCGTCCTTGGGAAGGTGGGGTTCCGACCAGTTAAAGACCCTTCCCTTATAGGGACAGGCCGCAATACAGTATCTGCACCCGATGCACCAATTATAGTCAACGACAACAATCCCGTCCGGTTCTTGCCAGGTGGCATGGATCGGGCAAACCTTCACGCAGGGAGGATTTTGGCACTGCTGACACTGGACCGGCAGATAGACAAACCCTTTTTCAGGAACGGTTTCCGGGGCGTAGTAATGTTCAGAGTCTTCCAAATTGATCAGGTTTCCTCTCTTCAGTCTGAGGACTCGGATCCAGTGGAGTTGGCGGGCATAACGGGATTGATTATTTTCTTGGACACAGGCGTAGACGCATCTTCGACACCCAATGCATCTTGAGAGCTCCAGACCATATCCCCAAAGGGTCTCGGGAAGGGCCTCCTTCGTGCTGATCTGAAATTTCCTGCCGTATTGCTCAAAGTATCTTCTTTCCATCTTAGCGATGACTTGCTTCTTTTCGTCTTCGTTCATCTCGAGGTAGTGTTTCTGAAGGAAATCTTCTACTTCTTCTCGAGAGCAAGAGGAGAGAAGAGGAAGAGCGAGGCCGGCCAGAGTGGTTACGGAAAGATTGCGGATGAATTCCCTGCGAGTGTAGTTTTTATTTGGCATTTCTTCTGTCCGTGGGCCGGAAGGGTGGGGGTTCCGGTATCATCCTCTTAAATTTCGGCTCATGGGGATCATGACAGTGAGCGCAGAGCAGATAGGTTCTCTTGCCGGGTCCCATAAAATATCCCGTCCTCTTTCCGTGGATACCTGCCCTCCAGTCCTTGTAAATGTTGCCGTGGCATTCGCCGCAGAGCCGATGGCTTTCGGTAAAATTGATGAGCTCTCCGTTATAGAGACGGAGTTTATCTCGGTTTTTTGCATCGTGGCAGTCGAGGCACCATCGCATTGTCTCTGCATGATGCATCCTGATTTCCGCATGTTCGTCTTTCAATTCTCTTTTCTTACGGTTTGTTCCCATGGAGGCATGACAGGAACTGCAGGGGAAGATTCCCTCGGTAAAAGGCGGAGGAGGGACAGAAAAATCCTTGCCTGCTTCAACAGCAATTGAAGGAATAGTGAAGAGGAACAGGAGAAGGATTGCGAGTCCGGGTAGGTTTTTCTGCATGTTTAATAATTTTAATGCCACCGTTAAGGAAAAGCAATTATTTTGAATCCTTCTCTCCATGCATCACCCGGCCATCTCGAAGAGAAATCGTCCTCGATGAATAGGCGGCATTTTCTGGGTTGTGGGTCACCATGATGATCGTCTGACCCTCTTGATTGAGCGCTTTGAATAACTCCATGATCTCCTTTCCGGTCTTGGTATCCAGGTTACCGGTGGGCTCATCCGCAAGGAGAATAGGCGGACTGTTGATGAGCGCCCTGGCGATGGCAATACGCTCCTGTTCGCCTCCAGAGAGTTGATCAGGAAGCCTCTTCTCCTTTCCCCTCAAACCGATCTTATACAAAATCTCCTCAGTCATTCTAACTTGCTCACGATTCGATCTCTCTGTAATGGAGAGGGGTAGCATCATATTTTCGATGACCGTAAGATAGGGTATCAATTGAAAAGATTGAAAGATAAACCCAAGATACTCTCTTCTAAAATCGGCCAGCTTTTCTTGGTGAAGTTGATAGATTGGAATATCATCCCCAAACACTTCCCCGTTGGTGGGATGGTTGATCCCGCCGATGATCGTGAGAAGAGTCGATTTACCCGAACCGGAAGGACCCATCACGGAGATAAACTCTCCCCTCGCAATATGGAGATTTACCTCCACAAGGGCGTAAACCCTTCCTTCCCCGGCTGCATAGGTTTTGGATAGGTTTCTAATCTCAATCAAGTTCATTTTCTTCCTTTTAGATAGAAAGGTATTTCTTCTAACGGTGACGGTCAGGACGCCCGTATCGTCTAAGGCTACGTCTATCATTTTCCACCGTGTTAGGAATGATCTTCGGGGGATAGTTCATATAGCCGCCCTTGATCCCTTTATGTGGTTCCATTTGCCACTCCCAATCACAGGCGTTGCAGACCAGTGTCCGGTCCTTAATGCGGAAGCGAGTGGATTTACAGGGTTCGCACATGCTGATCCCTGTGATTACTCTCCCTGTCATTGAGGTAGGCGTAAAGAGGTATTTTAAGCCCCTTGCCCTCATATTCGAATCGGACGATCTTATTCTCCTTGACCACATGGACCGGAATGAAAATCTTTCCCTTTTCCACTTTTGCCTGAACATCGACCATCCTGATGGTCTGGCCAGTGTAATCAACCCTCGCTGCCACCTTCGGCTGGGAGGTACCCTTAGGATTGGAACCACTGTTTCCCTGAACAATCCAGTAGGCCATCCCACCGAGACCAATGACAATCGTGACGAAAAGGATGATCGCCCATGATGGCCTCCCTTTCTTCCTTCCCAAGACCTCGGCTTTCTTATCTTGGAATGAAGAATCCGATAGTTCGGCCCCGCACTTCTTACAGAAGCGGTTTGATTCTTCATTCTCTACCCGACATTTCGGACATGTTTCCATAAAAAAATCCTCCCTGTTTAATGTATTTTTTCATATTTCTTGAACTTCTTTACCATCACATCACCCATATCCACATTTAAATCTCTTTGCCACAGCCATCAATTACAATTCATTATTTAAATTCTTGGAAGACCTGCTTCATCAAATATCCCTTCAAAAAGAGGTCCGGTGAGGTAGCGTTCTCCCGAATCAGGTAAAATAACCACTATAGTCTTCCCATCAAACTCTCCACTCTTTGCCAATCTCAGGGCTACGGCAATGGCTGCACCGGAGCTAACTCCAGAAAGAATACCTTCTTCCCTTGCAAGCCTTCTTGCATGTTCTATCGCCTCTTCACTTGTAACCTTTTCTACTCTATCAACCATTGATAAATCCAATGTATCAGGAATAAAGCCTGCTCCAATACCTTGAATTTTATGGGGACCAGGCTTTAACTCCTCTCCAGCGAGCCGTTGAGTGATTACAGGACTTTCGGCAGGTTCCACTGCAACACTAATGATTCTTCTCTTTTTCTCAAGTTTTATATATCTCGAAACTCCGGTGATGGTTCCCCCTGTTCCAACTCCTGAAACAAGCACATCAATCTGGCCCTCTGTTTGTTCCCA
>CAZFDM010000051.1:0-10659 GCA_964517975.1 uncultured Syntrophaceae bacterium
TCTTTTGGATATGGAATTTGTCCAATTTTATCCGTTTGTCTTGGCTGAACCAAGGCTTTCTACCTTCATACTCTACCCTCCTTACCCTAAAGAGGCAAGATTGTTCAATGAGAAAGGAGAAGACCTCTTAGAAAAGTTTGAGGTTAAGGAGGGTTTAAATCAGGCCGTCCTCACCGAGAGAGATCGATTGGCCATCTCCCTCTATGAGGCTTCAGAGGCTGGCGATGTCTTTTTTGATCTCACCCGAGTTCCAGAGGAAAAGTGGGAATATTATCCCCTTAATTTTTTAAGAAAATCAAAATTTCCTTTCCGAGAAAGGCCTTTTTTGATCTCCCCTGCTGTTCATTTCTTTATGGGAGGAGTCGAAATCGACGAGAAGTGTAGCACTTCCCTTCCAGGTCTTTTTTCAGCAGGGGAAGTGGCATGGGGGGTCCATGGGGCCAACCGACTGGGTGGAAATGCACTTACGGAATGCGTTGTTTTTGGGGCAATTGCAGGCCAGTCAGCAGTCGAATATATCCATAGGAAGGAGAACAAATTCCCTCTATCGATTGACTTAGAGGGTTTAAATCGAAGATGGTAGAGAAAGGCCCAAACCTACCTTAAAAAGAAGAGAGGGGTTTTCGATCACCCAAGAGATCTTATGAGAGGGCTGAAGGATTTGGCATGGAGATACTTGGGTCCGATACGAAGAGAGGACTCATTAAATGAAGGAATGGCCCAATTGGCCTCTTTAGAAAAGAGGATCGAAAGGGTCTATCCAAAGAGTTCGAGAGAACTTTTTGAAAAAAGAGAGCTGGAAAACGGAGTCTTACTCCTTAAGGCCATGGTAAAAGGGAGTTTGCTTCGCAACGAGAGCAGAGGCTCCTTCTACAGAAAAGATTTTCCTCAACAGGATGATGAAAATTGGTTGAAAAATACGCATTATTGTCTTAAAAAAGGTGAATTCGAAATTACCCATCATCCCAAAAGACTTTGAACTTTAAACGTTATACTTAAGAATCATGCCGATCAGCACAAAAAAGGGGGATAAAGGTTTTACCGGTCTTTTAAATGGAAAACGAGTGCCCAAATATCATCTCAGACCTGAAACTTATGGAACGTTAGATGAACTCAACTCCTTCCTGGGATTGGCCAGGGCCGTTACCAAGGATAAATTGCTAAAAAAGATGTTAATCACAATTCAAAACCATCTTTTCACGATAGGTGCGGAGCTTTCCCTGGCTGGAAAGAACCGCCATTTTCTGAAAGGAGAGATCACCCAAAAAGAGGTCGATTGGCTGAACCGCCTTTCTCTCGATCTGGAAACCATGGTAAAACCAGATCCCCAATTTGTTATTTATGGTGAGTTACAGGTGTCAAGTATACTGGATGTTGCTCGGGCCATTTCAAGAAAGGTAGAACGATTGGCGACCAAGATGAAGTCAAAGAGGATGCTTCATAACTTAAAGATATTGGAATACCTCAATCGTCTTTCTGATGTTCTTTACCTCCTCGCAAGGCAAGAGGAGAAAAGAGCAAGGGTAAAACCCAGACATCCTTCCTATAAGACCTTTCTCTAAACTTATGGTTGACAAAAGAGGATAAAATTTAATATAAGAAATAAATACAAAACCTAAAAAAAGGAGGGTTCTATGAGACGAAACATCATCATTGGCATAATGGTTTTAATGGTCTTTTGTGTCTCTCAAGCATGGGCCCAAAAGGCAGTCAAACTCTCTATCGCCACAGGTGGAACAGGGGGTGTCTATTATCCATTAGGGGGAGGAATGGCAAGCATCATTTCGAAATATATCCCCTATGCAGAGGCTACCGCAGAAGTCACGACTGCCTCGGTTGATAATTGCCTTCTGGTTGGGGCAGGGAAGGCAGATTTGGCCCTGATCATGGCAGATGTGGGATGGGATGCCTATCAGGGAAAGGGGAAGTTCAAGGAGAAGATTCCCCTAAGAACCGTTGCTGTCCTTTACCCAAATAACATGCATATTGTAACCTTAGAAGGCAAGGGAATTGAAAAAGTGACCGATCTGAAAGGCAAGAGGGTTTCAACAGGTGCCCCTGGAAGCGGGACAGAGGTGAAGGCCCTCAGGGTTCTTGAGGCTTATGGACTGGATCCAGATAAGGATATGACACGGGATAAACTGGGTGCTTCTGAATCAGCAGGGGCATTAAAGGACCGTAAGATCGATGCCTACTTCTGGGATGGAGGTCTTCCAACAGCCTCCGTAACAGACCTGGGAGCAACCCCAGGGATTA
Organism: uncultured Syntrophaceae bacterium; assembly: GCA_964517975.1. Taxonomy (GTDB): domain Bacteria; phylum Desulfobacterota; class BSN033; order BSN033; family UBA1163; genus JBBIRM01. The sequence continues at coordinate 2,257 of CAZFDM010000051.1, forward strand.
AAATCAAACTGATCAGTCATGAAGAGGCAATTCCTAAGATGCGAGAAAAGTATGGGCCCCTCTATGTAAAGGGGATTATCCCTGCGAAGACTTATCCTGGCCAAGATGTAGATGTTACCATTGCTGTCGTATGGAATCTCCTTGTCTGTCACGAAAAGATGAAAGGGGATCACGTCTATGATATTGTAAAAACTCTCTTTGACCATAAACCCGAGTTGGTATCGGTTCATAGGGAAGCAAGATTCTTATCTTTGGAACCCCAGGTTGGAGGATCACCCATCCCTTTACATCCGGGAGCCATTCGGTACTTCACAGAGAAAGGACTTAAGATCAAGTAATTGAAAAAGAAAACTTGGCCCCTCCTGATATTGGTTATGATGCTGATCGTATTAGGAGGGGTCTTTCTTTTTAAGAAAATAACCTTCATTCAATTAGAGAATTTAGATCACCCAAAAACAATCATGATCAAACTCAATCCATCTGAAAGACTTTCCATGTTTTATATTCATTCCATCTATAAGGAGCCAGTTGTTGAGGAATTTCAGATAGAAAAAGAGACCCTTATTCTTAAAGGGGTTAGAACGAAAAGCCCCAGAGTTATGGAATACTATGGATTTGAGGATACTCAAGAATTCCATCCCATGAATCAAGTTTTAGGAGCCATCTACTTTAGATGGGGGTCTGGAGAAGGGCAAGGATTGATTGTAAGAGAGAGGAAAATCTATTTAAGTGAAGTAGGGGAAAAAGGAGATAGAATTCGATTAAGGGTAAAATCCATGCCCCTATGGAAATATATTTTTGGAATATTGGAATAAGGGTATGATGACTGAAGTGAGAAAAAGACCAGAATCTCATTATCTTTTAAGGTGACTTATGGAAGAGGAGAAGAAAAGCCCAAATCAAGAATCCCTCATTACAGAAGAGGCCCTAAAAGAAGCAGAAAAATATATTGAAGAAGAGGAGGGTCCTTCCCGACGTTTAACCGGGAAGATGGATATTTTTGTCACTGCTGTAGCGGTGGTCATGTCCCTTATTCACCTTTACGCTGCTGTTGGAGTGATCATGACTCAGGTGTTGAGGGGAATCCATGTCATGTTCGTTCTCTTCCTTTCTTTCCTTGTCTTTCCCTCCTTCAAACGATTTAAGAATCGAATTATCTGGTATGACTTTCTTCTCGCCATTCTTGGAATTGCTGTCATCGGTTATATGCTAATTGATTTTGAAGAGTTTATCTATCGTTCTGTTATACCCAATTTCTGGGACAAATTCTTCGGAGTGATATTGATTCTATTGGTCCTCGAGGCGACCCGTAGGACAACGGGTTGGATCATGCCAGCCATCGTTATTGCCTTTATCATCTATGCATTCATTGGACCCAGACTTCCTCATCCCTGGACTCACCGAGGATACGATATCGACCGCCTGGTGGGTCACATGTATATGACTCTGGAAGGAATCTTTGGGGTACCCATCGATGTCTCCTCAACCTTTATCATTCTGTTTACGATCTGGGGTGCCTTTTTAGAATTCTCAGGTGCCGGTAAGTTTTTTATTGATTTCTCATTTGCAGCCATGGGAGGGAAACCAACGGGTGCAGGTCGGACCGTGACCCTGGCCTCTTTTCTATTGGGGGGGCCCTCTGGAAGTGGCGTTGCCACGACGGTCACCCTGGGATCGGTGGCCTATCCCATGTTGGCCAAGGCTGGCTATAGTAGGGATGCGGCAGGTGGGCTTCTCTCTGCTGGTGGAATTGGGGCAATCCTTTCCCCTCCGGTATTGGGAGCGGCTGCTTTTCTCATCGCCGAGTTTTTAAAGATTTCCTATCTCGATGTCATCATCATGGCCTGTATCCCAACCTGTCTTTATTATTGGTCCATCTTTCTGATGGTGGAACTGGATGCTAAAAAGTTTGGGGTCAAAGAGATTGCGTTTGATCGAACCTACAGTTTGGGACAACTGACGTATCTTTATGGATTTCACTTTATCTCCCTCATCGCCATTGTGGTCATCATGGTCATCGGCTTTACCCCTATTATGGCGGTTTTCTGGGCAACCGTGATCACCTTTGCAGTCAGTTTCATCAGGAAGGATACCGCCCTTTATCCTCAGAAATTAATTAAGGCATTGAGGGGAGGGTCGATCGGGGTACTGAGTGTTGCCTCAACCTGTGCTGCTGCAGGAATCATTGTGGGAGTGGTCACTCTTACCGGACTGGGATTAAAGTTCAGTTCGATTATTATCCAGTATGCAGGTGGAAGTAAATTTTTAACAGCGGTCTATACCGCCCTCATCGTGTGGGTAATTGGTCTGGCTGTTCCGGTTACAGCCTCCTACATTATCTCTGCAGTCATTGCTGCTCCCGCCATGATACAACTCGGAGTCCCAGATTTTGCTGCCCATATGTTTGTCTTCTATTATGCCATTCTCTCAGAGGTCTCTCCTCCCACTGCACTCTCTTGCTTTGCAGCGGCAGCCTTGACCAGGGGGAATCCTTATAAAACTACGATGTATGCCTGGAAATATACACTCCCTGCCTTTATTGTACCCTTCATGTTTACCCTCGATCCAAAAGGGATTGGGATTTTGTTAAAGGGACCTGTCGGAGACGTCATCTGGACAACAATTACTGCCTTCTTTGGGATTGCTGCCCTGGCAGGAGGGGTAGAAAACTGGTTTCTTAAAAAAACAACGATTTTGGAAAGGATCATGCTCATTTCTGGGGGGTTGTTATTGGTCTATCCGATTGCCATTTATGATATCATCGGGTTTGGTTTGATGGGTCTGGTCATTCTCATGCAATATTTCAGAAAGGAGGGGTAACCCATTTCACAAGTGAATGCTAAAATCTCCTACCTTCGGGTTTACCAGTCTCACATAGTCACTATATTTAATGCGTAAGGTTTCCACATGCGTCCCTGCCTGAAAGACAATCGATTGATTCTCACCAAGGACCCTGTCCACCCAGACTTCTAAATGATAAAGGTTGCCAAAAGGAGGCATGGCACCTATTTCGCAATCGGGGAATAGATCCTGAAACTCCTCCTCTTTAAGGATTTCGACTTTTTTACAATCGAGCACTCCCTTAAGTTTCTTCATATCGAGTCGATAACTTGCAGGCAAAACCACCATGATGATCTTCTCATCAGCCCTCACCATGACCACCTTGGCCATCTCTTTCCCTGGGACATGTTGGGCGGCTGCAATCTCCTGGGCAGTGTAGGCCCTCACATGATATCCCACTTCATAAGAGACTCCGTTCTTTTCAAGATATTCTCTCAATCTCTTTAAAATCGTCATATGAAACACCTCCTTTTGGCACAATATACCTCAATTTCAAGGCTATGTGAAGATGGAAATTGATTTGATATAATGGATGGTGAAAATAGGAGGGATTATGAAAGTCCTATGTGTCCTCTTCTTTCTTTCCTTTGTGGGCCTTTTCTTAGGAGGATGTGCGGATCTGTCCTACCTCTCCAAATTGGCCTGGCACCAGGGGCTAATCCTTCACGAAAGTATCCCTATTGAAGAGATGATGGAGGATAAACAAAAAAATGGAGAAATAATAAAAAAGATTCAATTCATTCAGGAAGTGAAACGCTATGGGGAGGAGAGGTTAGGTTTGAAAAGGAGCGGAAGTTATACAAAATTTTATGAAATAAAAACCCCTCCTCTCTACATTATTACGGCAAGCCGAAAGGATCGACTCTCCCCTTATGATTGGCATTTTCCAATCGTAGGCAAAGTAACCTATAAAAGCTTTTTTACTATCGAAGAGGTCTTAAAGGAAAAGAAAGCCCTTGAGGCAAAGGGATTCGATACTTATATCCAGGCGGTTTCTGCATACAGTACCCTCGGTTGGTTCAAGGACCCCATCTTTTCATTGATGCTAAGATGGGAGGAGTCAGTTCTGGCCAATATAATCCTTCACGAAATGGCCCATGCCACCCTTTACTTTAAAGGCGAGACAGATCTCAACGAGCAGTTGGCGACCTTTGTTGGAAATCAGGGATCTATCGAATTTCTTAGAGAAAGGTATGGGCCAGGTTCCAAGGAGTTGAGGGAGGCATTGGATGATCAGGAGGATGACCTTCTTTTTGCGAATTGGATCGATTGGGCTTATAGACAACTTTCAGCGTTTTATGAAACATCCCTCTCAAGAGAAGAGAAGTTAATTAGGAGAGCAGAGATCTTTCGATGGATCATAGAAAAATTTAAAGAGGTGAAGGCTCAGTTCAGAACCGATTGCTACAAAGATTTTGACAAAAAGGAGTTGAATAATGCTGTATTCATCGCCCATCGACGATATCTTCACCGCCTTGATCGATTTGAAGTCCTCTATGACTATTTAGGAAGGGATATGAAAAGATTTCTTCGGTTTCTAAAAGAAGTAAAGACCAAGGAAAATCCATCCAATTATTTAGACAGTTGGATGAAAGAGAGAGGGCTGATTCTCAATCAAAAAGAGATTAACGTTCCCGTTTCCCTGCGATAAATTCTTCCACCATTTGCCTGGCTTGATCGTCAGGGAATTGGATGAGGGGGTGTTTCATTGCATAGGCAGAAATGGAGATGAGAGGTCCACCAATCCCTCGATCGCGAGCAATTTGACAACATCGGATCGCATCGATCACCATTCCACCACTATTAGGGGAATCCTCCACAGAAAGTCTCATCTCGAGATGGAGAGGAATTTCTCCAAAGCCTCTTCCCTCCATTCGGAGGAAACAGACCTTATTATCATTCTGCCAGGGGACATAATCGGAGGGACCAATATGGATATTCTCTGGCTCGAGGGGGTTCTCCATTTGGGATTGAATGGCTTCAGTTTTTGAGATTCGTTTATTTTTCAGGCGACTTTTGTTGAGCATATTGAGGAAATCGGTATTGCCCCCGGTATTGATCTGATAGGTTCGATCTAAACGTACCCCCCGATCCTCAAAAAGCTTTGTCAATGTTCGGTGAATAATGGTTGCTCCCATCTGGGACTTCACATCATCCCCCACTACCGGAATCCCCCTCTCTTCAAATCGCCTTGCCCAGGTTTTGTCTGAAACGATGAAACTTGGCATACAGTTGATCAGACTCACTCCTGTATTAAGACAAGCCTCTGCATAGAATTCTGTTGCCTGATCCGAACCCACAGGAAGATAATTAAGAAGAATATCCACCCCCGAATCCTTAAGAACCTTCTCCACTTGGCAAGGCTTTTCATTGGCGACAATGAAGCGACGATCTTCGGGGTAATCTTTCATATGGTCTGAAACTCCGTCCAGCACTTCGCCCATGGACACGATCACCCCTGAATCATTCAGATTGGGATAGAAGATGGTCGTGCAGTTTGGTTTGGCAAAGAGGGCCTCCTTAAGGGGTTTCCCAACCTTTCTAACATCAATGTCAAAAGCGGCTCCAACCTGAATATCCCAGGGTTTATATCCCCCGATTTCAAGATGCATCAGGCCCAAGGGTTCAAATTTTGGATTTCTTTGACTATTTTCTCTATAGAACTCTATTCCTTGAATGAGAGCGCTAGCACAATTTCCAACACCGACAATGGCAATTCTGATAAAATTCTTCTTCATAACTCATCAGCCTTTCCAAACTTTTTCATGACCCCTGCTAAGGATTTTTAAATATCGTATTTCATTAAAATTGTCAAGAAATTTGGCAAGAGAGTTTAATCCCAAAATGATAATGTCCTGTTTTGCTTTGCCAAAGGATAAATGGAAACAATTTGGAAACACCAAAAGGGGCCTCCAAAGGTTTAAAAGATTAACTTTGGAGGCCCTCCTTTTCTCCTACCCAGTCCCATGAGTCGTCATCCCACCGGCCATCCGAAAGGTATCGGGGGGGTTGTTGAGTCTCTCCTTTGCGAATACACAGGGTCTTAAAATTTTTTAGGTGTTCCTAATGGAACTCGTGTAAAATTTTTTTGTCAATATTCATGACTTCTCAAAAAAATTTTTTATCTAAGTCAGAAAAATATTCCATTAAATTCTTGGATGAAAAAGAACCTAATTCAGCTTTGAGGTTTACACCTACTAACAAACAGTAAAAGACAGTTATATTAATTGAGAATTACTGATTAAAAGAGTTGTTAATGGGAACCGGGTTAGGCTGTTTCACTTATCGATTATCTCAGCATCCTTATCTACTTTTGCAATTACATTCGCAACAGTTTCATATGCGTAAGTGAAATAGGACACCATACTGAAGGTAAAGAATGCATCCAGACAGAAGTCTATCCCAAGTATGTTCCCTGCCATTTTGCTGCCTAGAAGTTGTAATCCAGTTGGTGATGAGATTCTACTGACCAAATCAAAATATTGTTGATATCTTTCTTTGAATAAGGCTTGCATATCTTTAGTGTATTGTTCCCTTGTTTCTGGAGACATTCTTTGTGCAAAAAAGTCTAAATAACACCAATGGACTTGGTCAAGTACCTTCCTTGTGCAACCCTTGTCTTGTAATATACTAGTTATTATCCAAAGGTTTATTATAAAAACTTCCCTTGCAACCGCGGTAAATTTGTACTTTTCGCTTTTAGGAGGTAGTTCTTCAGATATAGGCTGATCTTTCTCATAGAAAATTCTTTCCCAGTCAAGATATAAATCCTTACATACCTTCCAAAGTCCTACAGCAAATTGCTGAGAAGTAATTTGGTTTCTTTTTTTAAGAAATCCCATGACTATTCACCCATTCAACATCTTGCTCTTCTAATAGTCCCATAGCCTAATAAATCAGTTAATGCCATTTCCAAGGAGGCTTGGACAGAGCACTCTTTCTCTCTATTGTAATCTCACCTTTAGATTTTTTGAGATATTAGAATAACCCCTCACCCTGCCATTAACAAATTCAACGGAAGAATAATCGTAATGCCATGTGTTGCCAATAATACTGGTAGGGGTTCCTTGAACTGCCAATACCTCATCCTGTGTAGAACCAATGGTAAAATAATCTGGTGACTGGAGTGAGCTCTCTGTTTTGGGTAAGAGCTTGACGCGTAGATTCCTGGAAATGTTTGAATAGCCTCTAACTCTGTCATTAACAAATTCAACGGAAGAATAATCGTAATACCATGTGTTGCCAATGATGCTGCTTGGAGTCCCTTGCGCGGCAAGAACTTCTTCCTGGCCGGAGCCAATGGTGAAATAGCCTCTATGATATTCCAAAGATGAATCAACTTTAGGGGATAGTTTGACGTGAAGATTTTTGGAAATATTGGAGTAGCCTTTGACCCTTCCATTAACAAATTTAACAGAAGAATAACCATAATGCCACGTCTCACCAATTATACTGCTTGGAGTACCTTGTACTGCAAGGACTTCCTCCTTTGAGGAACCGATGGTAAAATAATCATGGAAAACAGAATGTTTAGGAGAAGGAAGTAATACCACTTTATCAGGCGATTGAGAAAGGATTTCATTATACTTTTCTTCAGAGGTCAGAGAGGGTTCCTTTGTTTCTTTCAAAGCCTCATCTTGTTTATATTTTGGGTTAACTTTTGATGTTTTCGGAGGGGGTTTGGCTATAGGATTTTGAAGTTTTTGTTTTTCAATTGGAGGGATAGGTTCAATAACAGGTGAGAAAGGCTTTGAAGGTATTGGATAATAGAGCGGGGGTTTATAATCGGTCTTTTGTGGTTTTGAAGGAGTGTTAAGATAGTTGATTAAACCACGGATTAAAATTATGGCTACGACAATCGTGACCCACTTCGGAATCCGTGAGAAGAAAGAAATGTATTTTGAAGTTGACGTATAAGTTGGCATTGGTTCTTCACATTTCATACTCTCTTCTTCGGCAGACTTTTCTTCCTTATAGCACTCTTCCTGTTCTGTATATGGACTTTCGTCATCTGGAGGGGGAACATATCGGTGGTACTTCAGGTAATCGTAAGCAAGGTTTATCTCTTTAATCTTCTCTTGGGCTTTCTCTTGCAGCCTTGGGTCGTTTTGGAAACGGTCCGGGTGCCACACCTTTGCGAGATCCCGGTAGGCCTGCTTGATTTGTTCTTCCGTAGCTCCAGGCTTCAGGCCAAGAATTTCATAATATTTAAGGATATCGTCCATTCAAGGTAGAGATACATCTATTGGAAAAGCTTGTCAGGTGAATACCTCCTGAAAACTCCTCCGGTTAGTGGTAATCTATGGTTCGTACCAAAACTTTGCCACACGTCAAGGTTTTCGTATCGTTTTTCATCCGGCAGTCACTCATTTGTGGTTGTAATATACACCTTTTTGAGACTTTTTGGAAGTGAAAATTTCAGGAAGTGATTTTGATGGTGGGTCCCCCATTAATGTTGGAAATTCTCTCCCGATTTTGCAGAATCAAACTAAAGAGGAGAGGGAAAGGAAAGGGGGGACTATAGGGGGGATAGGAAAAGGAGAGGAGATAGAGTGGAGAAAA
>CAZFDM010000052.1:0-2383 GCA_964517975.1 uncultured Syntrophaceae bacterium
CGGGGTTGAGTAACGTGGCGATTGGGGAGCTCTTTGGGGGGATTCATGATAGTACGGTGAGCCAGGTGACTGCCAGGTTGAGAGCGGAGATGGTCAAGGATAAGGAATTGTCGAAACTAACGAATCGCCTTCATTCACATTTCAAGGCCTAACACCTTTTTCTACACCTTTTTTCTAAAACTCAACAGGGGCGCATGAATCATTTAAAACTTTTCCAGGTCACTAACTACCTCAAATTACCCTAGCGAGTAAATCGGGACAAAACCACAAATTTTTCTTGACAAATAATTCAGAATCGATTAAAAAATCCGTTAAAAGCCACGAAGGTTTTTGGGTCAGAAGACCTTAACTTTGTGGCTTTTTTAATTTTGGCCAAAAGTAAAACCACGAAGGTTTGAAGTTCCATAGAAATGGAATCCTTCGTGGTTTTTTTATTGGAAAGGAGGATTGGAAAAATGAGGAAGAGAGGATTAGGGCTTGGTCTGGGGGTTCTATTGCTTATTTTGGTTTATCTCCCTAAAGAGAGTTGGCCTGAAGAACAGAAGGAGATTACCTTAGAAGAAGTACGGGTAGTTTCCACTCCAATTATTGAAGGAAATTGGGTAAACGAATATGCTTCTCGAATTACCACGGTAAGTGAAAAACAGATTGAAGATCTTAATGCGATGGATTTTCAATCTGCGTTAAGGAGAGTCCCTGGGGTAACGATCTCCCGGTATAATTTGGTCGGAAGTTATGGAGGAGCTCAGGGAGGAGCAATTTTCATCCGAGGGATGGGGGCAGAGAGACCTGGGGCAGAAATCTCTACCCTTATTGATGGAAGACCGAGTTTTGTTGGTATCTGGACCCACCCGTTAATGGATATGTTAAGTGTTAATAATTTAGATCATATCGATGTCTATAAAGGAGCACAACCTGTCCTTTTTGGAAATATGGCTTATGGGGCGGTGAATTTGGTGACCAAACGAATGAAGGAGGATGGTTTTATCACAAAGATCCGAACGGCTTATGGGACCTATAAAACTTTTGATCAATGGATTGAGCATGGAGGGAAGAAAGACCGATTCGATTATTATCTCACAGGAAATTACAAGAGCAGTGATGGACATCGAAGAGATGCTGATGGACAGGTCCAAAATTATTTTGGACGTATGGGATACCAATTCTTAGATCACTGGGATTTATCTTTTACCACCAATCGAGCATCGAGTTGGGCAGATGACCCCGGAGTAAAGGGGTCCCCCCGCCTCCCTGTAACACCACGGTTCGGGCTTCGGGATCAGGCGTTCGATCTGACGCTCTCGAATAAATATAAGATCGCAGATGGGTTCATTAAAATCTATTACGACGATGGTCAGATCCGGTGGAAAGATCAGTGGGATGGAGTAGGGCCTTTCGACAGCAATACGGATTGGAACAATTATGGAATTCGTATCCAGCAGAAGTTGAGGCTGTGGAAATCTGGAGAGATCATCGTGGGATATGATTATGATGTCTACGGTGGGAAGTTTAAAGAGGTTCGCTTCAACCGACCTGCTCCTCCAAAAATTAGAATTACAGAGTTAGAGGATACCCATTTCTATAATTCTGCCCCATACTTTGCTATTAAACATACTTTTGGCAAAGAGTTCCAAATTATCCCCTCTTTCGGTCTCCGGTACAATATGAGCAAACACTTCGGTAATGACCTTGGGCCTCAAGCAGGAGTGGTCCTGAAATATCAAGACACTGAATTTTATGCCCAGTACGCCCATGGATTCAATCTGCCTGGGGTGTATACGGTTTTCAATTATCTGGTTTGGAATAGAGGAGATGCTTGGAAGGACCTTAAGCCAGAGAAGATAGATCATTTTGAAGTGGGGGTAGCCCAGAAAATTACTCGATGGCTGAAAGCGGATGTTTCCTTGTTTTACGACTCCGGCGAGAATCGCCTCATCTTCAAAGCCCCTCCTCGACGGTTTGAGAATTTAGCGGTCTATCGAACAAGAGGGGTTGAACTCACTGCGACACTTACCCCTTTTAGAAATCTTGATTTTTTTATTGGAGGGACCTATCTCTCACCAAGCCCTTATGACCTCCCCTATGCCCCTCGAAAAACATTAAGCGCAGGTATCTCCTATTGCCTTTGGGAAAGATTCTTTATCAATTTGGATACTCAATATGTGGATCACCGTTTTGCCTCAAATCCTCGTTATCCGACTGCAATACCTGGCAAGGTTGGAAGTTATTATTTGGTGAACGGAAAAATCGCATATCGTTACAAACCCCCTTCAGGAAAATGGGAGGGCGAAGTTTTTATAGCCGGGGAGAATCTGACGGATGTGAATTATGAGTTTTTAAAAGGTTATCCCATGCCAGGTGCTACTGCCATGGTCGGAGCGGG
>CAZFDM010000053.1:0-2686 GCA_964517975.1 uncultured Syntrophaceae bacterium
GAGGTCTTTAAGGAAAAATTTAAAATGGCCCCTGCCTCCAAATGGCTTCACCATAACTACCTTGGGGGACTTCTGGAACATACTCTATCCCTATGCCAACTGGTATTGAAAAACGTTACCCATTATGAAAACTTAGATTTGGACATCCTTTTGACCTCCTCCATTCTCCACGACTTAGGAAAGATCGATGAACTTACCTATCATCGCTCCCTGGGGTACTCGGATGAAGGTCGTCTTCTTGGTCACATTATCCTTGGGATAGAGAGATTGGAAGAAAAGATTCGTCAACTTCCTGATTTTCCCAAAGATCTTTCAAATCTTCTCAAGCATCTCATCCTCAGTCACCATGGTCAATATGCATGGGGATCACCCAAAAAACCAATGACCTTGGAAGCCATCATGCTCCATTTTCTTGATGATATGGATGCCAAAATCAATGGGATTCAACAGTTTTTAAAAACACAAGGTCAAGAGGGATCGAAGTGGAGTAGTTACCACCGATTGTTTGAGCAATCCTTCTATCTTCAAAAATCGACTGAGGAAATAGAACTGCTTGATAATATTATGAAAAATGAATTAGAAGAGGGTTAATCAACCGATTTACTTTCTTGACAAATATCCCCTTCATAATTATTTTAGTAGAGATTATAGAGAGATAAAGGAATGCTAAAATGAATATCTTTCTCCCAGAAAGAATGAAAGAAGTTTTTAGAATGGTTGTGGAGGATTACATCCGTACGGCCGAGCCTGTGGGGTCAAGGACCATTTCAAAAAAATCAGGGCTTCATCTTAGCCCTGCCACGATCAGAAACATCATGGCCGATTTGGAGGAAATAGGACTTCTCTTCCAACCCCATACCTCTGCAGGAAGGGTCCCCACAGAGAAGGGGTTGCGGTTTTATGTGGATTCGATTCTTGATATCCATGAACTGAGCGATCAAGAACAGAGGGAGATTCGATCAAAATATTTGAATTACCAGATTGAAGGAACGGATCTTTTCCGCGAGACCTGTAGAATCCTTTCATCCACCACTCACTATTTGGGGGTGGTTTGGGCCCCCAAAATGGGAATGGTTGTTCTTCAACATATCGAATTTGTGAAATTAAGAAGAAACCTTGTTCTGGCGATTCTCGTGGGGACAAATGGGTCCGTCCATAATAGAGTCATCGAGGTCGAAAATGAATTTTCACAATCCGAGTTGGATCATCTGTCTGACTACCTAAATGGTTTTCTCACGGGCCTTACCCTCTACCAGGTTAAAGAGAGACTTCTGGAGCAGATGAAGGTGATGAAAACGGCTTATGACCACCTATTCGAGCAGGCCTTTAAACTGGGTGAGAAGGCCTTTTCTATGATCGATGAGACCGATGTTTTCATTGAAGGGAGGTCATACATTCTTAGCGAACCCGAGTTTGGAGATGGGAAGAGAATGAGGGATCTCTTCCGCGCCTTTGAGGAAAAGGCAACTATGGTAAAACTATTGGACAAATTTATGGAACCCAAAGGGGTCCAGATCGTCATCGGATCCGAAAGTCAGATTCAAGAAATAGAAACCTGTAGCCTGGTCACCGCAACCTATGGTTGTGGTGGGGAAGTATGGGGAGCAGTAGGGGTTATTGGGCCTCAGAGGATGAACTATTCAAAAGTAATTCCTTTGGTAGATTATTCTGCAAAACTTTTATCCGAAATCTTGGAGTCTCAATAGGAGTTCGGAGTGAAGGACATGGAGGAGATGGATAGAATGCAAAACGATCTTACCTTAGAGGTGGAGGGGACAACAAAACAGGAGATAGAATCTACCTCTGAACTGAAAACTCAAAAGTCTAAAAAAAAGAAGGAGGAGATAGAAAAAGAAATCCAGGAATTAAAAATCAAATTAGAGGAAAAGGAAAAAGAGGCAAAGGAGAATTATGATCGGATGTTGAGGCTTGCAGCAGATCTGGAGAATTACAAAAAGAGGGCCTTAAAAGAGAAGGAGGATTGGAGGAAATTTGCCAATGAGGATCTGATTAAAGCCATATTGCCTTTCGTGGATAACTTAGAAAGGGCGGTCAACCATGCTGAAAAGGTGGAGGACGCCAATGTCTTGATCGAGGGGGTTCGATTGACCCTTCAACAACTCCATCAAACTCTTAATAAATTTGGGGTTTCTCCAGTAGAATCTGTTGGGAAACCCTTTGATCCGACCATCCATGAAGCGATGGTGGTGATAGAAACCGATCAACACGAACCCAATCAGGTGTTAGAAGAGTTTCAGAAGGGGTATTTTTTGAACGATCGTCTCTTAAGACCAGCAACAGTATCCGTGGCGAAACTCCCTAAAAAGGAGGATTAGAGAGCGGAATGGTTTTAAATCCATTTTAAAGAAAGTGAGGGAATGACTATGGCAAAGACAATTGGAATTGATTTAGGAACAACAAACTCAGTCGTGGCAGTGATGGAGGGAGGAGACCCCGTGGTGATTGCCAATCCTGAGGGAAGCAGAACTACTCCTTCCGTTGTTGCCTTTACAGATAAAGGGGAACGGGTGGTGGGTCAGATTGCAAAACGTCAAGCCATCACCAATTCCGAAAACACTATCTTCTCCATTAAACGATTGATGGGAAGGAAGTACACGGACAAAGAAGTTCAGAGGGATTTAAAGATCCTTCCCTATAAGATCATTGAAGCCAAAAATGGAGATGC
>CAZFDM010000054.1:0-14131 GCA_964517975.1 uncultured Syntrophaceae bacterium
CAATACCCCTTCCAGGAAATTCGAAATCAATTCTCAAAAGATGAAGGAATGGGGCTATCCCCCCCTTCCTACCTATCAAGAATGGCAAGAATCTACTTTTCCCCTTCAAGAAGACTTAAAAGAATATTCACTAATTCTCACTTCTGCAAAAGACCCTTTTTACTTCCACTCCTCTTTTCGAAACATTCCTTCCCTCAGAAAACATTCACCAGATCCAATCGTTCTTATCCATCCTGAAACCGCATTGGAACTTGAGATCCATGAGGGGGATTGGATCTCTATTGAGACAAAAATGGGAATAATTCGTCAAAAGGCCATATTCAATAGTGAAATAGATCCAAGGGTGATCATTGCCAGTTTTGGTTGGTGGTTTCCTGAAAGGGGTGATCTTGAACTGTTTGGATGGAAGGAGTCAAACCTCAATGTCCTGACCGACAATAACCCTCCTTATGATCCTGCCATTGGATCGACCCTTCTAAGAGGAATCCCTTGTCGGATCAATAAAACAGGGTAAAGGGGTTTGACAGAATCCTTCTGGTATGGTATCCATACCTCAAGGAGATGAGAATTTTTCTTAAAATTATTTTTATTTCTTTCATTGGGACCTTTTTCCCTCTTCACCAAACCAATCCTTCTCCACCCGTTTTGATTACCGATATCAGGTTCTGGTCTGCTCCGGACCACACTCGAGTCGTTCTGGATCTTTCTGAACCTATTCAATATGAAAGCCTCCCTCAGGAGAAACCACTTCAAGTTCACTTAATCCTTAAAAAGGCCACTCTCCGCACACCCAAAAGAGAATTAGAGATCAATGATCCTTTTCTAATAAGATTGAGTTTGACTGAAATAGAAAAGGGCGAAGTGAGGCTCATCCTCCATCAAAAGAGACCTCTCCATGTCAATATCTTTCCCTTGAAGCCTTACCTCGATAAACCCCATCGTCTTGTCATCGATCTGGTTGATCTCGTCCAGGAGAAAAAAGAGCAAGAGGATAGACAGAAACAGAAAGAGGCAACCCCCAAGGGGACAAAGATTGTTGTCATTGACCCAGGGCATGGTGGAGAAGATCCAGGGGCCATTGGTCCTAAAAAGACAATGGAAAAGGAAATAGTGCTTAAGGTGGGTGAAAAGATTCTCCATCTCTTAAAAAAAGAAAAGGGAATACAGGGTTTTCTTACACGAAAGGGAGATTATTTCATTCCACTTGAAGAAAGGATTAAAATTGCAAGAGACTATGGCGCAGACCTTCTCATCAGCCTCCATACCGATGGAAGTTTTAATCCCAAGGCCCGTGGGTCTTCTGTTTACTGTCTTTCCCTCTCGGGGGCCACAGACGAGGCGGCTAAGATCTTAGCCGATAAGGAGAATATGTCCAATATCTTGGGAGGGGCTGTCCTAAAACCCACCTCCATGGTAAAAGACCCTAACCTTAACCAGATTCTATTAGACCTCATGCAAAACAATTCCATGAAGGAAAGTTTTCGATTTGCAGAAATTCTCCTTGAGAATATCAAAAACATAAATGGATTAAAGTACCCGACCTACCGGCAGGCCAATTTTATCGTTTTAAAAGCACCCGATATCCCTTCAGTCCTGGTAGAAATGGCCTTTATCAGCAACCGAGAGGATGAATACCTTCTTAACCAGAGCGATTTCCAAGAAAAGATGGCCAAGACTATTGTCCTCTCCATAAAAAAATATTTTAGACCTTAATAGTTTTTAGGCATTATAAATAATTGGTGAGAGAGAGTGAAAAAAACCTGCGGTGGTCAGGGGGTCAGATACAAATAATGAGACCTCTGAAAAATATATAATAACCAAATTCCAGTATGGGAGGGTCTTTTTCAGAGATCTCATAGTAAAGAACCCCGCCCACAGGGCGGGGCTTTAAAACCTAAATTCTAAAACCCAAAACTGAGATCCCGAAACAAGTTCGGGATGACAAAAAGGCCAGAACCTAACCGTCATGTCATGCTGAACTTGTTTCCACATCTGGTTTATTTTTTCTCCTTTCAGCATACACACCTTTCATCCCCATCCACAGGACGGGGTTTTCAGGTGCGATTTTAATAAAAGATTAAGATAATTTTTAAAAAATTCAATTATGTAAAGGATGTTTACAGAAAGGTGATTGAGGGGTATGCCCAATCTCACACCCTAAAAACCATTCTCCAACCCCCTTAAGTTTTGACTTTAAAATTAAAGTCTGTTATGGATAGATTGATGAGGTTAACACCGAGCACGCTCTTAATTTTCCTCTTATCCTTTCTGGTCTTTGGAAACTGTTCAGGGAGTTATGAATTCCGAAAGGCCTCAGAGACAAATCCTCCCAAAGTCGCCTCCGAAAAGGCGAAAGTAAAGAAGAAAACCCTTTCCTCAAGCCCATCGGCTTATTACCACTTTCTCCTTTCCCAGATGAAACTGAAAGAGGGTAAACTGGATGAGAGCATCGAGGCTCTTAAGAAGGCTGTATCCGAGGACGAAAAAGAGCCTTTCCTCCGTGTTGAACTGGCCACCCTCTACATTCATAAAGGACTCCTCAACGAGGCCATCGAGGAATGTCAGGCCGCCCTTCGTCAAGACCCTGAGTTTATTTCCGCTCACCTTCTTTTAGGTGGGATTTACTCCACCTTAAAAAAGAACCAACTCGCCATCGAATCCTATAAAAAGGTGATTGCCATTGATCCCAAAAACCGAGAGAGTTACTTCTATTTGAGTTCTCTTTATGCAGAAATACGGGAATATGAAAAGGCTATTGACCTTATCCAACAGTTTCTCAAGATTGAGCCCAACTCCGCCATTGGATTCTACTCCTTAGGAAGGATATATGCGGAGATGAAATCGTATGAAAAGGCAAAGGAGTCCTTTTTAAAAGCCCTATCGATTGAACCCTCTATGATCTCGGTCTGGATGGATCTGGGAATCACACATGAAATTCTCGATGAGCCTGAAAAGGCAATAGAGGTTTATCAGAAGATACTCAGCCTTGATCCAGATCACCGAATGGCAAGGGGACGTTTGGGACAGATCTATATCAAAAAGAAGAAGTATGATGAGGCCTTGGATCAGTTTCGGGAAATGCAGAGATACGATTCGCGAGACTTCAACATCCGGATGAAAATGGGGCTGATCTATATGGAGCAAGGGAAGTTCGATCAAGCCATCTTGGAATTCAACTTTGTCCTTGCCGCCCAGCCAAACGATGATCGGGCAAGGTATTTCTTGGGAGCGGCCTACTTGGAGAAAGGAGTCTTGGATCAGGCCATCTCAGAATTCAAAAAGATATCTCCTGAATCCACCCTCTACGCCGATTCGGTCAGGGGCATGGTGCTCGTCTTGACGAAACAGAAAAAGACTGAAGAGGCGATTCGAACCGTTGAGGAGGCGATCCGAACCAAACCCAATAATCCAGACCTCTACCTGATTCTCTCTTCGCTCTTTGACAGAGAGAACCAACTCCAAAAGGCCTTAGAGGTTCTAAAAAAGGGGCTTGAGCAGAATAAAGAGAATGTAGATCTCCTCTATCAAATAGGGGCGATCTATGACAAATTGGGAGACTTCGATAAGATGGTCCTCCATATGAAGGAAGTCCTTCGACTAAATCCCGACTCTGCCGATGCCCTGAACTACCTGGGTTACTCCTATGCAGACCGAGGAATCCATCTCGATGAGGCACTCGAGATGATCCAGAAGGCGATGACTCTGAAACCCAATATGGGGTATATCACCGACAGTTTGGGTTGGGTCTATTTTAAATTAGGAGATTATGAAAAGGCTATTATCCATCTTGAGAAAGCAAACCAACTAACTCCAGATGACCCCATTATTACCGAACATCTCGCGGAGGGTTATTTGAAACTGAACCGAACCCAAGAAGCCCTGGAGCTCTTTGAACGGGTACTAAGATTGGAACCCAAACCTGATCAAAAGGAAAGAATACAGAAGAGGCTTAAGGAATTAAAAGAGGAAAAGAAATAACCAATTTTTATTCATCAATCTCCAATTATCCATGATCAATGGGTATTGAAAACTGACCTTTGATCACTTTTATCCCCCTGCCACAGGGGGGAATACGCTCAGGACGTCGCCTTCCTTTAAAACCTGATCCTTTCTGGCATGAACGCCATTGACCAGGATGATCTTGGGCATCTCCTCAGGTATTTTAAGCCTTGTAAGAATATCCTTCACTCGGGTATGGCCATCGATCTCCATCTTGCAGGAAAACTGTGCACTTCCCTTTGGAAGGTAGTCTCGAAGGGTCGCAAATAATTTCACCTCAATCTCCATCGCACCAAACTCCTCTGGTCCTTTTCATCTCCAGGTTTCGATATTTTTTATCGCACCCGAAATAACAAAGATTCTTAGGTTATTGCTATTCTTCTCCAGTGGGATAACGAAAAACCCCTCTCTTTCTGGATTGAACCCATAAGTTGTGCCCACTAATGTCTCCCCATCAATAAAAGTAACCTTCACTTTAAGGAAACCAGGAGAATCCTCTTCCTCCTCTTTTTCAAGAAGACCCTTAAGAGAAGGGGGGCCTTTTCTTCCTTCAAGGGACTTAACGAAGAAGACTGCCTTCAGTTCAGAAAATAGAACCTCATGGACTTTTCCCCCTTGCTTCTCATTCTCCCCCTCTAATTCCACAACATGGAATCCCTTTTTCTGAGGCCCAAAGTCATAGGTGATCCCTTTTATCATACTCCCATTCCGGTAGCGTGCCACCACATAGTTCTGAGTTCGGGGAAGGGATTGTCCTTTTTGCTCGGCCAAATGTAAGAAACTCCTTCTTTTGGAGAGATTAAAATTATTATATTTTAAAATGATTCCATTTACAATGGATTCTTTTAAAGGGACCTCATCGTTTTAAGAAAATTTTTAGGGTAACCCTTGATAGGTTGTTTTTTATAGGGTAAGCCCTTGTGGCTTACCGCATATCGGTAAGGGGCAAGCCCTTACCCTACAGATTGAGGTAAGGGACAAGCCCTTACCCTACAGATAGTTATGGTCGGTATCTGGCCTCCTGCCCGCCTGAGCTTGGAAGGGTTTTTCACCCCAACTCACCCACCATTATTATTACCACTCAAACCTCTTTCAGGGCTCTCCTTTAAAAACGTCAGCATCTTTTTCCCCTGATAAATGGATTACTCGGTGAGTGGACCTCCCTGAGAGACAGACGGAACAGAGGATAAAGATTACGGAGTCTTTAGGTTTGGGTTTTTTCAAAAAAGTCCTTCACTCTTTTGATGGCGCAGAACTCTCCGCACATGGTGCAGGCCTCTTCGGTTTTAGATTTTCCCTCTTCGCGGTAACGCCGCGCCTTCTCAGGATCGATGGAGAGACAGATCTGTCTTTCCCAGTCAAAAGCCCTTCGGGCCTTTGACATCTCCCAATCCTGCTGAATCGCCTTTGGATTTCCCCTTGCGATGTCTGCGGCATGGCCTGCGATGCGGGTGGCAATGACTCCTTCTCTTACATCCTCAACGGAAGGAAGTTTGAGATGTTCAGAGGGAGTCACATAGCAGAGGAAATCTGCTCCTGCCATGCCCGCGATGGCACCCCCGATCGCACAGGTTATGTGGTCGTATCCTGGAGAGATATCTGTAACCAAAGGGCCAAGCACATAAAATGGGGCGCCCTTACATAATTTTTTTTCTAAAAGGACGTTTGCCTCAATCTGGTCAAGGGGGACATGACCTGGCCCCTCGATCATCACTTGGACACCTTCAGCCCAAGCCCTCTCCGTGAGCTCTCCAAGAAGAATCGTCTCTTCGATCTGGGCTCTATCCGTCGCATCCGCCAAACAACCCGGCCTCAATCCATCCCCAAGGCTCAGGGTAACATCATAGTGTTTGGCGACCTCTAAGATTCGATCATAATATTCATAAAGTGGATTTTCCTTCCCGTTATAAATCATCCACTCAATGAGAAAAGATCCTCCTCGACTGACTACTCCCATTGTTCTATGACTATGCCTAAGTCTTTCAACACTCTGACGTGTCACCCCACAGTGAAGGGTCATAAAATCAACACCTTCTTCTGCCTGACGCTCAATAACTTCAAAAATATCTTCCACCGTCATGTTTGAAAGAGCCTTTCTTTTCCTTACTGCTTCAATGGCGGCCTCATAAATGGGAACGGTCCCCACGGGAACCGTTGAATGACGGATGATCTCTCGGCGAATGGTATCAATATCTCCACCTGTGCTTAGATCCATAATCGTATCGGTTCCTGCCTGAATGGCCACCTCGAGTTTTTTTAACTCCTCCTCCAGATCGATGTGATCTTGAGAAGTTCCAAGATTTGTATTCACCTTGATTCGTAGTCCCTCTCCAATTCCCAAAGGGGTTACCCCATGGTGATTTCGATTGAGGGGTATAATGATCCGGCCTGAAGCAACCTTCTCCCTAAGCCAATCTTGAGATACCCCCTCTTCTCTGGCCACGACCTCCATCTCTTTAGTCACTATTCCCTTTTGAGCTTCTGTCTTCTGTGTCATATCGTTTACCCCAGGTGGCAGGATGTAGAAAAGAGCAAAGGATCAAACTCTTACAGCCATCCTTTTCCCCATTTAAGGATTTCTGCCGACTGCCTTCAATATTTTACAAACGACTTCCATCGGGTTTCTTCCCAATACTCGGATCATGGGTTCTTTACCCATGTCCCCTTCGTCATAAATGACATCAGGAACCCTCCTAAACTTTATCAACACTTCTCTGACACCCCACTCAAGGGAAGATCCCTCCTCTTCTTTAATCCTCTTTGGCTCAGACCTTCGGTCAAAATGGCCCACCCTAAAGCCTTTCTCCTTTAACTTCACTACATTCTCTTTTGAATAACGGATATTCATAGCCGAACGGTATTCCGAATCGAATTTCATGAGGGTCAAAATAATTCTGGCAATATGTTTGGAAGCCCCAAACTCAGGATCGCTGGGGGTTAGAATTGAATCTCTAAATCGGATGATCCTCCCTGGGAAGGCAGCGACTTCCTCAAGCGTCTCAGCAAAAGGAAGGGCGTAGCCCAAATTAGAGGAGACTTCTGGAATGAGGTATCCAATCTTTTCACCCTTCAACGTCTCAATAGCCTTTTTCAACTCCTGAATCACTCGATATCGCTCTATCTCTTTATGGATATAAGCGGAGGGATTGGTTGGGCCATTTCCTTTACCGATTCTAAGCCCAGACTGGATGGCTAACGTGATAAAGTTTTTTGCCCTTCTTACTGCCTCTGAGATTTCCTCTCCTTTGGCGAGAAAGGTTGCAAGGGCTGAGGCAAACGTACAGCCTGTCCCATGGGTATTTTTCGATTCGACCCTTTGGGCCCCCATCTCCGTAAATCTTTTCCCATCATAAAGGATATCAACAGCCATTCCTTTCAGGTGCCCGCCTTTGACCAAAACATACGCTGGTCCAAACTGATAGATTCGATGAGCAGCCCTCTTCATCTCTTCAAGGTTACTTACCTTTGATCTGGAAAGGACAGAGGCTTCCATTAGGTTTGGGGTCACCACCATTGCAAGGGGAATTAATCTCTTGATCAATGCCTCGCATCCATCTTCTCGAAGAAGGGAAGTACCATTTTTTGCGACCATCACTGGATCGACTACCACTTTTTTCACTCCATATTGAGCAATCTTTTTAGCAACGACCCCAATGATCTCCGCATTGAGGAGCATTCCTGTCTTGATGGCATCAGCGCCAATGTCAGAAAGAACCACTTCAATCTGCTTCTCCACAAATGGGGCAGGGACTTCATGAATGGCATGGACCCCTCTTGTATTCTGGGCGGTGAGGGCAGTCAAAACACTCATCCCATATTCCCCTAATAGCGTGATGGTCTTTAGGTCTGCTTGAACTCCTGCTCCACCTCCAGAATCAGATCCAGCAATGGTAAGCACCCTCCTCATTTCAATCTCCTCAACTCCTCTACGACCAAAGAGGCTGCCTTTTCTCCCGAGAGAAGCATCCCACCAAAGATCGGACCCATTCGATAGGAACCAAAGGTAGCATTGGCTGCCATCCCCGTCACATAAAGGCCAGGATAGACTTCCCGGGTATTGTTCATCGTATCCCTCTCTGCGACCTCTGCCCATAAAGACCGCTCTCCCATAATCTTTCCTGTCTCCGTGAAGAGTCGGACCTCATTCTTTTTTTGTAAAAGGGCCACTACTTCCGTGGCATGGCCTGTGGCATCGACCACCACCTTGGATTGGATGGTCAAAGGATCTACATGAAGATTGGCCATCTCGACCGCTGTCCAGTTGAGGACAAGTCCTGCCACACGATTCTGTTTAAGGAGGATATCCTCAGCACTGATGAGATTAAATAGGGTTACTCCCGATTTGACCGTTTTGGAACAAAGAGAAGAGATGGCTTCAATAGAATCCGCTGTAAAATAGTCCTCTCCGTAGGGTTGAGAACGAATCTCAAACTCATCAAGGATTCTCTTTCCTTCTTTCTGGACAACAATCTCGTTAAACATCATCCCACCGCCCCACATTCCTCCTCCGATGGAAAGTTTCCTTTCAAAGAGGGCAACCTTAAATCCATTTTTGGCGATGAAGTAGGAGCAGACCAACCCCGATGGTCCTCCTCCCACTACGGCCACATCAATGGAAAGGTTGTCTCTCAGTTTCCGAAAGTATCGTTCAACAATTGCCTGTGTGATTACCTTTTCGTCAAGCACCTTTATCCTCCCACATAGGATTTTTAAAAATCAAAAAGCCGTAATTCCAATGGAGGTATTACGGCTTTTTAGTTAAATTTTCCGCTTCCCTACGCTGGAATTACCCAAACAGGTTCAAAGGGTCTCCCTACCCCAACGGAATAGAGACTCTCAGCCCTAATGAGCTCCCCTAGCAATTCTTAATTTTTTATTTAATTTATTATGCCTGATAGATTTTACTATGTCAATTAAGGTGATTGGGAGCTCTGAAAAAGTATGCCATAAACCATTCTCCAGTATGGGAGAATAGGTGAAAAACCTTCCCGTATCAGGCGGGCGGATGCTGATAATGATTGTAGGGTAAGGGTTTATCCCTTACCTCAATCTGTAGGTAGGGTAAGGGCTTGTCCCTTACCGATATGCGGTAAGCCACAAGGGCTTACCCTACAAATTTTCTTAAAACGATAATTACCAAATTAAAATGATCAATGCCCGTAGCCGAAGGGGTTTGAACCTTACCCTCCCATATAAAAACAACTTTTTCAGAGGCCTCTGTTTGGGAACGTTCTATATCTCGTTAAGAAGTAAAGAAGTAGTTATGTTATCCATTTCCCAATTAAAAAAGATAAATGATTTTAGATAGTTATTTTTCAAAAATTAACTGATAAATAGTTCAATTTTAATTTGTGAAAAATTTCTTGACTACCTCCAATTTATATTATATATTTACCACGATTTCGGGTCATTCTTGAACGATACTTTAAAACTTATGGAACCTTTCAAAATATAGCCGAATACAAAAAGCCATATTCTTCCCCAGTAATCCCACTTCATCAAAATATAAATTTATAAGGAGAATGGACGATGAAGGTAAAAAGATTAATCTTAAAAAGATTCTTATTCTTAATGATAATAGTTACTGCTTACATTCTACTTCCCCTATTGGGGTTTGCCAGTGAAGCAGATTTGGCCATACCCGATTTACATAAGGGTGCCCCATATACCAAACTGTGGAATATCAGGCCATGGTATCTCCTCTTTTATGGGGCTTGTATCATTGCAGGCACGCTTGGTATTAGCCTATTTCTTCGCCATCAGGTCAAAAGACTGAGGGCCCATGAATCGATGCTTAAGGTCGCTGAAACCATCTATCAAACCTGTCGCACTTACCTGATTCAGCAGGGGAAATTTCTTGTCATGTTATTTCTCTTTATCGCCATCTGCATGGCATTCTATTTCCTGGTTCTAAAAGGTGAGGGAATTCCAACCCTCTTATTAGTCCTTCTCTTTTCAGTAGTTGGAATGGGAGGCTCCTATAGTGTGGCCTGGTATGGCATCCGTATCAATACCTATGCGAATGCTCGAACAGCCTTTGCTTCTCTCGCAGGAAAGCCCTGGGATGTAGTCAATATCCCACTCCGTTCCGGAATGAGCGTGGGGCTTTTCCTCATCTCCCTTGAACTGGTCATGATGGTGATCATCTTACTGTTTGTGCCCCGAAACATTGTGGGATATTGCTTCTTGGGATTTGCCATTGGTGAGTCTCTGGGTGCCTCTGCTCTTCGAATCGCAGGGGGTATCTTTACCAAGATTGCCGACATAGGATCCGACCTCATGAAGATTGTATTCAAAGTAAAAGAAGACGATCCTCGCAACCCAGGTGTCATCGCTGATTGTACGGGTGATAATGCAGGAGATAGTGTAGGGCCAACGGCGGATGGCTTTGAAACCTATGGTGTAACAGGCGTTGCACTGATTGCCTTTATTACGCTTGCCGTGGTGAGTCCCAGTCTGGAGATCAAAGAGGCCATCCAAGGCAAACTGATTGTCTGGATTTTTACTATGCGGTTCCTGATGGACTTCTGTTCAGGGCTCTCCTACTTTGTCAATCAGGCTATCTCTTCTGTAAAGTATCGCGGAAAGAAAGAGATCGATTTCGAAGAGCCCCTGATGAGATTGATATGGATTGCTGCGACCCTATGTATCAGCACTTCTTTTGGTATGAGTTACCTCTTGATCAGTGACCTCCAGGTTATTAAAGATGGCGTCCTGACTCCGATGCCCCATGTCTGGTGGCAACTTGCCACGATCATCAGTTGCGGTACACTGGCAGCGGTCCTTATTCCTGAATTTACTAAGATTTTTACCAGTTCTAAATCGAAACATGTTCAAGAAATTGTGACTGCTACACGCGAGGGTGGTGCCTCTCTTACTATCCTTTCAGGTATTGTTTCTGGAAACTTTAGCGCCTTTTACAAAGGAATCCTCATTGCTTTCCTCATGAGTATTGCCTATTATGTCAGCCTTGCCATTCCCCCTGAAGTCATCAACTATCCATCCATCTTTGCTTTTGGTCTGGTCGCCTATGGGTTCTTATGTATGGGCCCGGTCAACATCGCAGTGGATAGCTATGGTCCAGTAACAGACAATGCCCAGTCCATCTTCGAACTTTCCCAAACGGAGTCCATTCCTGGTATTAAAGATGAGATC
This sequence comes from uncultured Syntrophaceae bacterium, assembly GCA_964517975.1. GTDB lineage: Bacteria > Desulfobacterota > BSN033 > BSN033 > UBA1163 > JBBIRM01. The sequence continues at coordinate 11,155 of CAZFDM010000054.1, forward strand.
AAGAGGGACTTTGGGTTTGAACCCAATTTTGAGGAAGGAAAGCATTACCTTGAGGCCAACGACTCTGCAGGAAACACATTCAAGGCAACCGCCAAACCCGTACTGATCGGCACGGCAGTCTGCGGAGCTACCACGATGATCTTCTCAATTATCCTTCTCCTCAAAAGCAAAAACATGCTTCATGTAAACCTGACCGATGCACCCATTTTACTTGGCCTGATCTGTGGAGGAGCGGTCATCTTCTGGTTCAGTGGTGCCTCCATTCAAGCCGTGGCTACCGGAGCCTACCGTGCGGTCGAATTTATAAAAAGAAATATGAACTTGGATAAAACCGTAGCGGATATCGAGGATTCTAAAACAGTGGTAAGGATATGCACCCATTATGCCCAAAAAGGAATGTGGAATATCTTTATTGCCTTGATGTCCATCACACTTGCCTTTGCCCTATTTAATCCAAACTTTTTCGTTGCCTATCTGATCTCGATTGCCTGTTTTGGTCTCTTTCAGGCCATTTATATGGCCAACGCCGGAGGGGCCTGGGACAACGCAAAGAAGATCGTTGAAGTGGATCTGAATGAAAAGGGTTCGGCCCTTCATGCCGCAACAGTGATTGGCGATACCGTGGGCGATCCCTTCAAAGACACTTCCGCGGTTTCTCTCAACCCAATCATCAAGTTTTCGACTCTCTTTGGTCTGCTTGCCACCGAAATTGCGATCGAAATGGCAACCCATGCGAAGGAGTCCAACCCCGGTTCCACAAACTTCGCTCCTTACATTGCCATTCCCCTCTTCATTCTCGGCGTTATCTTTGTGTGGCGCTCATTCTATAAAACGAGAATACCCAGGGAGGAGACAGCCCTCGAAAGTAAGGCATTATAAAAACAATGATTACTTTTTTAAACGCATGGATTCTTTATCCATGGGACCGTTCTCCCCTCCAGATAAGATTAAGTTCTACATCTCCTGGAGACGGAGTTTCTTGAAGTTCTCCAATGACCAACTTTTCCGTCTGGTCTAAAATCAAGAGGTCTCACAGGGCGGGATCTTTTCGGTAAGTTTTTTCTTTTTTGCGGGTGTCAATTCCTCTTTAATCTTCCAGTCATTTTGAGCAAAGGAATCCTGGCCTTTCATGAGAAGCCAATCCTTTCCAGTACCTCTCCCTTTCATTAATATGAGGGAGAAGGTTCCTTTCAGTTTCTTCCCTTTTAAGGTAAAACGAAGTTTCCCCTCTTTTATTCCGAGTTCTGGGTCTCCTTCTGGCTGAAACTCACCGGAGTCCCAAATGAGAACTGGTCCTGCTCCGTAATAGCCTGGTGGAATAATTCCTTCAAACTCGCCATACTCAAGGGGATGATCCTCCACCATCACCGCAAGCCTTTTTTCAGAGGGATTCATAGAGGGCCCTTTGGGGATGGCCCAGGATTTGAGAACTCCGGCAATCTCCAACCTAAAATCGTAATGGAGATGAGTCGCGTGATGCTCATGGACGACAAACTTCATTTTGACTCCTCCATTGATCATATAGCAGATGCGCAATAAAAATGCTATGAAATTCCTCTCCTCCTAAAAGATCGTTTCGGAATATGGAACCATGATTTTTTGAAAAGGGGAAGAGGCATAGGATTACGAGACAGTATTCCGCATGTGAATAGGGGTAAGGGCAATCAAAATCCCAGAAAGAATAAAGCCTCCTCCTAAAATCTTCAAAACGGTCAGTCTTTCGCCTAAAATAAGATAGGCAAGGAAAGTCGAACCGATCGGTTCTCCTAAAATGGCAATCGCCACCCTGGAGGCAGGAAGATATTTCAAGGCCCAGTTGAAAGTGGTATGTCCGATCAATTGAGGGATGAGGGCGAGAAGGATCATCAGGAGGTAAGTGTTGGTTGAATATCCAAAAAAAGATTTTTGAAACAAAAGGGAGAGAATGATTAAACTCAATCCAGAAATTGAATAAACGGGAAAGATATAGGTGAGGAGATCCTGTTGTGCTCTCATCCTTCTTCCGACAAGAAAATATCCTGAGGCTGCCATCGCTCCGAGAAGGGCTAGTCCATCCCCCAACAATGCTTCTTGGGTTAAAAGAAAATCTCCATACCCAATCAATCCACTCCCTAAAACTGAAAGCAGGATACCAAGAATCAAAGGGGCTCCTAAGGGCTCCTTTAAGAAAAGCTTCGATCCGAGACCGACAAAGATAGGATGAGTGGTAACCAAAACAATGGAGCTTGCGACAGAGGTGAATTTTAGAGAGGCAATCCAGAAGGCAAAATGGAGGCTTAAAAAGAGACCTGAGAGAAAAAGCCATCCCATCTCACTATCCTCCCATTCTCTCCATGTTTTTTTGTAACCCACAAAAGGGACTAATACGAGTGAAGAGATCACCATCCTGTAAGTGGCAATAATCAAAGCAGGTGCATCGCAGAGCTTAATGAAAATGGATGCGGTTGAGATGGCGATGATTCCCATGGGAAGGAAGAGATAGAACCGGTTCATGGGGATTAACTTATCTTAATCTGGAAGTCTCTTCAAGTCTTATTAAGACTATTTACCAGAAATTCATATCCAAAGCCCCCTGGCCTTCTCAAGGAGTTTTTTAAGAAGAATATCGAGGGTTAAGTTTTCCCTCAATTCGGCCCTGACCAACAGGCCACTTCCTGCCTGCCTCAGGCAGGAAGGCGGCTGGATACCGATAATCACAAAATGTTGGGTAAGGGCTTGTCCCTTCCCTAAATCAATTCATAGGGTAAAGGTTTATCCCTTCCCCAAATCAATTCGTAGGGTAAGGGTTTATCCCTTACCGAGAAGCAAAAAGCCACAAGGGCTTACCCTAAAAAACCTAACCAAAAATATTTGAAATTTAACAGACTTGTCATCCTGAACTCGTTTCAGGATCTCACCTTTTGGACAAAACCAGATGCTGAACCAAGTTCAGCATGACACCATTTGTTCTCAAGTGTTAGAGATAAATTCTCAGACT
>CAZFDM010000055.1:0-11350 GCA_964517975.1 uncultured Syntrophaceae bacterium
TTTTGTGCCTGGGGTCAGGGTGTCCAATTCTTGCTTATGACACCAACTTTTTTGAGACCTTTGATCAAGAGGTCTTGAAATATAGTGAGTTGGGGGCCGTCTTAAAAGAGGTCTTTGAAGGGAGTCATCGAGTGAAGGCCACCTTGGAGAGAGCAGAAAATTTCGTAAGGAGAAACTCATCCTCTGCCATCGCAGGCCGATTTATAGAACTTTTTAAGTCCCTTAGGGATAGAAAAAAGTTATTCGTTTCTGAAGAAGGAGGAAGAACGAAAGAGAGTATGTCTTTTATATAAAGGTCATGCTCTGGATAGAGTTCGTTTCAGAATCGAGTCTACCATAAAAATTTTTTGAAATTTATTTATGGTATCGATGCTTCATGAAGAAGGCCCAAAGAATATCCTTAGCGAAGAAAGACCCTGGGGGGGATTTTTAATTCTTGAAGAACAACCCACCCATAAGGTCAAACGGATCTGGGTGAACCCTGGACATCGTTTAAGTTATCAAACGCATCGCCTTCGGAGCGAACACTGGGTCATTGTGGTAGGGGAAGCAAAGGTGACGATTGATGGAAAGGAGTTTTCTTTAAAAGCAGGGGATTCTATTGATATCCCCGTTGGGTCCGCTCATCGGATTGAAAATCCAGGACCTCATCCCCTCTCCTTTATTGAAGTTCAAAGAGGGGAAGATTTTTCAGAGAATGATGTCATCCGCCTCGAGGATGATTACGGGAGAGTCACCTGATCTTAGAGGAGAACCTCTGTGAAGGATGAACGAGTAATTGGATTGAACTATTGGCCCATCGAGTCTGCCACCACTTGGTGGCACCGGTTTGATGAAGCGGTGGTGGAGGAAGATTTTTCGAGAATGAAAGAGGCAGGGGTTGAGGTCGTTAGAATCTTTCTCCTCTGGGAGGACTTTCAACCTCAGCCCCATAAAGTCTCAAACAAGACGATTGACCATCTTGTTTCGGTGATGGAGAGTGCCTATCAAAAGGGGCTTAAAATCTTACCCACCTTCTTTACAGGGCATATGAGTGGGGTAAATTTCCTTCCTCCCTGGATGCTTGATTTTGGAGAAGGGGATGACCGCTTTCCGATATTTTCTGAGGGGAAGAAGAGAAGGAACAGGGTTCAAAATTTTTATAAGAATCGTGAATTAAGAGAGGCACAGAAATTTCTTATTAGGGAGATCTCGGGTGCCCTTAAAGGTCATTCAGCCCTCTGGGCATGGGACCTTGGAAATGAACCCTCCAATCTTGTTTTACCTGATTCTAAGGATGATGCCCTGAGGTGGCTTGACGAAATGGTCTCTGAACTTAAGAAGGTTGATGAAAAGGTTCCTGTAACGTTGGGGCTCCACCAAGAGGATTTAGAGGAAGACCGGAAGATGGGGCCAGAGGAGGTGGGAAGGTTTACGGATTTTTTATCAATCCATGCTTATTCTATCTATGCCTCCTGGGCTGATCATTCAAAGGATGAGGAGGTAGTCCCTTATTTAGGCCTCCTTACACAATGGCTGGGTTCAAAAGAGGTCTTAGTAGAAGAGGTTGGAATTCCTTCCTCAAAAACCCCAGGCCATGAAAAAGTGGTTCTTGAGGATGAGGCCTATGGATATTATGAAAGACTTTTAAAAAGGTTTCTTTCTTTTCCTTTTCTTGGCATTCTCTTCTGGTGTTATGGGGATTATAAGGGGTCTATCTGGGAAAAACTCCCCATTTGTGAAAATCAGCATGAGAGATATTTTGGTTTTTTCCGAGAAGATCGCTCCCCCAAACTGTTTCTTTCACTTTTGAAGGAGTTTAAAGAAAAGAGGCAGGTGAAACCTCCTTCCTTGGGGTGGATTGATATTTCTAAAAGGGAATATTTCAAAGATCCCAAAGCCCATCTTAAACGGCTCTATCGAAGGTTTAAAGAGCAAGGGATGGAGTAGGGGAGGTGAAGAGGAATGGTCATTGCGATTATGGCAGGAGGTTCAGGGACTCGCTTCTGGCCTGCCAGCAGACAGGCCCTTCCTAAACAGTTTTTGTCTATCTATGGCACGGATCCCCTCATCTATGAAACCTATAAGAGGGTAGCCCCGATCGTAGGTGACGAAAACATCTTTTTGGTTATTAATCGAAACCACCGTAATCTTGTCCATCAGATTTTCGCTCACCATCCTGTCCGAATCATTGAAGAACCAGAGGCTAAGAACACTGCTCCCTGTATCGGTTTGGCCTCCCTTTGGGCAGAAAGAGAGTTCGGGGACCAACCCCTTGCCATTCTTCCATCGGATCATTATATTAGGCGAGAAGAAGTCTTTGCAGAGGCCCTCAGAATGGGGTTCTCCTTTGCTGAACGTGGGGGGATTGTGACATTGGGAGCGGTTCCCACCTATCCTGAAACGGGGTACGGATATATTAAGAAGGGGGAAAAAATTATTGTTTCATCCACTGGGATTTCAGTTTATGAAGTAAAACAGTTCATTGAAAAGCCTAACCTGGAGAAGGCCAAATCCTATCTGATCAGTCAAAATTTCTTCTGGAATATGGGGATCTTTATCTTTAAACCCAAACGGATTCTTTTTGAAATCAATCTCCATTTGCCTCAATTAGGGGAGGGCCTTTCAAAGATTGCCAAGGCAATGGGGTCAAATCGATATGAATCTATTCTTGAAGAGGTCTATTCAACCCTTCCCCCCATTTCTGTGGATTATGGAATTATGGAGAAGACCTCCGAGAAAGTTTATCTCATCTCTGGAGATTATGGATGGAGTGATGTGGGAAGCTGGAATGCCCTTTTCCAAATCAAGGACAAGGAAAGGGATTCTCGTGGAAATCTGGTTCAGGGGAATGCGATTCTCCTGGATACGGAAAACTCCATCATCTATTCAAAGAATGGGAGACTCATCGGTGTCCTTGGGCTAAAGGATATGTTGATCGTGGATACCGAGGATGTCCTTCTTATCTCAGACCTTCAAAGGTCTCAGGAATTGAGAAGGTTTCCTGAAATATTGGCAAGGCGCGGATGGAAGCAATGGGTATAGAAGACCAAGGCCTTGAATTTTTAAAGGATCAAGGTCCGATTCAACGAGATTTATCTGTCCTTCTTCAATTACGAGGAAGGGAGAGGATGGAGGCGATTCTATCTTCAGAAAATCCAAGGGCTCTCTTTCAGACCCTTCCAGAAGAGGAGGCCTACTTTACCATCAAAGAGATTGGAGAACAGGATGCCTTCCCCCTTCTTTCGCTCATGTCTCCCGCCCAGTGTCAGTATCTCCTTGATCTTGAACTCTGGAGAGGCTATGAGATTCAACTTGAAAAGGTGGAACAATGGCTTCCCTTATTGCTTTCATGTGATCAAGAAGTCGTTTGCCAATGGCTCCGATCGATGGATGTCGATACACTTTTACTCATTCTTAAAAAGACGATTCGACCCCATCTTAAAGAGGGTGAAGAGGTGAGGGAAACCCAAAAGGAAGAAGGATCAACTTTTACCCTCGATGGAACCTATTTTATCGAAGTGTTAAACCCTTCCCTCCAAGAGCCCATTGAAAGACTCTTAAGGGATTTAGCGGATTTGGATTTCAACCTCTATTGGAAGGTCCTCCAACAGGCTGATGCGGAGATTAAGGCTGAGCTTGAAGAGAGGGCGCTCCATTTCAGGGAGGCAAGGCTCGAAGATAAAGGATTTCCACCAATGGAGGAAGCTCTATCCCTCTATCAATACCTCAATCCCAAAAGGCTTAAAAGAATGCTGGAGGAGAAGGAGATTTATCTTCCAGATGTGATAGACACCCCTCCTCCTTCCTTTCCGATGGTCCTAAAAGACCAGGACCTTTTTTTCTCTATCTGCTTAAAAGATATGGAGGAAGGATCTCTCCTGGACCGGCTCAAGGTGGAGTTAACCTATATGGCCAATCAAGTGATCGTCGCGGATCAACCAGAAAGCATTGACTTTTCAACCCTTCAGGGAAGTCTGAGAAAAGTAGGAGGATTTCTCAGTATTGGATTGGAAATGCTTTCGGAAGGGGATAAAAGGAAGGCAAGAGAGTGGATAGGACGAGTTCCATTAAAATTTCTTTTTCAAGTCGGCTATGGCTCTTGTCTCGAACTAAAATGGAAGGCTGAAAGGATATGGGGGAAAGGGTGGTTTTCAAAAAATGGAATCCCCATGTCCTTCCTTGGTTCCCCTGGGAGGAGAGGATTCAGGGCCTTCTGAGGAAGAGGCCCCTGTTTTATGATGATAAGGAGGAAAGGGGCTACAGGGAGTTTCGTTCAATCAAAGAGATTCAGCTCCTCCATCGGGATCTGGATATGATCGAGGTTATTGGAAAGATTCTTTCAACCCTTCCCTCATTCTCCTATTCGGATGGTCTTTTATGGAAGGGGGTGGTTCTTACTGCCTTTATGGATGAGCAGATGAAACCGTTCCCCCATCAGAGCCATAAGCCCATCGAAGGGAGAATGGGTGGCCTGGGTGAAGGTAACGGAAGGAGGATGGAGATCAATGATTCTTTTAAGAATTGGGTTTTTCAGAGAGTTGAAATTAAAGAAAAAGAGGCCAATCTCCTAAACGAAATCGCAACATGGGTTTTAGAGGATATTGAAAAAAATGCTTGAAGATTTGTTTTAAAGAAATTAAATTATCCCTGCCCGACGAGGGAAGGCAAACCCATTTAGAGAAGGAGGAGAAAAATGAACAAGGCGGCTTTGAATATCCCACCTGCAAAATGGCAAACCTGTGTGAGTACTGTGAAATGTGATTTAATTGATGAGTATGTTTCGATCATGGTCAAAAATGATTGGGTATCTAACTGCACCTGGTACAAACAGTTTAAGGACTCGGCTTCAGGAGAACAGAGGAGGGTTAAACCTGACCGGAAGACCCGAAGTAAGATCGCATTATGCCAAGGACCTCACTGCTCTTATGTGATCGGTTACCGGGACAAGTTGATTCAGGAAGAACAGAGCGCGACCTCTTCGTCTGAAAGAGGCTGACACTCCCATTAGATTTTAGTAAAACCATTGTTCCCCAACTCTTGAGGTTTAATGGAGAGTTCGTGAGGCCTTTTTTTGAGGAAAAGAGGGTGATCCACGAAGGACGGATCACCCTCTAAGAAAATCTCCCCTGATAAATTTTACTCCCAACTCCCCTGTTCTTCTTCAAAAAAAATGGATCCACCCCATGAAACACACAGTTCCCTCGTTTCTTGATTCTTTAAAGGAGTTTTAGTATAGTAAAAGAAAATCCTTTAGATAGAGGTTTATGAAAAAGAAGAAGGAGCAAATCGTTCAAAGGTTTCCCTACCGTTGCCCCTATTGTGATCAGATCGTCTCTTATGAAAAGATTGATTTAAAATCAGGGGAGAATGAAATCAAGTGCCCCTGGTGTAACAGGAAGTATATTAAGGTGATCCTCAACTTGCCATCCCTCTCCCCGCTGGGGAGAGGGGAAGGGTGAGGGGAAAATGTTAGAAAGAAATTCTCAGATTTCATGGGTTAGAGTCTAAACTCAAAAACCCTTTATTATTTTGAAATAGAAAAAGAGATGCAAAGACTCACTACCCCTCCTCTTAAGAATCGTCTTCTTACCCCCATCAGGTATGTCAAGGGGGTAGGCCCAAAACTGGCGAAACTCTTTGAAAAGAAGGGAATTCGGACGGTAGAGGATGCCCTCTATTTTCTTCCGCGTTGTTATGAGGACCGGAGGAACTTAAGGCCTATTTCAGAATTAAAACCCGGGGGTCCTGCAACAGGATTTGGTGAAATCCTGGTGTCGGGTTTTGTTTTTTATCAGAATAAGAGAAAGAGGGTATTTGAAGCAGTGGTAGGTGACGCAACGGGTTCCATCACCTTGAAGTGGTTTCATGGGAACGGAAAATATCTAAAAGAACGGTTTAAAAAAGGACGAAAGTTGATCTTCTCGGGAGAGGTGAGATGGTTTAACAATCAGAGGGAGATCCATCATCCGGATGTGGAGATGGTAGAGGGGGAGATCGAAAAGGACTATCTGAACTTTAAGCGAATCGTTCCCATCTATTCTGAAACAGAGGGGCTCCATCAACGAACGATTCGAAGATTGATGAAAAACATTCTGGAGGGATACGGGAATGACCTTTCAAGTCCACTCCCCCAGGAGGTTATGAGGCGACAGAATCTCATTGATTTTCAAGAGGCCTTTCAGAGAGTTCATTTTCCACCGGATGGCGAATCCATAGAAGCCCTTAATCTCTATCGATCAGATGGACACCGACGGATCATCTTTGATGAATTTTTCTTTCTTGAATTGGGATTGGCCTTGAAAAAAAGGGGGGTGGTTTTGGAGCCTGGGATTTCGTTTAAGACGGATGGAGGCCTAGCCAAAAGATTACTCGAGAGCCTCTCTTTCCAGCTGACCCGTGCTCAATCGAGAGTCCTATCAGAGATCAAAGAGGATCTGAGAAAACCCCATCCCATGAACCGACTGATTCAAGGGGATGTAGGAAGCGGAAAGACTATCGTTGCCCTCCTGGCTTGTTTAGAGGTGATTGAAAATGGTTATCAGGCAGCCATCATGGCTCCCACAGAAGTATTGGCAGAACAGCACTACCTGAACATCCATCATTGGGTGGAACCCTTAGGGGTAAAGGTGGCTCTTTTGACCAGCAACATTAAAGGGATGGAAAGGGAAGAGCTCTATCAAAGCATTAAACAGGGGAAGATTCACCTGGTGATCGGTACCCATGCAGTCATTCAGGAGGCTGTGGAGTTTAACCAATTGGGTCTTGCCATCATTGATGAACAACATAAGTTTGGTGTCATTCAAAGGGGACTCCTGAAAAGAAAAGGAGAGAATCCCGATGTCTTAGTGATGACCGCCACACCTATCCCAAGAACCCTTGCCATGACCCTTTATGGGGATCTTGATATTTCGTTGATCGATGAGATGCCCCCAGGAAGAAGGCCTGTGGTGACAAAGGTCTTTCCAGAATCCGCAAGGTCAAGAGTCTATCGGATCATTGACGAAGAAGTGAAAAAGGGTCGTCAGGCCTTCATCGTCTATCCCTTGGTAGAGGAGTCCGAAAAGGTGGACCTGAGAGATGCCACCCGGATGGCAGAACATCTCCAGAATGAGATCTTCCCTCACTTTCGAATCGGGCTTCTTCACGGACGAATGCGAAGCGAAGAGAAAGAAGAGATCATGTTGGAGTTTAAGGAAGGGAGGATCCAAATCCTTGTGGCTACCACAGTCATCGAGGTGGGAATTGACATCCCCAATGCCTCCGTGATGGTGATCGAGCACGCAGAGCGATTCGGCCTCTCCCAACTCCATCAGTTGAGGGGAAGGATCGGTCGAGGACAATATCCTTCCCAATGTATTCTTCTCCACCATTATCGGTCCTCGAAAGAGGCAACCATTAGGCTCCAGGCCATGGAACGAACCAATGACGGTTTTAAGATTGCAGAGGAAGACCTTCGGTTAAGAGGACCAGGTGAATTTTTTGGAATTAAGCAGTCCGGGTTTCCAGAGTTTCGAGTAGGCGATCTTCTTCGGGACACGGCCATCTTGATTGAGGCCAGAAGGGAGGCCTTCCGGCTTATTCAGGAAGATCCGGGCCTGGAGGCTCCCTCTCACTCGGGATTAAAAGAGGGAGTTCTCAGGAAATGGAAAGGAAGACTGGAATTGGCAACGATTGGTTAAAAGGAATTGAAAAGGGGAGAGAGATATGTTACCCCTCTCCTTAAAATAAGGGTTTTTTAGAGAGTGAGTGAGATTTTTTCGAAAAAGGAGAGTCAGAAGATGGATTATTTTCGTCCTGAGTTGTCTAACTTTCAGCGGATGAATCGACTTCCACCTTATATCTTTGGCATTGTAAACCAGTTAAAGATAGAGGCAAGGCGGAGAGGGGAAGATGTCATTGACCTTGGTATGGGAAACCCAGATCTTCCCACTCCCAAGCACATCGTCAATAAACTGATCGAGGCGGCCAAGAATCCAAGGAATCATCGTTACTCTGCCTCAAAGGGCATTTATAAACTTCGTCTGGCAATGGCGGAGTGGTACAAAAGACGCTATGATGTTGACATCGATCCAGAATCGGAATGCGTGGTGACGATCGGAGCAAAAGAAGGACTGAGCCACCTGGCTTTAGCCACCTTGGGGCCTGGGGATGTCGTCCTGGTTCCTGATCCAACCTATCCCATCCACGCCTACTCCGTTGTCATTGCAGGAGGAGACCTTCGCTCCATTCCCTTAGTTGGGGAAGGGGACTTTTTTAAAAGACTTCTCACAGCAACGAAACAGACCTGGCCTCATCCAAAGATGCTGATCATCAGTTTTCCTCACAATCCGACTACCAAGGTGGTGGATCTCGATTTTTTTGAAAACCTGGTGGAGTTTGCAAGAGATCATCACTTGATGGTTGTGCATGATCTGGCCTATGCGGACATTGTCTTTGACGGATATAGGGCCCCGAGCCTCCTTCAGGTGAAAGGAGCCAAGGAGGTGGGTGTGGAATTTTTCTCCCTCTCAAAGAGTTACAATATGCCAGGGTGGCGTATCGGATTTGCAGTGGGAAACCGAGAGATGTTGGCTGCCTTGGCCAGACTGAAGAGTTATTTTGATTATGGTATTTTCCAGCCCATTCAAATTGCAGCCATCATTGCCCTCAATGAGGATCAGAGTTGTGTTCATGAGACCGTAGAGATCTATCGAAGGCGGAGGGATACATTGATTAATGGATTGAAACGAATTGGCTGGGAGGTTGAGAAGCCAAAAGGGACGATGTTTGTATGGGCGGAGATTCCAAAACCCTTCCAAAAAATGGGATCGGTTGAATTTTCAAAGTTGCTTCTGAAAGAAGGGTTAGTTGCTGTTTCTCCAGGGATAGGGTTTGGAGAATATGGGGAGGGATTTGTAAGGTTTGCCCTGGTAGAGAATGAGGCAAGGATCAAACAGGCTGTCAAAGGGATTCAAAAAGTTTTGAGAAAAGGGTAGGGAAACATGAAAGAGATTAAGGTGGGCTTGATCGGTTTTGGAACAGTGGGGGCTGGGGTGGTTAAGATCCTCCAGAAAAACTCCAAACTGATCGAAAAGAGGATGGGAGCCAAAATCGTCATAAAGAGGGTTGCAGATATCGATCTGGAGACCCCTCGAGGGGTTCATTTGAAACCAGGCATCCTCACCCGGAAGGCAGAAGAGGTGATCAATGACCCGGAGATTCAGATCGTCATGGAGTTAGTGGGAGGCATTGAACCTGCAAAGACCTACATCCTAAAATCGATCCGAAACAAGAAGCATGTGGTCACTGCAAACAAAGCCCTTCTTGCGCTTCATGGGGATGAGATTTTCAGAGAGGCCAGCCAATTCGATGTCGATGTTAATTTTGAAGCCTCTGTAGGGGGAGGAATTCCCCTCATTCGTTCCATTAAAGAGGGTTTGGTAGCCAATCAGATCCAATCCATTGTTGGGATTCTTAATGGAACTTCCAACTACATCCTTTCCAAAATGACCGATGAAGGAAGGGATTTCAAAGAAGTTTTAAGAGAGGCACAGGAGAAGGGATATGCAGAGGCTGATCCAACCTTTGACATTGAGGGGATTGATGCAGCCCATAAATTGGCCATCCTCATCCAGCTTGCCTTTGGGACCTCGATTGATTTCAAAGACATTTTTATTGGGGGAATTTCGGGGATCACTCCTCTGGATATACAATTTAGCCGTGAATTTGGATACCGTATTAAACTTCTGGCTATTGCCAAACTCGACCGAGGAAGAATCGAAGCGAGAGTCCATCCCACCATGATTCCTGAGAGCCACCTTCTTTCCACGGTCGAAGGGGTTTTTAATGCGATCTATATAAAGGGAGATGCCATTGGCCCGACACTCTTTTATGGCCAAGGAGCAGGACAGATGCCCACAGGAAGCGCAGTGGTGAGCGATCTCGTTGAATTAGGGAGAAATATCCTCACCCGGGTTACTGGACGCCGTGTCCCTGCTCTTTCGTTTCAGGGGTCTGCCATTGAGAAGATTCCCCTAAAGAGAATGGAAGAGGTGGTTCTGCCCTATTATATGAGGTTCTCTGCTCTGGATCGTCCAGGCGTTCTCTCTAAGATATCTGGAATTTTGGGGAAGAATGAGATCAGTATCTCTGCCGTGATTCAGAAAGGGAGACAGGTCAACGGGGCAGTTCCGATCGTCATGATGACCCATGAGGCCAAAGAGGCGAGTGTTCATAAGGCGCTTAAAGAGATCGATCGGCTGGGTGTGATATTAGGAAAAACGATGTTGATCCGGGTGGAGAATGATTTAGAATAAATCGTTTGGAGTAATGAGTAAGATGATGTGGCGGGGTGTGATTCGAGAATATCGGGATTTTTTACCCGTTCAAAAGGAAGAAAATATTGTGACCCTCCTTGAAGGGAATACTCCCCTGATACCTTCTCATAGAATTACTAAGGAGAGAGCCCTCGGGATCGAACTCTACTTTAAGTATGAAGGGCTAAATCCAACCGGTTCCTTTAAAGACAGGGGGATGACAGTGGCCGTCTCCATGGCCAAGGAGATGGGCTCAAAGGCAGTCATCTGTGCCTCTACAGGGAACACCTCTGCCTCGGCAGCTGCCTATGCAGCCAAGGCAGGGATGCGTTGTTATGTCCTCATTCCTGAAGGGAAGATCGCTCTTGGAAAACTTTCTCAGGCTATGGTTCACGGTGCCAAGGTCATCCAAATAGAAGGGAACTTTGATGAGGCACTTCAAATTGTAAGGGAGATCTCAGAGACCGAACCGATTACCCTGGTCAATTCACTTAACCCTTACCGGATTGAGGGGCAGAAGACAGCCTCCTTCGAGGTCGTCGACCATCTGGGAGGTGTTCCTACCTATCACGCTTTACCTGTTGGCAATGCAGGCAATATCACAGCCTATTGGAAGGGATATAAAGAGTATTGGGAAAAGGGAAGGTCAGAGGGCCTTCCAAAGATGTTAGGTTTTCAGGCAGAGGGATCTGCTCCCATTGTGAGAGGGAAGGTTGTGGAGAAACCTGAAACGATTGCAACAGCCATCCGGATTGGAAATCCTGCCAGCTGGAGGCAAGCCGTGGCAGCGAGGGATGAATCGGGAGGTCTGATCGATATGGTCAGCGATGAAGAGATTCTTCAGGCCTACCAGATGCTGGCCAACCTGGAGGGAATCTTTTGCGAACCTGCTTCAGCCGCCTCTCTTGCCGGAGTGTTGAAATTGAATCAAAAGGGATTTTTTAAGAAAGAGGATGTCGTCGTTTTGACGATCACCGGTCATGGATTGAAAGATCCAGACATCGCCATTCGAGTCTCACAAAAACCTATCTCCCTACCCCCGAAGAGGGAGAAGGTGCTGGAATATCTCAACC
>CAZFDM010000056.1:0-3761 GCA_964517975.1 uncultured Syntrophaceae bacterium
AATTTAACAGACTTGTCATCCTGAACTCGTTTCAGGATCTCACCTTTTGGACAAAACCAGATGCTGAACCAAGTTCAGCATGACACCATTTGTTCTCAAGTGTTAGAGATAAATTCTCAGACTTAAACATGTAAGAATCTAATAATATTTAGAATCCTATAAAAATCATATCATTTAATGAAAAAGATTGCAATCCTACTTGCTTCTCATCTTCTCCTTTTTACTTCTTCTACAATGGCAGGGATGATTTCTCCTGCCTGGCCACAGATAAAATAGTCCGAAATCTGGTCAGTAAGGGGGGTGGGTTCTTTATTGACCTCAATGACGATTGCTCCCCTTTCTTTGGCTGTAAAAGGAATGTTGGCAGCAGGATAAACAACAGCCGAAGTCCCAATCACGAGGACAAGGCCGCAGGAGATGGATTCTTTATAGGAGTTGACCTGCGCCTCCCAGGGGATGGGTTCTCCAAAAAAGACCACATCGGGTTTTAGAAGGGAAGAACAACGAGAACACCGTGGAGGTAGGTCCTCGAGTTTAAGCGAAAGGCCATCCACCTGTATCGAACAATTGAGGCAAGAAAGGGTTCGATGTGTTCCGTGAAATTCAATCACATTCTTGCTACCGGCTGCCTGATGGAGGCCGTCCACATTTTGGGTCACAATAGAGCTGAGAAGTCCCATCTGTTCTAACTCAGCCAATCCAATATGAGCAGGGTTGGGTTTGGCGCTTAGAATGAGAGAAAACATATCCTTAAGCATCAGCCAAACCTTTTCAGGGTTTGTGCGAAACGCATAGATATGGGCATACTCTTCAGGGTCGAATTTCTCCCAGAGTCCCCCTGCACTCCTGAAATCTGGGATCCCACTCTCCACAGAGATCCCTGCCCCCGTGAAGGCGATGTTCTTTTTTGAACGGAGAATCTCTTCTGCTGCCCTTTGAATCAATTTTTCATCCATGATCTTTCTCCTGTTTTTGAGGTCCTTAGGATGGGGTCAAACAACTTTTTTAAAGATTTCCATTGACCCCTTGAATCCTTTATCCCTTGATCACTTTCTAAAGAATTTCTTGATTAAAGTGATAGGCCCTGAACGAACCATTCCATCTCTAATCGTTTGTTTCTTTACATTCAACCACGATTCCCAATGGACGATCTTCTCCAATTCCAATCTTGGAGGGGGTTCTGGTTTCTCTTCTGGGTAGCCCAGGGTGATGAGTCCGATTACCTCAATGTGCTCAGGGATCTGAAGAATCTCCTTAACCCTCTCTTCATCAAAGGCCCCAATCCAGCATGTTCCCAGGCCAATGGAGGTCGCCATGGTGATCATATTTCCTCCTGCGAGGGTCACATCATACCTTCCATATTTCCCTTTCCGTTTATCAAAACCGAGGACAAGGACAACAGGGGCTCTTTCTACATGGGAAGATTTAATAAAGAAGAATTTGGCTACCTCTCCAATCCGCTTCCTCGTCTCTTGATCGGTTACAATAATAAAATGCCAGGGTTGGAGATTTGCACCAGATGGAGCCCACCTCCCTGCTTCGAGGATCTGGAGGAGAAGATCTTTTGGTACAGGTAGGTCTTTATAGATTCGAACAGACCTTCGGGATTTTAAAAGGTTTAGGATATCCACATTTTTAAAAATTTTATCAGAATGAAGAAATGGCTGTCAATAAAATCTTTAGAGACCTCGTAATCCCTCACTGAAGCGTGATTGTCCCGAGAAGGATGCCTCCGAAAATCTTAGAACGCGGATCAAATTAATATCTCTTTGGGTAGGGCTAATAGTGATAATAATAATTGGGTTATTAAGTGATAGGGTAAGAGGTCTCACGTTTAGGGGGCAATTTAAGGTTACCGCTCCAAGATTTTCTCCGACATCCCTCTCGGGCCCTTCCCACGAGTGAGTGAGGTATTATAAGACCCCTGAAAAAGTCTTTTTATATGGGAGGGTAAAATGTGGGCCTTGATTATTTTAATTGACTAATCATCATTTTAAGAAAATTTGTAGCGAAATCCTTTATAGGTTGTTTTTTGTAGGGTAAGCCCTTGGGGCTTACCGAATATCGGGAAGGGAAAACCATTGTCCTACAAATTGAGGTAAGGGACAAGCCCTTACCCTACAAATAGTTATTATCGGTATCCGTCCATCTGCCGATACCCAGAGCAGACCTTCTAAGGGGTAAAGAGACGGATTTTTAACCCCCGGGGAAAACTTAATCCGATTTGGCAACGAAGATGAGTTGATTTTTAATGGCAATCTGGTAGACTTTTGCTAAATCGAGTAGAAAGGGTGACCCCATATGTCCATCTATAAATTTGAGAATAAAATTCCAAAAATTGCAAAGACCTCCTATGTTCATCCAAAGGCAGTGATCATTGGGAATGTGGAAATAGGGGAGGGCTGTTTTATCGGGGCAGGTGCTGTGTTACGAGGAGACTTTGGGAAAATAGTGGTAGGCAATCAAACGAGTATTCAAGAAAATTCTGTTCTTCATGTTGGAGAAGGAAAGACATGCTTCATCGATAGCCATGTGATTATTGCCCATGGGGCTATTGTTCATGATGCCACGATCAAGTCTTATGTCATCGTCGGCATGGGTTCAATCCTGATGGCTGGAGTTTTCTGTGAAGATCATGTCATGATTGGTGCAGGTTCAGTGGTCAAAGAGAATTTTCACATCCCCTCGAACGTGCTCATCGCAGGCAACCCAGCACGAATCGTTAGCCCCTTATCCGATGAGCAGAAAAGGCGAATTCACCAAGGAGTGAAAACCTATAACGATCTGGTAAAGCGATATAAGAAACTCAGGAGTCCATCACCCATGAGAATAAATTAAGGGTGGATGTTCCGATAGGCAGGAATCCTCCCGAATCCATCCGCTTTCATAATGGCACGTTTGACTGCCTCCATCAAAGCGACTTCGCCAAGGAGCCCAATCGTATTCACATCTGCTTTTTTCTTCCCATAGGAAATGGCAAACAGAAGATCTCCATCGAAAGTAGAATGAAGAGGTGAAATCATTTTGACCAAACCTGAATGGGAAAGTTGCGCCACCTGGTTTACCTCTTTCTTCGAGAGAATGGCATTGGTGGCAATCACTCCAAGGGTTGTATTAAAGATATCCGCCTCCGAATTTAAAGCTCCGCCAAACTGTTTTCGGGTTACCCCTTTTTTTATCCATTTTGAAGAATTTGCCAATTGGAGGCTCTTTTTGGATTTTCTCGCCCCTGCAAGGATTTGATTTGAGTCGGGATCGAGAACATCACCAAAGGCATTGACCACCACGAGTGCTCCGACAATGAGCCCTTTGGGTCCGAGAATACTTGAGGTACCGACTCCGCCCTTCATGGCACGCTCTATTCCAAAAAGTTTTCCAACCGTAGCCCCTGTTCCAACTCCCACACTTCCTTCTTCAACTTTTTTAGAGGCATTGAGGCAGGCCTGATAGCCCATCCTTTGATCAGGCCTTATCCGAAAATCTCCAATTCCAAAGTCGAAAATTACAGCGGCAGGGACGATGGGGACCTTTGTCTTGATGACATCAAACCCCTTCCCCTTTTGCTCTAAGTAGTTCATTACTCCTCCTGCCGCATCCAGACCAAAGGCACTTCCACCAGAAAGCAGAATGGCATGAATCTCTTCTACCAAATGGAGATGGGAAAGAGCATCGATCTGTCTTGTCCCGGTCGCTGTTCCACGAAGATCCACCCCTCCCACCGCCCCTTCTTCACAAAGAATCACTGTGCAACCCGTTAAGGC
>CAZFDM010000057.1:0-2119 GCA_964517975.1 uncultured Syntrophaceae bacterium
GGGGAGAGCTTGCTATATTTTAGAGGGGAGGGATAGCAGATAGGGGTTGGCTATACTCTTCCTTGTTTGGTAAATTAGCAAGTTGGTAAAATCCAAACCAAGGAAAGGAGTATAGCCATGAAAAATGATAGCACAAAGAAGCTTAAAAGAGTAAATGGAAAGTTGCTTATTGGGTCTGTAGATATTGGGAAGATAAAACATACAGGTTATTGGAGGCGTGCGGATGGGACTGATATTAAGCCCTTTGAGTTTTTCAATAATGGGAGGGGGTTTCAGAAGTTTTGGCAAAGCCTTTGTCAAGCGAAGGAGGGTTATGCGATAGAGGAAGTGGTTGTAGGTTTTGAATCCACTGGTTCTTATGCTGAGCCGCTTTTGCATTTTTTGAGAAAGAGGGGGGTAAGGTTGGTTCAGGTCAATCCTTTTCACACCAAGAGATTGAAGGAGCTGCAGGGTAATTCTCCCCACAAGACGGACCAAAAGGATCCCAAGGTGATTGCTGACATTATAGAGTTG
This sequence comes from uncultured Syntrophaceae bacterium, assembly GCA_964517975.1. Classification (GTDB taxonomy): domain Bacteria; phylum Desulfobacterota; class BSN033; order BSN033; family UBA1163; genus JBBIRM01. The sequence continues at coordinate 514 of CAZFDM010000057.1, forward strand.
GGTCATGCCCTTACGGTCATTATTCCAGAAGGGGCGGCTGCGGAACTGAGGAGATTGACCAATGCCCGGGAAAGAGCGATTGAGAGGCGTAGTGCTCTTTTTAATCAATTGCATGATTTGGTTTTTATGATCTTTCCTGAGTTTTTGGAAGTGATGAAGGGTGTGAAAGGTAAGACTTCTCAATATCTTCTGAAAACCTGCCCAACTCCTGAGGATATTATCGAAAAGGATTTGGGAGTTCTTGTTCAGGAGCTCAAGGAGGTTAGCAGAGGGAACTTGGGTCGAGCTCGTGGGGAAGAGCTCTATAAGGCTGCCTGGGAGTCTGTGGGGATAAAAGAGGGGCGGAAGGGTATTGTTCTTGAAATTACAGAATGTCTTTCGTTGATAGAAGCCTCTGAGCGATTTATAAGGAGGTTGGAGAAGGAGATGGTTGATGTACTGGAGGAAATTCCCTATAGTGGATGTATTTTGTCGATTAAAGGGATTGGGAAGGTGACAGCAGCAGGTTTGATTGGGGAGGTAGGGAATTTTAGGGCGTTTCGGACTGTTTCGGAGGTTATTAAGCTTGCGGGATTGGATTTGTTTGAGGTCAGTTCGGGAAAGCGGAAGGGGAGAAGGCGTATATCTAAGAGAGGGCGTTCCCTTTTGAGAAAGTTGCTCTTCTTTGCTTCCATCAATATGGTGAGGAAGGGTGGAGTGATGTATGGAGTTTATCGGAGGTATGTTCAGAGGGGGATGCCTCGAAATAAGGCTTTGATTGCTATTTCTCGTAAACTTCTTAGAGTGATCTTTGCTCTTGTGCGTGACCATAGGACTTTTGTGAGAGATTACTTAGAAATGCCATATCAGTTAAAGGAGGCGGCGTAGATTAAGATCTTGGTGTGTAGGCGGAGAGATTATCATCTGCCCTATTTAAGGCGATTGGATCGACCTTCAGGGAGAGCTTCCATAACTCTCCGCTTGCACCTTAGCCCCGATGAAGCAAGATTAGGGCTCTGCGGAGACCCTCAAATACCAGGGTTGGGCAAGGTGTTACTGCTAAGATCGTGGGATAGAATAATTTTAAGATATTTGATTTAACACGTTCGTAGTATTGTGAAGGGGTTATTAAAATTATCCACAATTTGGAAAAGTTATGAGATTTCCGTAGCTCCCTCAATAATACTACGACTGATAAAATCTACTTGACAAGAATAAACCAGGCGAGGGTGAGGGGTAAGTTTTCATTACACTTTCTCAGCATGAACCTCAGGAATGACTTTTTCCCGTTTGAGTTCTTTGCCACAATAGGGGCAAAAGGCTAATTCATCTTTCTTGGGTACTGAAGAGTTTCTCAAAGCTTTAAAAAAGTATCCGGCGATCAAAATCCCAGCCAAAATCAGGATTAAAATCCCGAAAAAGGGAAAGACTGGCCAAATCCTTGGGCCAAAAGAGTGATATCTCCAGCCCCACATAGGGTATACAAAAGGATAGAATGGCCAGATATGGAAAAAGACTTTGTAAATGATACCGACAAGTACCACAACTCCTGCAACAATCAATCCCCATCGAAAAAAAGTCTTCATTGTTTTATTCCTCCTTTATTTTTTATCAACGATAGCCTCTT
>CAZFDM010000058.1:0-2679 GCA_964517975.1 uncultured Syntrophaceae bacterium
GATCAAGGGTGAAAAAGAAGAGGAAGGGTACACCCCTAAAACAATTTACTTCGAGTTGCAAAAAGAGGATGCTTCCACTTTTATCAAGCTTTTTCAAGGAAGAGAATTCGGATATGCTAAATATCAGATAGATAATTTAGGCCATCTAAAACCAGTTTATATGGATGGCTCTTTGGGATTCGACCAAATATCAAAACATATTATTGGGGAAGAAACGCTTGGAGTCTATCCCTTAAGATCCGATAAAACTTTAAAATTCTCTGCCATAAAAGTTCATATCCCAAGAAGAAGACTGCTTATGAATATTAAGAATAAAGGGTTTCTTGCCATCTCGGAAGACCATGTTCATCATTATGCAAAAAGAATTTATTTAACCATAAAGGATTATGGTCTCCCTGGGTACCTGGAGAATTCTGGAGGCTATGAAAGAAGAGTTTGGTTTTTCTTTAAGGATTTTATTCCCTATGAACTCTGTGAACGTTTTCTAAACCATGTTTTAGACCGAGTTTCTTCTCCAGGGATGGATCTTTCAATAAGGCTTCTTCTGGGATATCAGGGAGCAGGCATTGGTTGGGTGGATGAACCCATTCTTTTACCTCTTGGGTTTAATCCTGAAACTAAAAAAAGATGCTTTTTTATAGATGAGGAAGGGAATCCTTTTGAGAATCAAATCCTCTTTCTTCATAAGATAAGAAGGATTGAATCGATGGAGATTCAATCATTTTTTAAAATTGGAAAAGTTCATCATCCCCTTCACGCCCATTCTTTAGATCTACTTAAAAAGTTAGAGAACAATTGTCCCGTGCTCTCCGAGATCATCTGGAAGGCTCGTTCTGGGAGAAAACTGGAAAACGATGAGAAGTTAGTCATCTTTTTTATAATCGGATTTTTACCCGAAGGAGAAAAGATTCTTCACGAAATTTTGGAACCCTGTCCAGATTATAGACCCCATAAAGTTAAAAGGATGTTCTTAAAAGTTAAGGGACGTCCAATTAGTTGTCCAAAAATCAGGAAGATCATGCCCCAGAGGACGGCCTATCTTCGCTGCAATTGTTCTTTTGAAATTCCCGAGGGGTGTTACCCAAGCCCTCTCATTCATGTGAGGTCGAAGTTTTGAAGATGATAGGGCTGGCTTCAGTGGTTTAGAAAATGAGTATTGTTTATCTTATGGAACAAAATACAACTGTTTCAAAAGAGGGTGGTCGCCTCCTTATTAAAAAGGAAGGGGAACTGTCTAAAACCATCCATCTTTTTAAACTGGAGCAAATCGTTCTATTTGGAAACGTGTTTTTGACCCCTGCCGTCATTAGGCATCTTCTAAAAGAAGGCATTGATACAGCTTTTCTTACTACCAAAGGAAAGTATCTTGGTCGTTTACAAAGTGCTTTGGGGAAAAACATTCTTTTAAGAAGAGAACAGTTTAGAAAGATGGAAGACCCCGAATTCTGTTTAAAGACTGCAAAAGCGATTGTTAAAGGTAAATTGAATAATTTAAGGGCATTATTATTGAGGCTTAATAGAAGTAGAGAGGATATCGAACTTGAAAATCAGATTCTTTCTTTAAGGAATTTAATTACAAAATTGGAAGAAGTAGATAATCTTGAATCCCTCAGGGGTTATGAGGGAAGGGGGACAGCGATCTATTTTGAAGGCTTTTCAAAGGGATTCTTATCTGAAGAGATTAAATTTGCTGGAAGGGTAAGAAGGCCACCCACAGATCCAATAAATGCCCTTCTAAGTCTTGGATATACCTTACTCCTCAATCAATTGATTGCGTCTGTCAGTCTTGTAGGATTTGATCCATATTTTGGGACCCTTCATTCCATGGACTATGGTCGTCCATCACTGGCACTGGATTTAATGGAGGAATGGCGGCCAATTATTGTCGATACCCTGGTTTTAAGTGTATTTAATCTTAAGACAATTTCTCTTTCAGATTTTGAGGTAAGGGATGAAATCATCCAAAAAGAAGAGGAAGAGATAGGTCTCAATGAGGATATTCAATCCCATTCTTCTCAGGAAAAAGTTAAAAGTGTCATTCTAACTGAAGCAGGTTTTAGGAAATTTATAACTCAGTTTGAAAGAAAGATGAATCAGAAGGTTCAATACCATCTTACGGGTGAACAGTTGACCTATCGGGATTGCATCCGTGAGCAAGTGCGACATTTCGCAAGATATCTGAAAGGAGAGGAATCTCAATATCAACCCATACCATTGAAATAACACACTCAGAGGTAAGAAGATGTTTGTCATGATTTCGTATGATATTGTAAATGACAAAAATAGATTAAGATTGATGAAGTTTTTGAAGGACTATGGAGATAGGGTTCAAAAAAGTGTTTTTGAATGTAATCTTTCACCAAAAACTTATGAAACTGTAAAGAAAGGCGTAGAAAAAATTATCAATAAAAGAAAGGACCGTGTGAGGTATTATCGAATATGTAAGGGATGTATGGAAAGAATCGAAATCTCTGGTTGGGGAGAGGTTACCGAAGATGAAGAGTTTGTTTTGATATAAAAAGGTAACTTCCCATGACCATTTGGTCACCCACTAACGATGAAAATCCCCCTCACCTTAATCCTCTCCCCTCGGGGAGAGCTTGCTATATTTTAGAGGGGAGGGATAGCAGATAGGGGTTGGCTATACTCTTCCTTGTTTGGTAAATTAGCAAGTTGGTA
>CAZFDM010000059.1:0-6026 GCA_964517975.1 uncultured Syntrophaceae bacterium
GGTAGAAAGAATGAGACTCTCCAAATCTATGTATGATAGAGTTGTTTTGACAACTTTAGGATCAAGAATTTTAGGGTACCTAGAGCTATATTTACACCTAAAGAGAGAACAACTACAAATACCATTACAAATTTGAAGAGGGAATTTAAATGGAAGAAAAAAATAATTTAGACTTTCTGAAAAAGTTTCCGAAAGACCGTAATGAACTGTATATTGTATATGAACTTTATACTTTCGATAATCTATTCAGACTACTTTTGAAAAATGGCTTTGATCATGAAGAGGCGCTTTACTTTATTCTCACAAATTGTTCATTGAGTGCCATTGTTTTTCAAGAGAGGATTCACAACAAAAGATATAAAAAACTTTCAGGGAAAGATGCAAAGTCTCCTAAACTAGCAGCTCATAAAGCACAACTAATTTATGAGCTGATGAGCATAAAATAAATATTCGCAGAGGACACGACCAAGGGTAGTGGGTCAAGTAAGCGAACTAATTCAGGAATTTGAAGGAAAAACACTACTCGAATGGGAAGAGTGGTATTTGAATAAAAAGCCTGAAGCGATAAAAAATGCCACAGAGAAGATCCTGCAAAAATTAAAAGAACTCAGGAACTCTTTGAATAAGATTGACCAAAAAAAGTATCTCTACCATTAACCCCCCTTTTCCTTCTAAACTTTTTTATTTTAAAATGATTTTATGAACCGATTTAAACTGGTTTCGGAGTATAAACCGAAGGGCGACCAACCAAAGGCGATCGAGGCGTTGAGTGAGGGAGTTTTGAAAGGAATCCCCCATCAGGTCTTACTGGGGGTGACAGGATCAGGGAAAACCTTCACGATGGCCAATGTGATAGAGAGGGTTCAAAAACCCACTCTTGTCATTTCCCATAATAAAACCCTTGCTGCCCAACTCTACGAAGAATTTAAAGAACTCTTTCCAGAGAATGCGGTCGAATTCTTTGTCAGTTACTACGACTATTATCAACCCGAAGCCTATATCCCTTCGACGGATACCTATATTGAAAAGGAAACCCAGATCAATGACAACATTGATAAGATGCGCCATTCTGCTACCCGTTCCCTCCTCGAAAGAAATGATGTGATCATTGTAGCCAGTGTCTCCTGTATCTATGGCCTGGGTTCTCCAGAGGCCTATCACGGGATGCTTCTCTATCTCGAAAAGGGAATGGAGATTTCAAGGGAAGAAATCCTTTCAAAACTTGTTGAAATTCAGTATGAACGGAACGACATTGACTTTCATCGAGGGACGTTTCGGGTTAGGGGGGATGTGGTCGAAGTCTTTCCTGCACATGAGGAGAGCCGCGCCATTCGCATTCAGCTCTTTGGAGATGAGATCGAAGCAATTAATGAAATTGATCCTTTGAGAGGAAAAGTCCTTCAATCGTTAGAAAAAATCACTATTTATCCTAATAGCCATTATGTAACATTCCCTGAACGAATGGAGATAGCCATTCAGAATATCCGGAAGGAGTTGAAGGAAAGGGTTCAGTGGTTTAAATCACAGGGTCGCCTGCTTGAAGCCCAGCGACTTGAACAAAGGACAAACTTCGATTTGGAGATGCTTCAAGAACTTGGGTATTGTCAGGGAATTGAAAACTACTCAAGACATCTAACAGGGAGAAGGCCTGGAGAGCCCCCTCCTGTCCTCTTAGATTATTATCCCAAGAATTTCCTTCTTTTTATTGATGAAAGCCACGTCACGATTCCTCAACTGATAGGGATGTATCGAGGAGATCGCTCACGAAAAGAGACGCTTGTGGAATATGGGTTTCGCCTTCCCTCTGCCTTAGATAACCGACCTCTCATGTTTGAGGAATTTGAACAACGGGTTCATCAGGTTATCTACGTTTCAGCCACCCCTGGAGAATATGAAATAGAGAAGAGCAGGGGGAGAGTAGTTGAACAGATTATTCGTCCCACTGGATTGAGTGATCCTCTCCTCGAGGTGAAACCTGCAAAGAACCAGGTGGATGACCTCTTAGGCGAGATCCAGAAACGGGTGAAACGAAAAGAAAGGGTCTTGGTGACCACCTTGACTAAACGAATGGCTGAGGATTTAACAGAATACTATTCTGATCTTGGGATAAGAGTCAAATATCTCCACTCCGATATTGATACCCTTGAACGAGTGGAGATTCTCCGAGATCTCCGGTTAGGGAAGTTTGATGTTTTGATTGGTATTAATCTCTTAAGAGAAGGGTTGGACCTTCCGGAGGTTTCTTTGGTTGCCATTTTGGATGCAGATAAGGAAGGATTTCTTCGTTCAGAGAAATCCCTCATCCAGACCTTTGGTCGAGCAGCCAGAAATGTAAATGGGCAGGTTCTTCTGTACGCAGATAAAATGACAGGGGCGATGAACCAGGCAATTCTGGAGACAAACCGCAGAAGAAAAATTCAAGAAGAATATAACAAAAAACATCGAATCACCCCCCAGAGCATTAAGAAATCGATTCGAAATATACTATCCTCAATCTATGAAGCCGACTACTATACTGTTCCCGAAGTTTCAGAGGTGAAAGAAGAATATGGTTCGATTAAAGATATTCCAAAGGTCATTCAGGAATTGACAGCGGAGATGAAGGAGGCTGCTCGCAGGTTAGAGTTTGAACGAGCTGCTGAACTAAGAGACAGAATTCTTAAACTCCAAGAGATGGAATTAAAGGTAAGATAGTTACCTTTACTGAAAGTATTCCTTGATATTAGAACGAGAATGAATCCATTAGAGCAAAAGATCGAACATCTTCCCACCCGCCCAGGGGTCTACCTTTTTAAAGATAGAGCGGGGAAGATTCTTTATGTTGGAAAAGCAGGAAATCTCAAACACCGGGTATCCTCTTATTTTCAGGGGGGGGAGGAGAAAGGAACAAAGACCCTTGCACTTTTGGAAAAGGTTGTCGACATTGAAACGATCCTAACCCATACGGATAAGGAGGCTCTCATCCTTGAAAATAATTTAATCAAGGCACACCGTCCTCGATATAATGTAAAATTGAGAGATGATAAAAACTATCCCTATCTCAAACTATCCATGGAACAGGAGTTTCCTACCCTTTCAATGGTGAGGCAGATCAAAAAAGACCACTCTTTCTATTTTGGTCCTTATACATCTTCTACCTCTCTAAAAGAGACTTTGAGATTTATCCGGAAGCACTTTCCCATAAGGACATGCCTTGAGGCAAAATTTTCCAGTCGCTTGAGGCCGTGCATCAATTATGAGATGGGTCGCTGTCTTGGGCCATGCTGTGGAAAGGTTGATCCTCAACAATACCGCAAGGTAGTCCAACAAGTCAGGATGTTTCTTGAGGGGAGGAATAAAGATCTAATAGAGGGTCTTAGGAAGAGAATGGAGGAGGAATCCGAACAACTTCACTTTGAGAAAGCAGCGACGATTCGGGATCAAATTGCTTCTCTCGAACATGTGATTGAAAAACAGAAGATTGTCTCCCCTGACCTTATTGATCAGGATGTGATCGGTTTTTATCGAAAAGATAACACAATGGTCATCTATCCCCTTTTCGTCAGGGGAGGTAAGCTTCTCGGGGGCAAAGGATTTCATTTTTCTTCTTATGGGATTCCCGATGAAGAGGCCCTTTCATCCTTCATCCGTCAGTTTTATAGAGAGGGAAAGTTTATTCCGGAAAGGATTCTCATTCCTGTGGAGATTCCCGAGCGCTCATGGGTTGAACAGTGGCTCACCGAACTGAAAGGGAAAAAGGTTCAGATATTGGTCCCATTAAAAGGGGACAAAAGAGGACTGGTAAGGATGGCCTCTGAGAATGCTGAAAAATTTTTACTTCGGGAAAGTGAAATTGAAAAGGATCAAGAAAGGGTCCTTGAGATCTTAAAAGAGAGGCTTCATTTAAGGAAGATTCCAAGGACTATTGAGGCCTTTGATATATCCAATCTTCAGGGGGGTTATGCTGTTGGATCGATGGTCTGTTTTGAAAATTTGAAACCTGCTAAAGATAGATACCGCCATTTTAAGATTCGGACCATGGAAGGGGTTGACGACTATGGGATGATGTATGAAGTCCTTTCACGACGTTATGGAAAGGGGGGCGATCTTCCGGATCTGGTTTTGATTGATGGAGGGAAGGGCCAGTTGAATATTGCGAAGGAGGTATTGAAGGAACTCCAGATAGAAGACGTGGATATTCTTAGTATTGCCAAAGAGAAGACTAAAAAGATAGGCCCCCCTTTGAAGGTTGAAAAAACCAAAGAAAAAATTTTTCATCCTCAGTTCAAAGAGCCTTTTATTTTTGGGAAGGGATCTTCCATCCTCCATTTTCTTGACCGAATTAGAGATGAGGCCCATAGATTTGCAATCACCTATCATAAAAAGGTGAGAAAGAGGGAGACGATAAAATCTGAGTTAGAGGAGATCCCAGGGATTGGAGAAAAGAGGCAAAAGGAACTTTTGAGATATTTTGGAAGCGTTGAAAATATAAAGAGGGCCCCTCTTGAAGTCCTATCCCATGCACCCAAAATAAATAAAAGCCTTGCTCAGGAGATTTATAAGTTTTTCCATAAAGGGGAGGGAGAAACCTGAATCGTTTCAGGTCTCCCCCTTTTTATTAGAAATCCTTAACCCATTAGATTCTTACATGTTTAAGTCTGAGAATTTATCTCTAACACTTGAGAACAAATAGTGTCATGCTGAACTTGGTTCAGCATCTTGTTTTGTCCAAAAGGTGAGATCCTGAAACGAGTTCAGGATGACAAGTCTGTTAAATTTCAAATATTTTTGGTTAGAATTTAAATCCTACCCGATTCACAGCGAAACCAAGCGGAATACGTGACATTAAATCCTGCCTTCTTGAAATCCTTTACAATGGGATCAGGATCTGTCGTCTTTAACCTCAGCACAATCATCCAGTCCTTCTTTTCTGGTCTGGGCAGGGAAATCATACTTAAGACAATCGTATTATGTTGGCTTGCAATGGAAATAATCTTTTCAAGGTCCCCTAACTTTCCACCCAATCCTTCGATGGTAATTCTTGAACCTTCCTCTCTAATCCCCAAGACACGGGACATAAACCTGACAATGTCCGATTCGGTGACAATCCCAACCAACTTACCATTCTCCAAGACCGGGAAAGCCCCCACCTTTTTTTCTTGGCCAATCCTCAGGGCCTCTTCAAAAGGGGTATCTGGGCTGATGGTGATGGGGTTCTTCCTCATGATTTCCTTCACCTTCATTTTTGAAAGGAGATAATTCAATTCATGGATGCTTAAGGAGGTGGCCGGTGAGGGTGAGGCTTCAAGGAGGTCATGCTTGGTCACAATGCCCACCAGCTTCCCTTTGTCCACGATGGGGAGCCTTCGAATATTATTCTCTTTCATAATCCTTTGGGCATCCACAACAAGGGTTTCGCTATCGATGGTAATGGGGTTTTTTGTCATCACATCTCTAATTCTCATTTTTGTTCCTCCCTTTGTTTTTATTTGGTCAGAAAGACCATCATTCCTCCCATCAAAAAGCAATAATAAGAGAAGTTCTTGATAGATCCAAGTCTAATGATTTTCATCAAGAAGGTCAAGGAAAAAATCCCCACTCCAAAGGCAACGATCATTCCCACAACTGCCATCAAAGGGGAAGAGATGGTTTCAAGGTGACGGGATTCTAAGAGGGTGGCTCCTAAGATGGCTGGAATGGAAAGAAGGAATGAGAACTTACCAGAGAGTTCCCGGTCCAAACCACAAAAAAGCCCTATAGAGATGGTCGCCCCTGATCGGGATATGCCAGGGATGATGGCAAATCCTTGAGAAATTCCAATGAGAAGGGAATCCCACCATTTCATCTGACCCAACCCTCTTCCTTCCTTTTTAGTATATCTTGTGAACCAGAGAATCATTCCTGTTAAGAGAAGCATGATTCCAACCCGTTTAGGTTTAACAAATAAAGATTCAAACCAATCATGGAGAAAAACACCCATCAGTCCTGTAGGAAGGGTGGCCAGGACGATCCAGAGAAGAAGTTTTGCTCCATCCCCCACCGTTTCT
>CAZFDM010000060.1:0-2326 GCA_964517975.1 uncultured Syntrophaceae bacterium
GGGTAGAGTTCTGATAGTTTTTTCTCAAGTTCTTCAGGTAACTCAACCTGAAGGCCAAGGAGCCTCTCCCGGATGAGGGCTAAGGTCCCCAATTTTTCACTCACCTCCTTGGGGGTAATCCGACTTAACCTTTTAGAAACTTCTTTAATCTCCTCATTGAGGAATTCCACCAATTTCAGTATCTCGGACAGTCTTTTCTGTGCCATCAATGACCTGCTCCTTCAGGTTTGTCTTTTAACTTACACGATTTAGTGAGAGATTGCAAGGAAATCCATCAGGACTACCTCTCCCAAACTTCCTCGTCTTCAAATTGAGAAAGACTTTTTCCCTCTTTCTCCTCAAACAGTTTGATCCAACGGTCAACTCGTTCCTCCCCATAGGCTCTCTTCCAGGCATCAACGATTTCATCCACGGGAACATCGGCATAAACCCCATGGAAAGCGACGTATTCCATAAATTTTTGATTTTTCAAATTATAAGGTTGAAATAGAGAGTCTTCACGACCATTGAATTCAAGCGGTGGGACATGATGTCTCTCGCATAGGGTTCGGTTAAAGGCAGGGGTGGCCTTTACCCATTTTCCCTCCAGATAAAATTCTACAAAGCCATGATAGACAAAGAGATCGGTTCCAATGAACTCAAGGAGTTGGTGAGTGGTCAGATGATTCCGGACATCCGCAAGCCCAATGCGGGAAGGGATGCCACAAGCCCTTCCTAAGGCGCAAAGAAGCGAGGCCTTTGGGACACAAAAACTCTTTCCCCGTTTAAGAACATAACTGGCGCGATAATGTTCTGGCAGGTAAAAAGGGGAGTAAGGATCATAAAGAATTTCATCTCTGACCGCACGGTAGAGTTTTACCGCCATCTCAACTGGATCAGTGCTATTCCCAATTACCTTCCTTGCATAATCTTGAACACTTCTGTGATGGCTATCAATAATTTCTGTTGGGGTTAGATAGATCTGGTGCTCCGAAAGGTCTTTCTGGTTCATAGTTTTTTGATCCCTTTTGTTTTGATTGAATATGTATAAAGATAACCGATTCCTTTAGAATTGGAAAGATCATTTAAAGTCGATAGGGCAATACTGCTCCCCATTTGAATACCACCCTTAAAATGATCATAACAAGAAGGACTAAGACAAGAAGGACTATCACCCAGAAATCTATTTTCCGCATATGGGGTTCGTAGTAAAAGGTTCGTTTCGATCCTGGATGAAATCCCTTCGATTCAAGGGCCATGGCCAGCAGATTGGTATGCCTTACCGCATAGATAAAGAGAGGAACTGCCTGGGGAATAAATTGGACTACGCGGCTAAAGATATTTTTAGATTTAAAGTCCAGCCCACGTGACATCTGGGCCTGGACAATGGTGACCCCTGCACCTGCAAAGGTTGGGACCAATCTCAATGCGGTAGAGATAGCGAAGGCAATAGGGTAGGGGCAACCCAATCGGATAAGGCCATTGGTGATCTCCTCATTTCGTGTCGTTGAAAGGAGGATTAAACCGATAGCGACAAAATTGGCTAACCTTAGCCCCATGGCCATTCCATAAAGAAGTGACTCCTTGCTTACTTGAAATGGACCAAAGGACCAGAGAAGAGTGGGGCCTTGAATAAAGAATGGCCACAGTGCCGTGCTGAAGATGACGAGAAGGATAAGGATAATTCGAAACCTCCAGAAATTTAGAAGGGCTTTGGCAGAGAGAGCACACACCATTATCCCAAGACTGATCCCAGCCATATATAGAGGATGATTGAAACACAGACAGACTGCGAATAGGATCAAAGCGCCCGTCAGTTTGGTTCGAGGGTCTAAGCGGTGGACCCAGGTATCTCGATCGAGGTAGAGGAAGATATTCATAACCTTCCTAACCTAATCCTTTTAATTCTTTAACCATCTCCTCAATCGTAAGGGCCTTTGTGCCCAACCAGTTGCTCAATTTCACAAGGGATGGAGCCTGGATGGAGGCCTTGGAAAGCCCTTCCTCATCAGCAAAAACCAAACGGGTTGGGCCATCTGAAAGGATACGTCCCTCTTTCATCACAATCGTCCGCCGAGCATATTCCGTAGCAACCCACATCGAGTGGGTAATGATGATGATGGTATGTCCTTTTTGATTTAATTGTTTCAAAACCTCCATAATCGTTTTCTGATGATGAATATCGAGACCTGTGGTGGGTTCATCTAGGATGATGATTTGAGGTTGTGCAGCCAAAACCGAGGCCACTGCAACCCTTTGCCGTTCCCCTTTGGTAAGAGTAAAAGGGACCTTTGTCTCATACCCCTCTAACCCCACAATCTCCAACACTTCAGCAACACGCTTTTCA
>CAZFDM010000061.1:0-18615 GCA_964517975.1 uncultured Syntrophaceae bacterium
GCAGTGGGTTTTGTAGCCTTAAAATATGGTCAAGTAGTTGGTTTCATTATAGGAGAGATTAAGGGAGAAGGTTTTGGCCTTGAGCAAAGCGGGTGGATTGAGATGGTGGGGGTTCATCCAAGGCAGATGGGAATTGGAATAGGTCGAATCTTAGCTGAAAAGCTTTTTTCATTTTTTAAAAAGAAAGGGATCCAAGAGATCCATACTGCTGTTCGATGGGATGCTGGGGATATGCTTTCATTCTTCAAAACTATTGGTTTTGATCGTTCCCCTTTTATTAATCTCAGAAAGCATTTGGATTGAGGTCTTTTGTCTAAAGGCGCGAAGATATCTATGAGGTGTAAAAATGAGATATGGAGAGACAGGATATAATTTAGAAATTGATCTATCCAGAGGAAGTATCGAAAGGGTTAGTACTGACCCAAAGGAAACGGAACTTTATCTTGGAGGTCTTGGCACAAATGCTAAGATATTATGGGATAGGGTTAATCCGGAAGTAGAACCTTTTTCCCCTGATAATCTTTTGATATTTAGTAGTGGTCTTTTAAGTGGAACACCTGTTCCGGGAGCAAATCGAACAATTATTTCTTCTCTTTCTCCCCAGACTCTGTTAATGGCCTTTTCCATGGTTGGAGGATTCTGGGCACCTGAGTTGAAATATGCCGGTTATGATAAAGTAATCATTCGTGGAAAATCCCCTGATTGGGTCTATTTGTGGATCAACAATGATAGAGTGGAGATACGGGATGCTACCCATCTCCAAGGAAAAAGCACATATGAAACTGCTGAATTAATTAAGGAAGAATTAAAGGAACCAAGAGCCCAGATCATGTCTATCGGGCTTGCAGGTGAGAATAAGGTCTATTTTGCCTCTATTGAGACTCATCGTGGAAGTGCCAGCCGTTTGGGGTTAGGTGCTATTATGGGAGGAAAAAGGTTAAAGGCAATAGCTGTTCGTGGAACCAAAGACCTCAATATGGCCAGCTCAATTGAGTTGATTGAGGCATGCAATGAGGTTCTTAAATATATTCAACATCGATTGAATAATCCCCTCCCAGGAGTTCCCCCTATTTTAGCAAGGATTGGATCTCCACAGGAGATGGCTCTCCATGATGAGGAATGGCATACGATTAGTTTCGCCTGGGGACATGCCCGCCATCGAAGAAAAGGATTTTGGAACAAGGAAGTTGAAAAGATGTGGACAGAGGCCTTAGAAAATGCACGGAAAAGACTGATCAGTTGTTATAATTGCCCTGTCCGTTGTGCCGGGATCATTCAACTTCCAGGCCATCCTCCCTACATCATGAAATGTTTCTCAAAACTTACCTATACGATGGCCGCCATGGTCGATGACCTCGAATTTGGTCTAAAGATTGCTGCTCGGGCTCAGCACTATGGAGTGGATGGATTTACTACCCCACAAGTTTTAGCCTTTGCCCTGGAGCTTTATGAAGCGGGGATTTTAACAGATGATGATTTAAGAGGGATGCCTGCGGATACCGAAGGAAGATTCAACTGGCTTCTCGATCGAATTGTAAGAAGAGAGGGGATCGGAGACATTTTGGCGGATGGGGTCTATTGGGCTGCAAGAAAGATTGGCAAGGGCGCAGAGGCCTACGATCACAATACCATTAAGAAACATGAACAGGTACCTATCAAGTTGGGTGTCACAAACCCCATCTACTACTTGATGTGGGCGACTGGCGAGAAGATTAACATCACCCAGATTGAAGGCCAAATTCCTCAGGCCCCATTTTCGACACGAGAAGAACGGGAAGAGTTTGTGAAGGATTGGATTCATATTCCTACAGGAAAGGAAGAAAAGTTCAAAAAATTTATCTTAGAATGGGGAGAACCTGGAACTGCTTTTCCTTTCTATCCCACGATCGATTTGGTCTGTGAACTGGTCGATTGGCAGGAGATTATGCACTACATTGACGATTCTCTTGGAATCTGTGCAGGGCTCTCCTCCTTTCCTATCAAACCTCCTTATCACATCCATAATCTCCCTCCGATTATTTCCTATGCAAGCGGAATGGATATTGATGAGAATGAACTGTGGACGATAGCCAGTCGAAATCGAAACCTGGTTCGGTCGATCAATATCCGAAGGGGCTTGAAAAAGGAGGATGAACGTCCTCCCGAGGATCATTGGAAAAAACGTTTTCCAGAGTATGAAGCCCAACTCTTGGAAGAGTATTATCGATTTAAAGGGTGGGATGAAAGGGGAATTCCTACCCGAGAGACGTTGAATAAATTGGGTTTAGATTATGTCAGTGAGGACTTCCTCCGGAGGGGCATCCTCTCCGAAGACGAAAGTTCATTGTCCAGAGAAGATTCAAAAGGAAAAAAGAAATAGAAAGTAAAGAAGGTGGAAACAAGATGAGTGAGAAGAAAAAGAGAAAAGTAAAGGTTATAAAAATTGATGTAGAGAAATGTAATGGATGCCGTGCCTGCGAAGTGATTTGTTCGGCTTTTCACACCAAGCCAAAATATGCCAGTAATAATCCAGCTCGTTCCAGGATTCAGGTGCATTTTGATCCCTTAAAAAACATCTATCTTCCTGTTTATGCAAGTGAGTATACCCCAGCCGAATGTGCGGGTCGTAATCAATATATCTTGGATGGAAAGGAATATAAAGAGTGTGCTTTCTGCGGAGCCTCCTGCCCATCGAGAGACCTATTCAAAGAACCTGATTCTGGGCTTCCTCTTAAATGCGATATGTGCGAAGAAGAACCTCCGCTTTCAGAGCCCATGTGTGTTCAGTGGTGTTTGAATGATGCCCTCGTTTATGAGGAGAGGGAGGAGGAGGTCGAAGAGGAAGTGAAACTGGATGAATTGGAGACCGGGTTGGAGTCCCTGATTGAGAAATATGGGAAGGAGAAGGTCATTGACGCTGTTGCCCGAATGTCCCAGAAGAGTTAATCCAATTTAGGTGAAAGGATAGAAAATCGTGGAAACCATTTCCATAACCCCCTTTAAAGTGGTCATTGATGGGATTAAAGAAGCGGGTGGAGAAGCCAACAAATATTGTTATCAATGCGGAAAATGCGAAACGGTTTGCCCCTGGAATCAGGTGAGGAGATTTTTTATTCGAAGGTTAATGCATCAGGCCCAATTCGGTCTGGTTCCTTTCGAGTCTGAGGACCTCTGGCTTTGTACAACCTGCCGAAAATGTGTCGAACAATGTCCAAGAGGTGTCAAAATTATTGATGTGATGAGGTCCATGCGGAGGATTTTGGTGCCAGATGGGGTTGTTCCTGCAAGCCTCCCTAACCTTCGGAGTGCGATGACCAGTATCGCTAGCGTGGGGAATCCTTTCCGCCAGGAGAAAGACCGGGCTGAATGGGCAGAGGTCCTTTCGATAAAACCCTTCACCGAAGGGACAGATATTTTATACTTTCCCTGCTGTTACCCCAGTTATGAGCCAAGGCTCAAAAAGGTTTCCCAGGCCACGGCTCAAATTCTAAGTCAAGTGGGCGTGGATTTTGGACTTCTTGGCTCCAAAGAGAATTGCTGTGGAGAAAGTGTGCGGAGTGCTGGAAACGAAGATTTATTCAAACGATTAGCTCGTGAAAACATCAAGGCCTTTATTGATCATGGGGTTAAGAAGATTCTCACCACTTCTCCTCATTGCTATCACACCTTTCGAAACGAATACTCTGAATTTAAAGTAACTTTTGAGGTTTTCCACATCTCCCAATATCTATTTAAATTAATGGAAGAAGGGAGACTTGAGATGAAAGGGGAATATAAAAAGAGGGTGACTTACCATGATCCCTGTTATTTGGGGCGGCACAATGGCATCTATGATGAACCTCGTGAGGTCTTGAAAAAGATACCTGGCTTAGAGTTGGTGGAGATGGCGAACTCAAGGGAGGATAGTCTCTGTTGCGGGATGGGAGGAGGCCGAGTCTGGATGGAAACTGCAAAGGGTGAAAGATTTTCAGATCTTCGATTACAGCAGGCCCTTGATGTGGGGGCTGAGGTATTGGTCACTTCCTGCCCATACTGTATTAATCAATTCGAGGATAGTAAGTCTCTCCTTAAGGAGAGTGAGGGTTTGGAGATTAAGGATATTTCAGAAATCATCTTGGAAGTGATATAACGAACCAAAAGATCCAAAGAGGGTAAAGAGAAGTGGAAAAAGAAAGATTGGAACAATTTTTTAAGGGCTTGGCGACCAAGAATTTTGGCGATGTGATGGTGGTGGGAGGAGGGATCAGCGGCGTTCAGGCTGCGCTCGATCTGGGTAATTCGGGGTTTAAGGTTTATATGGTGGACAGTGCCCCTTCGATTGGGGGTCATATGGCCCAGTTGGACAAGACCTTCCCCACCAATGAATGCTCCATCTGAATCCTTTCGCCTAAACTGGTCGAGGTCGGCCGGCATCCTAATATCGAATTGATCACCTATGCGGAGGTAGAGCGAGTCGAAGGGGAGGCAGGAGACTTTAGGGTTACCTTGCTCAAGAAACCCCGTTATGTGATCGAAAGCAATTGCACAGGTTGTATGACTTGTATGGAGTATTGCCCTGTAAAAATCCCCGACCCCTTTAATCAGGAGATCTCCCTCAATAAAGCAATTCACATCTACTTCTCACAAGCCATTCCTCTGATCTCTTATATCGATGAAAACTGTCTTTACCTGAAGGAGAAGAAATGTCGAATCTGTGAAGCAGTCTGTGAGAAGAAGGCCATCGATTTTACCCAGACTTCACAGAGGGAGGAGATCAAGGTTGGAGCCATTGTTCTTGCTCCAGGCTTTAAGCCCTTTGACCCTAAGGGGAGAAATGAATATGGCTATGGAAAGATGGCCAACGTCATTACCAGTATGGATTATGAAAGGATTTTAAGTTCCACTGGCCCCTATGAGGGTGAAATCAGGCGGACCTCCGATTTAAGGCATCCCCATAAGATAGCCTGGATTCAATGCATAGGGTCGAGACAGGTGATTTTAGGTGGAAATACATATTGTTCTTCGGTATGCTGTACGTACACTCAAAAACAGGTGATTTTGACCAAAGACCATCACCCAGAGGCAGAGTGTGTCATCTTTCATAATGACATCCGCTCCTTTGGGAAGGATTTCGAACGGTTCTATCAAAGGGCCGAGGCACTTCCGGGAGTTCGATTTATTAGGAGTTACGCAACCGTTGTCAGAGAAGTTCAAGAGACGAAAAATGTTGTCCTAAGATATACAACCCCAGAGGAAGGGGTGAAAGATGAAGAGTTTGATATGGTTGTGTTGTCTGTAGGGTTAACCCCACCTGCTGAGGCAAAGGCCTTGGCAGATCGGTTAGGAATTCAACTTGAATCCCATGGATTCTGTCAGACCCATCCTTTTAACCCTATCGAAACCAGTCGGCCAGGAGTTTTTGTCAGTGGGACTTTCCAAGGGCCGATTGATATTCCAGAATCGGTATTCACTGCAAGCGGTGCAAGTTCCCAATGCGGTCAGCTGCTTGACTATCGACGAGATAAACTGACCACTGAAAGGGTCTATCCACCTGAAAGGGACGTCTCAAAAGAAGAGCCGAAGGTTGGCGTTTTTGTCTGTCATTGTGGAGCAAATATTGGAAGGGTGGTTGATGTCCCCGCGGTGGTGGAGTATGCCTTAGGTCTTCCGTGTGTGATCCACTCCCAAGAACAACTCTTCTCTTGTTCCACCGAGTCCACTAAGCAGATTATGGATGTCATCCGAGAGAAAGGGTTAAATCGAGTCGTGGTCGCTGCCTGCACCCCCAAAACCCACGAGCCGACCTTTAGGGATTCCATCCGGGAAGGAGGAATCAATCAGTATTTTGTAGATATGGCCAATATCCGGGAACATTGCTCTTGGGTACACTCTCGGGACAAAGAGGAGGCCTTAGAAAAGGCAAAGGATCTGCTGAGGATGTCCTTAGCCAGGGCTCTCCGTTTAGAGGCCTTGCAAGAATATGAAATCCCAGTGAATAAAAATGCTTTGGTTGTTGGGGGAGGGGTGGCAGGGATGACCTGCGCACTCTCCATAGCCAACCAGGGACATGAGGTCTATTTGATTGAGAGGGAAAAAGAACTTGGAGGGATGGCTAAAAAAATTCGTTACCTCCTCGATGGCCTTGATCCCCAGTCCTTTTTAGAGGATCTCATCAAAAAGGTCTATCACCATCCCCTCATCCACGTCTTCACAGAAGCACTCATTACAGAAGTGACGGGTTATGTAGGAAATTTCGTAACAAAGGTGAACCAAGGCAATGGGGCCACGGAGATCCAACACGGGGCAACGGTCATTGCTACGGGAGCAGAGGAATATAAGCCATCCGAATATCTTTATGGGCAGGATGATCGGGTCATGACCAACTTAGAGTTAGAAGAGAAGATTGCTAATCGAGATGAGAGAGTGGTCAATGCTCGAAGTCTGGTCATGATCCAGTGTGTGGGAAGCCGAAATGAAGAGAGAAATTACTGTTCGAGGATCTGTTGCAGTGAGTCGATCAAAAATGCTCTGAAATTAAAAGAGTTAAATCCCAGTATGGATATTTACATTCTCTTTCGAGATATGAGAACGTATGGGTTTAATGAGGATTTTTATAGAGAAGCAGCCGATAAAGAGGTCAAGTTTATACGTTATGAACCCCAGGATCCACCTCAGGTAGAAGTGGTCCAGGAAGGGGGAGAGAATCTTCTAAGGGTTTCTGTCACGGATCTGATATTAGGCCAGCGGCTCGAAATTGATGCAGATTTGGTCTCTTTAGCCGCTGCGGTTATCCCTACTTCGGGGACTAAAGAAATTTCTCAACTCTTCAAGGCCTCTTTGGGATCAGATGGCTTTTTTAAAGAGGCCCATGTCAAATTAAGGCCTGTTGATTTTGGAGAAGATGGCGTTTATCTTTGCGGAATGGCTCACTATCCCAAATTGCTCACGGAGGCAGTGAGCCAGGCTTATGGAGCCGCTGGAAGGACGTTGACGCTTCTCTCTCATGATACGGTTGTCGTATCAGGGGCAGTTTGTGTGGTGGACGAAAAGAAGTGTATGGGATGTGGAGCATGCGTGGAGGCCTGTACCTATGGGGCTATTGGACTTTATGAAACCCGGCAGGGAGATAAAGCGAGGGTGAACCCTATCCTTTGCAAAGGAGACGGTCTCTGCAATTCCTTATGTCCAACAGGGGCAATCCAACTGAAACATTATACAGATGATGAACTCATAGCCCAAATCGATGAAGCAGTGGGAAGTAAGTAATAAGTTCCACCACTATTTTTTATCTTTTGTTCCCATTTCTTCTATTAAATTGAAGAGGGAAGGGGGCTCAGATAAAAGTTAAGGAAGTTAGTTTAACTCAAGTCCAAAAATAAGGTGGTCATTAAGAGGTGAAATAGGAATGGGCGGAGCACTTAAAGTTAAACCGAAGATATTAGGCTTCGTATGCAATTGGTGAGGATACGGGGCTGCTGACCTCGCTGGAGTTTCCAGACTTCAATATCCAAGTGAGATTAAACTGATCCGGGTGATGTGTACGGGAAGGGTAGATTTGGCTTTTATCCTTCGGTCCTTCCATAACCAGATCGATGGGGTTTATATTGCGGGTTGCCGTCTGGATGAATGTAAATATGTCACCCAGGGGAATTACTATGCCCTCAATATGGCCCTCCTATGTAAGAAACTCATGGAATATATTGGGCTAAACCCGGATCGATTGAGGATTGAATTTATGTCCTCTGCTGAGGGGACCCGTTTTGCGGAGACGGTGAGTGACTTTACCAAAAAGATTAGGGAGATAGGGCCTCTTGGAGTAAAAGAGGGATTGGATCCGAACCAATTAAAGGTCAAACTCAATCAGGTGACAAAACTGGTTCCCTATATTAAGATGGTCAAAAAACAGAAACTGATCAATCGGATTCGGGACCCCGAACAGTGGAAGGACCTTTTTAGTCAGGAGGAAATTGAAGCCCTCTTCCGTGAATTACCTTCCTACTATATTGACCCTGAAAAATGCCAGGCCTGCATGACCTGTGCAAGAAGATGCCCTGCCGATGCGATTCTGAGCGGGAAAAACTTGATCCATATTATTGATCAAGTAAAATGTATCAAATGTGGGACCTGTTTGGAGGTCTGTCCACCAAAATTTAGTGCAGTCCTAAAGCTCATAGGGGAAACTCCTCCCCCTCCCATTCCAGAAGAGAAAAGAAAGATTGTGAGAAAAGGGAAGGAAGAATCCTCCAAGGAGAATTAAACGGAATGACGATCAATCCTGATTTTATTGCGCCTTGTGGTCTTTATTGTGGGGTCTGTGCCATCTATATTGCCCACCGTGATCATAATCTTAAACTGAAGGAGCGGTTACTGAATCTTTATAAAGGAAATGTTCCTGGTTTAGGGAAACTCCCAAACGCCGAAAAACTTACGATTGAAGATATCAAGTGCAAGGGGTGTTTATCGGATGAGCCTTTCATGCATTGCCAGCAGTGTGAGATCCGAAGATGCACTAAAGAGAGAGGTTATGAGGGATGTCATCCATGCGACGAATTTCCTTGCCAGTATATTGAAAATTTTCCAATGGCCGTTGGGAAAAAAGTGATTTTGCGGGCCATTCCTTATTGGCGAAGGTTCGGGACGGAGAAATGGATTCAGGATGAAGAGGTACGCTATATTTGTCCTAACTGTGGGAATAAACTTTTTAGAGGTGCAATGAAATGTAATCAATGTAAGATAGAAGTCGATTTGGATTAGATTTGATTTCAATTGGGGAAGGAGAGTCTCTTTGGCCTCTCGGGAAGTCTTTTGGAATATCTCTTATGGGTATCTCGTTTATGTCCTGGCTGTTATCGCTTTAACTATCTGGTTATTCAATTTTTATCGGCGCTATCAACTTTGGCGACAGGGAAGACCAGATGAACGCCTCCAAGAGATTGGGAAAAGGATAGGCGTTTTTATCCAAACCGCCATTGTGGATGTTTTTGCCCACCGGAAGTTTCTTCGCCAGCCCTTTTCAGGAATCATGCACCTTGCCATCTTTTGGGGTTTTCTCATCCTCCTTTTGGCCTCCGCTGTGGATGCCATCTCTTACTATAGTGGTTATCACCTTCAAGGGTCTCCATACCTATGGTTTTCCCTCATTTCGGATTTGGGTGGCTTTCTCATTCTTCTTGGGATTCTTATGGCAGCCCTCCGCCGTTATCTCTGGAGACCTAAGAGTCTCAATACCTTTCTTGATGATGGTATCCTCTTGGCCTCAATTGCAGCCATCATTCTTACGGGCTATATGGTTGAGGGGCTGAGGCAGGCTGCAACTGAAATAATACCTCATCCAGATTGGGCCGTGTGGTCTCCAGGGGGATGGGTCTTTGCTAAAATGTTTATTGAAATGGGGGAGGAGGCCCTTCGGTTCTGGCATAAGTTTTTATGGTGGTTTCATTCCGTCCTGACCATTGGGATCATCCTCTATTCCGGTTTAGCCTTCTCCAAGCTTCAGCATGTCATTGTCTCGCCATTAAATATCTTTTTCCGCTCTCTGGGTCCGCTGGCTGCCCCCTCGCCCATTGATATCGAAAAGGCCGAGATTCTTGGGGTGGGAGAGATTAAGGATTTTACCTGGAAACAACTCCTTGATCTGGATGCCTGTACGAACTGTGGTCGTTGCGAAGATGTCTGTCCTGCCTGGGAAACAGGCAAACCCCTTTCTCCAAGGAAATTAATACAGGATCTTAAGGGCCACATGATCCATATCTCTTCCAATAAGGGTCCTCCTTCTGAAAATCCTTCTCCCTTGATAGGAGAGGCACCCAATGAGGCTGAAATCTGGTCCTGCACTACCTGTGCCGCTTGTCAGGAGACCTGCCCTGTTTATGTAGAGCATATTTTAAAAGTGGTCGATCTCAGACGCCACTTGGTACTTGCTCAGAATAGAATGCCTGAGAGTGCACAACTGATGCTGAGAAATATGCAGATGAGAGGACATCCTTGGGCTGGGGCCCAATCACTGAGGCTAAGGGGGGATTGGACAACCAATTTAGATTTAAAGATATTAGCCGAAGGGGATCAGATCAATACCCTCTTTTGGGTAGGTTGCACGGGGGCTCTTGTTGACCGGAATGTTGAAGTGACCACAGCCATAACGAGGGTATTGAAAGAGGGGGGAGTGGATTTCGGAGTATTAGGAGAGGCTGAGACTTGTTGTGGAGATCCAGCAAGAAGAGCAGGCTATGAGTTTCAGTTCCAGATCATGGCAGAACAAAACATCGAGATGTTTAAACATCATCATATTCGGAAGATCATTACTTCATGTCCTCACTGCTATAATATCCTTAAGAATGAGTATCCAAAGTATGGGGGCCAATTTAAAGTCGTTCATTATACCCAACTCCTCTGGGAACTTATCCAAGAAGGACGGTTAAATCTCACCCAAGAACTCGATTCAACCTTCACTTACCATGACCCTTGTTATTTAGGCCGTTATAATGGCATCTATCAGGAGCCCCGTCAAATCCTCAAAGTGATCCCTAAAGCAAAACTGGTAGAGATGGGGCGTTCAAGAGGAAAAAGCTTCTGCTGTGGAGGGGGTGGGGGACATATGTGGATCGAAGAGCAGCCTGGAACGGTGAAGATCAGTCAAAGGCGAATGGAAGAAGTCTTAAAAACCGGTGTGGAGAGAGTGATAACAACCTGTCCCTATTGTTTACAGATGTTTGAAGAAAGTATCGAACATAAAGAGGCATTGAAAGCCGAAGATCTTATTGAAGTCGTTGAAAAAGCAATGAAGCCCCGTTAACTTAGCAATGGGCGATCCATCGTTTATCGCCCGTTGTTTAAAGATTATTCATGAGAGGAGGATCCTATGCATACCATCGTTTGTGTTAAGCAAGTTCCTGATCCTGAAATCCCGCCAGCCAAATTTAAGATCGATCCTGAGTCAAAGAAGGTAATTCCTCCCCCTGGAGTCCCTCCAGTCATCAGTGTCTATGATGAGCGAGCCTTGGAGGCTGCCTGCCGTCTCAAAGATAAGCATAAAGGGAAAATCACTGTGATCAGTTTGGGATCAGAAAAGGCCACGGATGTAGTGAGACACGCCATCTCCATGGGGGCTGATGATGGGTATGTTCTCAGTGACGGAGCCTTCGAAAACCTGGATAGCTTTGCAACGGCCTATGTCTTGGGGAAGGCCATTGAAAAGATTGGAGGGTATGACCTGATTCTATGTGGCAGGCAGGCTGCAGACTGGGGAGCGGGACAGGTTGGCTCTATTTTGGCAGAGATTCTTAGACTTCCAGTAGTAAGTCTTGCCTGTGATGTTCAAGCAGAAGATAAAAAGCTTAGGGTAAAGAGAATCCTTAAAGACGGCTTTGAAGTGGTAGAGGCTCCCATGCCCGCTCTGATAACCGTAAGTAGTGAGATTGGGCTGCCTCGTCTTCCAGCAGGGATGGGCCTCATGCTGGCGCGACGAAAACAGATTCCCATCTGGAAGGCAACGGATATTGGGGTAGATCCATTAGAGCTCGACAAGTCTAAAGCCCATACAGAGATCACAGAGATCTTTATTCCAAAGCGTGAAACCAAATGTGAGATGATTACCGGAGCAACGCCCAGCGAAATGGCTGCCAATTTAGCCTTAAAAATTGTTAAATCGATATAATGTAAGATTTTTAAAAAAATGGGAGGGTATACCATGGATCAACACAAAGGTGTAATGGTTTTGGGGGAGATTACAGATGGAAAATTGGCACCTATAACAACTGAACTTCTCGGAATCGGAAAGAAACTGGCCAATGAATTAGGCGAGGATCTAAGTGTTCTATTGATGGGAGGAAAGGCCAGAGGCTTAGCTCAGGAGTCAATTGCCTATGGTGCAGACAAAGTCTATATTGCCGAGGATTCCCTCTTTGATGATTATAATTCCGATGCCTATACTCAATTATTGGCTAACCTTTGTCAGAAGGTTTCTCTTTCCATATTACTGATGGGTCATACGGACATCGGTTGCGATTTGGCTCCACGGCTCAATGGTCGGTTAAGGGGGGGACTGGCAATGGATGCCATGGAGTTATCCATTGACCCTTCGACTAAACTCTTGGTCTCTACGAGGCCTATCTTTGGTGGAAATGCCTATGCCAGAGTGATCTCCAAAACAGTACGACCCCAGATGGCTACTGTAAGAACAAAAGTATTCCCACCTGCTGAGCGCGATGAGTCAAGACAAGGTCAAATCATCCCAGTAGAAGAAAAGATTGACCCGTCAGCGATCAAAGTTAAAGTCATCGAACGGCTCAAAGAAGAGGTCGAAGGGGTGAAGCTGGAGGACGCTGAGGTGGTGGTCAGCGGTGGACATGGGATTGGGAGCGCTAAGAATTTCGAAATGCTCTGGGAACTGGCTCGCCTTTTGGGTGGAACAGTGGGAGCCACACGAAGAGCCTGTGATGAAGGTTGGGTTCCGGTAACACGCCAGATAGGCCAAAGTGGGAAAGTAGTAAGCCCTAAACTCTATATCGCAGTGGCTCTTTCAGGAGCCATGTCCCATATCGTGGGTTGTTTAGGATCGAAATGTATCGTTGCGATTAATAAAGATCCTGAAGCCAATATCTTCAGCATCGCTCACTTTGGAATTGTTGCGGATTATAAAGAAACCCTACCTGCATTGATTGCAAAATTTAAGGAGTTGTTATCGGCAAAGTAACCTCTTAATCCTCCTCGTTGAGGAAGTGGTATTCCTTCATTACCTTAAGGGGTTGCCAACCGCTAGGAAGACTTATCAATAGCGTAAATAAATCCCTAACCCCTAATTTTCAAACCCCAAAATGAAAAATCCCTTCTTTAAAGGGAGGGGAAAGATTCCCTCCATTTTGACAAAGGGGGATCCTTACGTATAGGGTTCGAGCCAATCCTGGTTAAACGGAAGGTGATAGGGCCGTCATAAAAAAATTCCTTTGAAATTTAAAAGTTTTTTGTAAGATAATGTAAGAAAGGAGGATTTCATAGAATGAAAGACGCCTTTGTGGCCATTCATGGCCATTTTTATCAACCCCCGCGTGAAAACCCCTGGCTCGAAATCATTGAGACCGAAGAGAGCGCCTTCCCCTTTCATGACTGGAATGAGCGGGTTACAGTGGAATGTTATCGACCTAACGCCCATGCTCGAATTCTCGATCCTCAGGGGAGGATTCTTGACCTTTTTAATAACTACTCCTTGATCAGTTTTAATTTCGGTCCGACGCTCCTTTCTTGGTTGGAGAAGAGATTTCCAGCGGTCTATCAGAAGATCCTCGAAGCTGACCGAGAAAGCTTGAGAAGGTGGGGCTATGGAAATGCCATGGCACAGATCTATAACCACATCATCATGCCTCTGGCTCATGAGAGGGATAAAGAGACAGAAGTCCTATGGGGGATTGCAGATTTTGAGAAGCGATTCCATAGAAAACCAGACGCGATGTGGCTTCCTGAAACAGCAGTGGACTATCCTACTCTCAGAGTTTTGATCCAGCACGGAATGCGTTATCTCATCCTCAGTCCATTCCAAGCCTCAAGGGTCAGACCCTTTGAAGGGAAGAGGTGGACAGATGTTTCTCAAGGCCGTATCGATCCAACTCAGCCCTACCGTTGTTTTTTAAAAGACCCATCGGGAAAGAAGAGGTTCGATCAATTTATCGATATCTTTTTTTATGAAGGGACAATCTCAAGAGAGGTGGCCTTTGGAGATCTCTTAAGAAGTGGAGATCTCTTTTGTGACCGATTTGCAAAGGGGTATCTCCCCTCAAGAAAAAGACCTCAGTTGATTCACATCGCCACCGATGGTGAGACCTATGGTCACCACAAAAAATTTGGTGATATGGCATTGGCCTATGCACTGCAAGAAGGGTTTTCTTTAAGAGGTCTCGAACCCATCAATTATGGGGCCTTTCTAAAGAGGTTCCCTCCCACTTACGAAGTGGAGATCGATGAAGGACCGAAAGGAGAGGGGAGTTCTTGGAGCTGTGCCCACGGAGTAGGGAGATGGAAGGAGGATTGTGGGTGTAGCACAGGCGGAAGGGAGGGATGGAATCAGAAGTGGAGAAAACCATTAAGAGAGTCTCTCAATTTTTTGAGGGACGAACTCTATTCCATCTTCGAGGAGGAGGGAGGGAAGATATTCAAGGATGTATGGGAGGCAAGAAATCGCTATATTGAAGTCCTCTTGGAGCGCACTCCTGAAACAATAGAGAGATTTTTTGAAACCTATGGAATCTTAAACCAAACTATGAAGGCAAGAATCAGGGGTCTTAAACTTCTCGAAATGGAAAGGCATGGGTTATTGATGTTTACGAGTTGTGGCTGGTTTTTTGCTGACCTTTCGGGATTGGAGACGGTTCAGATTCTTCGGTATGCTGGGAGAGCCATCCAGTTGGCAGAAGAGTTAACAGGAAGGAAGATCGAAGAGAGATTCCTTGACCACCTCGCTGAGGCCAAAAGCAACCTCCCTGAGATGGGAGATGGTAGAAAGGTTTATCAACACTTGGTGAAGGCCAAATGGGTTGAGTTTGATCAGGTGGTCAACCAGTTTGCTATTTCTTCTCTGATCATGGGAGAGGAAAAGGAGAAAAAAATCTTCTCTTTTCACGTCAAGTCTCTGGAGTTCGAAAGGATTGAAAGGGGGAATAAAGTTTTTGGATTGGGACATCTCAAGGTTACCTCTGAGGTTATTTTAGAATCAAAAGAATTTCTCTTCGGAGTGATCCCTTCTAAGAGAGAGGTATTTCAAACCTGGGTTCTGGAGAAACCGGACACTTTCCCTTTCGATCGTTTGAGGGATAGATTCATCGAGGCCATCAATCAGGGTGAGAGCAAGTCCGTGGGGGTTTTGATCTCCTCTCTTGGAGGTCATATTCTTACGATCCATGATCTCTTTAAGGAAGAAAGGCAGGGTCTTTTTCAGAAATTGATAGAGGGTGAGTTAGATGAACATCGGAGGCTCTATGCTAACCTTTTTTATAAGACGAGGCCAACCGTTGAGGCTTTGATTAAAGAGGGGCTTGAAGTTCCCCTTGAAATCCGTGTGGCAGCAGAGGTGACCCTTAACCAGCAACTCTGGCATGAGGCCAAAGCCCTTCAGGCTGATTTAAAAGGAACATTGGAACGGGGGGAGATCGATCGAATCATCAAGGAGGCTAATGAGTTTGGTTATCGTTTGAATAAGGAGAAGGTGACAGAGGTCTTTCATGAAATGTTGAATGAAAAGGTGAAGCTTCTTCAGGAAACAAGAGATACGGGTTGGGAGAGGCAAACTCAACAGGTTCAAGAGATTTTAACCTTTCTTGACCTGATGGAGAGATGGGGGTTTAAACTTCCAATAGAAGAAGCACAGAACCGAATGGATGAGGTGCTTGATGAGTGTAGCGAGGGACTTGATCGGTGTTGGGTGGGAGAAGTGGCCAAGATGCCTTATCCCCCCAATCTATTTATTCTTGCAGAGAGGTTGGGATTCAATGTA
Source organism: uncultured Syntrophaceae bacterium (assembly GCA_964517975.1). Taxonomy (GTDB): domain Bacteria; phylum Desulfobacterota; class BSN033; order BSN033; family UBA1163; genus JBBIRM01. The sequence goes on from CAZFDM010000061.1 coordinate 15,437, forward strand.
GATCGTTTTCCAAAGATCCCCCAACCCTCTGAAACTACTTGAATAGAATCCTTTCTATTAGGTCACAAAAGGATCTCACCCATTTATTCGTCTTCTCTTTTAGGAACCACGTTTTGGGCTAAATAGAAGTAACTTGAATACTCCTCCTTTTCGCCGCTTGGAGCCGATAGATAGAACCCTTCTTTCATCATCTCGAAGGAAATATCTTTTTTATTTACACGTGGAAGTTCCAGTTCGATTTTGAGTCCTCCATATTGGTCTCCAAGGAATATGCAAACACAGGGCGTAATTTTTGTTCTCTTGTTCATAGGTGGCCCTCCTTTCTTAATTAAAAAGAAGAATTGTCTCTCAAAAATCAACGTGAAGTTATGAAAATTGTATGCTATAAATTTAAATATTTTATCTCCGAAGAGGTTAAGCCATGGGGATGACACTGGCAGAAAAAATTCTTAGTGAACATGCAGGGGAAGAGGCTCGAGCAGGAGAGATAAAAGTCATTAACGTGGATCTCACATACACTCAGGATGGAACCGGTCCTTTGGCCGTGCGAAAGATTGGAGAGATGGGTTTTGATAAGGTCTGCTCTCCTGAGAGGACGATCTTCTTTTTCGATCATGCATCCCCAAGTCCAAGGTATGAATTGAGTAACGATCATGCGTTTCTAAGGGATTTTGCCCGAAAGACAGGAATTCAAGTTTCTGAAGTGGGGAAGGGTATCTCGCATCAGGTAGTTGCGGAGAGGTGGGCGAGACCAGGGGATGTAATCATTGGAGCAGATTCCCATACTTGTACAGGAGGGGCTCTCGGGGCCTTTGCAACAGGAGTAGGCTCTACGGATGCTGCTGTGGCCATTGCACTTTGTAAAATATGGTTAAGGGTTCCAGAGACCATTAGAGTTGTGGTTGAAGGGAGGCTTCCTCCTGGGGTCTATGGGAAGGATATCATTCTTCATCTGATTGGGAAGATTGGTGCCAGTGGAGCCGCCTATAAAGCACTCGAGTTTTCAGGTGACACTATTGAAACCCTTGATATGGCTGGAAGACTGACCATTTCGAATATGGCTGTTGAAGCAGGTGCAAAGGTGGGGCTTTTTCCTTCCGATGAAATCACCCGAGGTTGGTTCGATCGTATGGGGAGGTCCAGTGAATTTAGAAAACTTTTTCCTGACCCCGATGCTCTCTATGAAGAGACGATAAGGATTAAAGCAGAAGACCTTAAGCCCACCATCGCCTGCCCACATCAAGTGGACAACACTAAATCCATCGATGAGATCGGAGAGGTCAAAGTGGATCAGGTCTTTCTTGGAACTTCATGCAATGGGAGACTGGAAGACCTTCAGGTCGCTGCAAAGATTTTAAAAGGAAGATCCATCCATCCTAAGACAAGGATGATTGTTACCCCTGGCTCTCATTTAGTCTATCTGGAGGCCTTAAAAGATGGCACGATAGAAACTTTAGTGGCCTCTGGTGCCGTGATCACCTCTCCTGGGTGTGGGGCCTGCGTGGGGTTGCACGGAGGGGTTTTGGGGGATGGCGAGGTATGTTTAGCGACCCAACCCAGAAATTTTCAAGGGAGGATGGGGAGTCCGAACTCATTGATCTATTTAGGTTCTCCTGCTGTGGCTGCAGCCACTGCCATTGAAGGCAAGATTGCTGATCCAAGAAAATATCTTTGAGGAGTAATTCGATGAAGGGAAAGGCTTGGAAGTTTGGAGACGGAATCAGCACAGACCACATCATTCCCGGAAAATATTTTTACTTAAGGTCAAATTTGCCGGAACTGGCAAAACACATTTTGGAGTATGAGAGACCAGGTTTTTCTGAAAAGGTGGTCCCTGGGGATTTCATTGTTGGAGGCCAGAACTTTGGCCAGGGTTCGAGCCGAGAGCATGCGGCGATCGTGATCAAGCTCAATGGCATCCAGGCAGTTTTGGCAAAGAGTTTTGCACGTATCTTTTACCGAAACTGTTTCAATAATGGCCTTCCTGCTATCATTTGCGATACGAGCCGTATCGAAGAGGGGGATGAACTGGAGATTTCCATTGATGAAGGGAGGATTGTAAATTATACAAAAGATGATATCATTTTCTTTTCACCTGTTCCCCCTATCATGAAAAGGATCTTAAATGATGGTGGCTTGGTTGAACATATAAAGAGATACAGGGATCTCAAGTTGATTTGAGTTGGAAAGGGTATTGGAGGCGGCAAAGTTTTTCATATGTCCATTTTAACGATTACCTATGAGTTTGAATTTCAGGATGGGAAAAGGTTGGTCTATCCTTTGAAACTGGATAAAAAGACCATCTCCTTGATTCCGGAGAGAACCTCTCCACTTCCTTCTTGGACCAAACTGGACCATTACCCATGTGACGGTTGCCCCCTTTTAGAGAAGGGAGAGCCTTATTGCCCAATTGCAAAAAATATTTCCAGTCTCATTGAGCATTTCAAAAACGTTAAATCGACTGAGACTGTGCGGATAACTGTTTATACTAAAGAGAGACACTTTTGGAGAGAAGGTCCGGTGCAAAAAGGTCTCTCTTCCATTTTTGGAATTATTATGGCTACCAGTAACTGTCCGATTATGAACTTCCTAAAGCCCATGGCGAGATTTCACCTCCCTTTTTCGACTGATGAAGAAACCATCGTCCGCTCCGTTTCAATGTATTTATTAGGTCAGTATTTAATTGCAAAAAAGAGGGGGCAATCGGATATATCATTAGATCTTCTTGACCGAGCCTATTCCATGGTTCAGAAAGTCAATCAGGGCATCTGCAATAGGATCTCCTCGGTCATTCGGGAGAGTAAAAGCCAAGGAAATGCATCCAGTAACGCGGTAGTCATCTTGGATTCCTTTTCTAAGTTGCTACAGGCAGAAATAGAAGAGGGATTAGAATCCTTTGCCTCTCTTTTTGAAGGTATCCAGTTTTTTAAAGAATAAAAAAAGCCTCTAAAGTGGGAAAGAACTCGGAAAGTATTTGGGGTCAGGCAACGGTAACTCGGTATTTTCTTTTTCTCCCCTCAATCAACTTTTCCCTCATACGTTTGATCGCCTTTGCAAATGATCTATCCCTATGGACGCGATCCTCAACCTTCTTGATCGCCTCGCCAATGGCCACAGGACTCCGTCGAAAATAATCCCCTATCTCCCTCACCGTGTAATCCGATACTCCCCTTGCCAGG
>CAZFDM010000062.1:0-4917 GCA_964517975.1 uncultured Syntrophaceae bacterium
GAACTCTCGGATAATGCCCAGTTCTGGATTGGAGAGACTTATTATTTAAAAAAAGATTTTGAAAAGGCCATCCTGGAGTATGAAAAGGCCATTTCCAAATATCCTGAGGGGGATAAAATCCCTGCGGCTTTATTTAAACAAGCCCTTGCCTTCTTAGAACTTGGCGATAAGACCAATGCCAGAAATTTACTGAGAAGGGTCATTGAAAAATATCCGCATTCCGATCAAGCGGAAATGGCCAAAAAAAAATTAGGGACTATAAAATAACATTTATGTTTCCATCTGAATCTTAAGCAAGAATCTCATTAAGAGAATCTTTCCTGAATTACTTAAACCAATAAGGCCCCTTATAATTAAAAGGGGCCTTATTGGTCCTGCTTCACGATGGCTTTGATACCTCTTTTTTTATGCGGCCGTCTTCTCCATCGTCTCACCCTCACCCCCCGCTGGGACTTCCCCATTGGTATAGCCTTCCACCCATAGCGTTAACTGTTTATATTTAGGGAGGCCAGTCCCTGCAGGGATGAGGCGTCCCATGATGACATTCTCCTTTAAGCCCTTTAAATAATCCACCTTTCCTGCCACAGCGGCCTGGGTGAGAACTTTGGTGGTCTCCTGGAAAGATGCGGCAGAGATAAAACTGTCCGTGATGAGAGAGGCCTTGGTAATTCCCAAAAAGAGGGGTTCTGCTACCGCAGGCTTTCCCCCCTCCCTCAAGACCCGAGCGTTCTCTTCTTCAAAGACATGTCTCTCTACCTGATCATCGACTAAGAAGCGGGTGTCCCCAACTTCCTTGATCTTCACTCGTTTGAGCATCTGACGGACAATCACCTCAATATGTTTATCGTTGATCTTTACGCCTTGAAGTTTGTAAACTTCTTGAATTTCATCGACCAAGTATCGGGCTAAGGCCTTATCCCCCAACACCCTCAAGATATCATGGGGGTTGGAGGGGCCATCCATCAGGGCCTCTCCTGCTTTGACAAAATCGCCTTCATGAACACTGACATGTTTTCCTCTGGGGATGATATACTCTTTGGGCTCCCCGACATCGGGTCGAACGATCACCTTCCTCTTGCCTTTAAGGTCTTTTCCAAATTCAACCACCCCGTTAATATCGCTGATGAGGGCATATTCTTTGGGTCTTCTTGCTTCAAAAAGTTCAGCCACCCGGGGGAGCCCACCTGTGATATCCTTTGTTTTGGTGGTCTCCCGGGGAATCTTTACAATGATATCCCCTGCCTCAACCATATCTCCTTCAGAGACAAAGATATTTGCTCCAACTGGAAGCAGATATCGTGCCTGAGAAGTAGACCCCGGAAGGGTCATCGTTTTTCCCTTCTCATCCTTGATCGAAATCCTTGGACGAAGTTCAGGATCCTTCGATTCGACGATAACCTTTCGTGAAAGTCCAGTAAATTCATCAACCTGCTCCTGCATGGTCACACCTTCGATAATATCACCAAACTTCACTCGACCTGTCACCTCTGTCAGAACTGGGATGGAGTATGGATCCCACTCTGCCAATATATCCCCTTCCTTTACTTTTTGCCCATCTTTGACTTTCAGTTTTGCACCGTAGATCACTGAATAACGGCGTCGCTCTCTCCCCTCCTCATCTACAATAGCGATCTCACCGTTTCGGTTCATCACGATAAGATTCCCCTCTCGGTTCTTGACCGTCTTGAGGCTGTGAAATTTGACCTTTCCATCAATCCTCGCTTCTAAGGTAGTTTGTTCCGCACGACGGCTTGCAGTCCCCCCAATATGAAAGGTTCTCATGGTCAACTGAGTCCCAGGCTCTCCAATCGATTGAGCCGCTATAATCCCAATCGCTTCTCCTACATTGACCAGCCTTCCGCGTGCCAAGTCTCTTCCATAGCAAAGCGCACAGACCCCTCTTTTTGCCTTACACGTCAGTACGGAACGGATTTTCACCTTCTCAATTCCTGCATCCTCAATACGTTCGGACAGGGCTTCGTCTATTTCCTGATTTCCCCTCACAATAATTTCATCGGTGAAGGGATCGCGAATGTCTTCCAATGCCACTCGACCAAGAATTCTATCCTTCATCGATTCAATGATCTCTCCTCCCTCGACGAGAGAGGCCACATCGATCCCATCCATTGTTCCACAATCATATTCCGTAATCACAACATCTTGGGCAACATCCACCAATCTCCGGGTAAGATACCCTGCATTGGCCGTTTTTAGAGCGGTATCGGCCAGTCCCTTCCTTGCTCCATGGGTGGAGATAAAGTACTGTAACACTGTAAGGCCTTCTCGGAAGTTTGCGGTGATAGGGGTTTCGATAATCTCTCCCGAAGGCTTGGCCATTAGTCCACGCATACCTGCCAACTGCCTCACCTGCTGGGCACTCCCTCGTGCACCAGAGTCAGCCATCATAAAGATGGGGTTAAAACTCTGGGTGGTCCTCTTCTCACCTGCCGGAGATTCTACCTGTTCCGTTCCCAATTCCTTAAGCATGACGCTTGCGATGCTCTCGGTAACCTGGGCCCAAATATCTATGACCTTATTATATCGCTCCCCATCTGTGATCAGACCCTCCGTATACTGTTCTTGAACCTTTTCAATCTCCTTTTGAGCTTCCTGGAGGAGGACCTCCTTATTGGAAGGGATCATCATATCATCAATGCAGATGGAAAGCCCAGCCAAGGTGGCATAACGATACCCTAAGTCTTTAAGTCGATCAGAAAGAATAACTGTCTTCTTTTCCCCACAGAAACGATAACAGTAATCAATGAGATTGGCCAATTCCCCTTTCTTCATCACCTTATTGATCAAACTGAAAGGAATTTCCTCAGGAAGGATTTCCTTAAGGAGAACCCTCCCTACGGTCGTCTCCACAGGTTCGCCATTAATTCGCACGTTGATCTTGGCATGAAGGTCAACCTCCTTTGCATCATAAGCCATCCAGACCTCTTCGGGATTTGAAAATCTTCTTCCCTCTCCTTTAACAAAGGGGCGTTCCCGAGTCATGTAATAGATACCGAGAACAATATCTTGGGTTGGAACAATGATGGGTTTCCCATTGGCCGGGGAGAGGATGTTATTGGTAGACATCATCAACACTCTCGCTTCTGCCTGGGCTTCCACAGAGAGAGGGATGTGGACAGCCATCTGGTCTCCATCAAAATCAGCATTGAAGGCCGAGCAGACCAGGGGGTGAAGCTGAATGGCTTTCCCCTCTATCAGAACAGGCTCAAACGCTTGAATCCCCAAACGATGAAGTGTAGGGGCTCGGTTGAGAAGCACAGGGTGTTCTCGGATCACTTCATCGAGGACATCCCAAACCTCGGGTTTCTCTTTCTCCAACATCTTCTTTGCACTCTTGATGGTGGTCGCTAACCCCTTCTCTTCCAGTCGTTGGTAGATAAAAGGCTTAAACAGTTCAAGGGCCATCTTTTTGGGAAGTCCGCATTGATGCAGTTTCAATTCTGGCCCCACCACAATCACCGAACGACCTGAATAATCCACCCTTTTCCCCAAGAGGTTCTGTCTGAACCGGCCCTGTTTTCCTCGCAGCATATCGCTCAACGATTTGAGAGGTTTCTTATTAGCTCCCAAAATCGTCCTTCCTCTCTTCCCGTTATCAAAGAGGGCATCCACGGCTTCTTGAAGCATACGTTTTTCGTTCCGGATAATGATCTCTGGCGCATTCAATTCAAGAAGTCGTTTAAGGCGATTGTTTCGATTAATCACCCTCCGGTAAAGATCGTTTAGGTCTGAAGTCGCAAATCGACCTCCATCCAAAGGGACAAGAGGGCGTAGATCGGGGGGGATGACCGGGATGACTTCCAAGATCATCCATTCCGGTTTATTCCCAGATTCTAAAAAGGCCTCGATGATCTTAAGCCTTTTGGCCAGTCTCCGTCTCTTGGCCTCCGAGGTAGTCTCCTTCATCTCCGCCCTAAGTTTTTGGGAGAGTTCATTTACGTCTGTATTTCTTAACAATTCCCGAATTGCCTCTGCCCCTTGACCGGCCACAAATTCGTCTCCATACTTTTCCCTTGCCTCGCGATAACGATCTTCAGAGAGAATCTCTCCCTTCTTGAGGGGTGTCTTTTTCCCATCCAAAACGAGGTAGGCCTCAAAATAGAGGATCCGTTCCAATTCCCTTAAGGTCATATCCGCAAGAATCCCGATCTTACTTGGAATGCTTTTCAGAAACCAGATATGGGCCACCGGTGTGGCCAATCGGATATGTCCCATCCTCTCCCTTCGCACCTTCGATTGGATAACCTCTACCCCACACTTTTCACATACAATCCCTCGATGCTTCATCCTTTTATACTTTCCACAATTACATTCATAGTCCTTTGTGGGACCAAAGATCTTTGCACAGAAGAGTCCATCCTTCTCAGGTTTGAAGGTGCGATAGTTGATGGTCTCCGGTTTCTTCACCTCTCCGTGGGACCACGATTCTATCTTCTCTGGTGAAGCGATGGAGATTCGAATGGCATTAAAATTAATAGGACCCTTTCCCTTTTCAATAAATGACAAGTAATCTTCCAAGGTTTCCTCCTTTTTCCGCAAAGCGCTAAGCGCATTGCACAAAGAGAAGATTCTTTACGCTATATCCTCTGCTTCTGGCCTATGCACTATGAGAGTTCTTCCCTCTTTTCCTCCAATAATTCAGTATCCAAACAAAGACTCTGCAACTCCTTCACCAAGACATTAAAAGATTCTGGAAGGCCAGGCTCGAAGGCATGTTCCCCTTTTACGATCGCCTCATAGACTCGGGTTCTTCCTGCAACATCATCCGATTTCACGGTTAAAAATTCTTGGAGGGAATAGGCTGCACCATAAGCCTCAAGGGCCCACACCTCCATCTCTCCTAAGCGTTGACCTCCAAACTGAGCTTTTCCTCCTAAGGGCTGTTGGGTCACTAAAGAG
>CAZFDM010000063.1:0-2223 GCA_964517975.1 uncultured Syntrophaceae bacterium
CCATTTATAACAAACTAATTCGACTCAGAAATACAGTTAAGTCCTCCTGGTCGGATATTGATGTCCAGTGTAAGAAACGATTTGACCTTGTTCCAAATTTGGTCGAGACGGTCAAAGGATATGCTTCCCACGAAAAGACAGTTTTCGAGAAGGTGACTGAAGCGAGGTCGATGGCCATGAAGGCAACCACTCCTTCAGAGATGGCAAAAGCAGAGAACATGATCAGGGACACATTAAAGAGTCTCTTCGCAGTAGCCGAGGCCTATCCGGAGTTGAAGGCCAATCAAAATTTCATTCAACTTCAAACACAACTTCAAGAGTTGGAGAACAATATTGAATATTCGAGGCGTTACTACAATGCGGTGGTTAGGGATTTTAATATTCTGATTGAATCGTTCCCATCTAACCTGATTGCTTCAGTGTTCAATTTTAAACAGGCAGAGCTATTCCAGCTCGAAGCCCCCGAGATAGAAAGAAAGCCGGTAAAGGTGAACTTTTCATAAAAGGAAGGATAAACAACGAACAATGAGCGATAGACATTAGATCAAGGAGGGTGACCAACGCATGAAGCCCTTAGTGAAATACCTTTCTTTAACAGTGTGTGTTTCCCTCATCTTAATTAGTCTTAACCTAATGTTTTCTCCCTCTGCGCTGGCCCAATACTTTACCATCAACAAGTTTCACTCCGATATTGTGATTCATGAAGATTCCTCTATCTCCATCACGGAGAGCATCGATGTAGAATTTCATCAACCGAGGCATGGGATTTATCGAGAGATCCCTTTTAAATATCGAGATGAATTTGGAAAGGTAATCACTACTCCTACGAAAGTGTTGTCTTTGGAGGATCGTTCTGGGAAACCCTGGAAGTATCAGGTCAAGAAGACAGGGCCAACGATCCATATTAGGATCGGGGACCCCAAGCGATATGTCAGAGGGAAACAGACTTATGTCATTACCTATAAAGTCGAAAATGTCGTTCTTTTCTTTGAAGACCATGATGAACTTTATTGGAATGTGACAGGCCATTACTGGAAGGCTCCCATGAAAGAGGCCTCTGCAACCGTGTATTTGGCCACAAAAAATAAGAGCAAGAATTTAATGATCACAGGGTTTGAGGGAGTTTATGGTTCAAAAGAGGAATGTAGTTATGAATCCTATGATCATACGGGAAAGTTTTTTACAAAGAGAAGCCTTCAAGTGGGTGAAGGATTAACCCTCGTCTTTGGATGGGATAAAGGACTCGTCAGCCCACCCCCTTCATGGAAGAGATTTTTATGGGCAATCCATCTCGATGAGAACTGGGTCTTTTTACTTCCTATTTTTTCCTTTTTCTATATGATCAACCGCTGGTATCGGAAAGGAAGGGATCCAAGGGTCAGAGAATCTGTGACTGTAATGTATGAGCCTCCCAAGTTTGATAATATCCCTCTCACTCCAGCAGAAGTTGGAACACTGATCGATGAGAAGATAGACCCAAGAGATCTCACCTCAACCATCGTTGGTCTGGCAGTGAAAGGGTATATTCAGATTGAAGAGAAAAAGAAAGAAGGATGGATTTTTGACCAAACGGATTACAACCTTATAAAAATTAAGGAACCCGATGCCCACCTCGCCCCTTTTGAACAGGAATTGATGGGACGCCTCTTTTCGTTCTCTCCTTCACGCCTTTCCATTTCAAGTTTGAAAAATAAATTCTATACTAACTTACCTGCATTAAAAAAAGCGCTCTATGGAGAACTGATAAGAAAGAAATATTTTCTGTCCGATCCTGAAAAAGTAAGAAATTCCTATCGCATTGCCGGGGTTCTCATTGCTGTCTTTGGGACTTTTGCACTGGCTTTTCTCTCCCCTAACTTCATGGGCAGATCCTTAGTGGCCTGCCTATTGACAGGACTTCCAGTATTTATCATTGGAAACTTTATGCCTGCAAAGACAAGGGGAGGGGCATTGGCCTATATGGAGACTCTGGGGTTTCAGGAATTTATGAGGCGTGCAGAAAAAGACAGACTCGAGAGGATGGGAGATAAGAACCTTTTTTCCAAATTCCTACCCTATGCGATGGCCCTCGATGTGGTCGATAATTGGGCAGAAGCATTTGAAGGAATCTACCAGGAGCCCCCCACCTGGTATATTGCTCCTACGGGGTTAAGGAGATTCAGTCCCCATGCTTTTACCCATTCCATCCATTCCATGACCTCAAATCTATCTTCGGTCATGTTC
>CAZFDM010000064.1:0-6435 GCA_964517975.1 uncultured Syntrophaceae bacterium
TTCCGATCGTTTAGGGTCTGAAAAGGAGAGAGAGATAAAGACGATCAATCGGTTAGGATACCTTGCCCTCGACTCCATCAGATATTGATTATGAAGACTACAGAGGTCTGGGTCATTCCACGGAAATCCACACACAACGGATCGGTGGATTCCTGCCTCATCCATCGAGGCGATCAACTCCTCCACCCCAACCATCTTTGAATTCGAATTCTTATAAATGGATGAAAACCCTCTATCCTTTTGGCAGAAGGTCTCCCGATCGTTTCTCATCTCTTTGGGGAAGATGTGGGTATGAGAGTCGATGATCATGGCTTCCCCTTGGAAAAGCTGTGATGGCCCAGACATTTGCCAAGGGTCCAGTACTCCTGCGCTCCAGGGCAGTAGACAAGAGGCAAAAATTTAGAGATATCGATTCTCCCCCTCTCCTTCTGAATCTCTTCTCTCACGTGGAGGGCAACGATTTGCCCAAGAAAGAGATGGTGACTTCCCAAAGGGAGAATCTGCTTTACCTCGCATTCCATCTGTAGATGGCATTCATCAATCAAAGGCGGCCTTACCTTTTGAGCTGGAACAGACTTCCAACCCATCAAGGCAAATTTATCGATCTCCTTTCCAGAAACTACACCACAGGCATCCACCTTTCTTACCATCTCTTCTGAAGGGAGGTTGATGACGAATTGCATAGACTCTTTTATACACCGATAGGAATATCGTTCAGGGCGAACAGCGATACTTACCATGGGGGGATCCGAATTGACCACCCCCACCCAAGCAAGCGTGATGATGTTTGGTCTTCCTGCTGAATCGATACAAGTGACCAAAACGACCGGAGTTGGAAAAAGCATCGTCGTAGGGGATAGAGTTTTTCTTCCCATCTTCCCCTCCTTTCAAAATTTTCATCTTTATTGGAAAAGGCTCACATCCCCTTTTCCTTTTCGAATCACTTTTGGAAAGTCATCGGTGAGATCGATGATGCTTGAATGTTCTGAAAAAATAATCCCTCCATCGATGACCAGATCCAACTGTTTTCCAAACCGTTCTTCGATTTCGGAGGGATCATTGTAGAGGGTCTCATCGGGTTTGTAAACACTTGTGCTGATGATTGGATGTCCCAATTCCTTCACAATGGCCAGACAGATCTTATTGTCAGGAATCCTAATCCCTACGGTCTTCTGTTTCGTCATGGCGATTTTGGGAACCAGTTTGGTCGCCCTCAAGATAAAGGTATAGGCCCCTGGGAGAAGGCGTTTCATAATTTTATAGGCATAATTCGAAACAAAGGCATAACGGCTAATATCCTTCAGGTCGGAACAGATGAAACTGAGGGGTTTCTTCGCTTCAATCTTCTTAATCTGATGAATCCTGCGGATTGCCTCTGGATGGAAGAGGTCACATCCCACTCCATAAAGCGTGTCGGTGGGATATCCGATGACCCCTCCTCCCTTAAGGACTTCCACCACCTTCTGAACCAATCTTTTCTGTGGATTTTTAGGATTGATGGCAATGAGCATACTTAACTCTCCTGTCCCAATTCTTTGATACGGACCCCACCGAGAAAACGTTTATTAAAATAGGAGGTTTCTAAACTATCGATCTTTACCTCTTTGCTCCAGGATGAGGCATGGACAAACTCATTATTCCCCACATAGATTCCAACATGAGTCCCATTAACGCGACGGGTTTTAAAAAAGACCAAATCCCCTTCCTCCAGTTCCTCTCTCTTTACCCTTTTCCCGAAATAGAATTGCTCCCTTGCGGTCCGGGGTAGATCAACATTAAAAATTTGATAGATCTTTTTTACAAAGGCAGAGCAATCAATTCCTTTCAAGGTGGAGCCACCTAATCGATAGGGAACTCCTAAAAAAGTCTTGACCACCTTGATGAAAAGGTTTCGCTCATCAGGATTGTTCCATCTTCCAAGAGATACACTCCACTGTCTCTCTTCCGGTCCCTTCTCTGCGAGGGATTCCTCCCTTATCTCCTTTCGGTCTTCCAGATCCCCATCCTCTTCGAATGGTTCCTCCATTGGGGTGCTCGGAAGTTTAAGGGCTTGACCAACTTTCAGTAGAGTAGATGAAAGATGATTAATTTTCTTAATGTCTTCTACCGAGACACCACTTTTTTTCGAAATCGAATAGAGACTATCTCCTTTCTGAACGACATAGGTCTCCAACTCAGAAGGTCTTTCTTGGGCCTTCTCAATCGAAGGTTTCTTAGAGGTCTTCCCTGTATCCTTTTTGGGAATCACAGGAAGATTTTCTCCCCTTTGGGTGGGAATGAGAAGGATCTGATTGGGCCAGATTTCATCTCCTTTTAGATGATTGGCTTTTTTGATGCCTGGGATGCTCACGCCAAAGGATTTAGAAATCCGATAAAGCGAATCACCAGGTTTGACTTTATAATACTCATCACCCCATCCCTGTTGAAGACCGATTGATAGGAAAAGAACGATTAAACCCCCACTCAAAAAACTCCATCGTCTTTTCATACCATCCCTCCTCTCGCAATTAATTTGGATGATCTTCCCTCAATAGGGTAGGAGAATTTTTGAATATCTAAGAAGGAATTAATTATGGTTATTATTTATACAAGACTTGTGTTTATAAGTCAACCTGAATTTAGGAGCGATCTGAAAAATTTGTAGAGTAGCCCTTTATGAATTCCCTTTATTTAGATAAGGGACAAGCCCTTACCCTACAATTATTTATTATCGCTACCCACTCACCAGAGGCAGGTAGGTTTTTTATCCTACTTCACCCATGGTTATATGAAAACTTTTTCAAAGATCTCAAAAAATTATTTGATTTCTCGAAGGGATAAATTTATAATGGTAATGTTTTAAATAAATCCTTTAAAAAGGAGGTGAGAGGGAGATGAAAAAATCGGTTTCAGTGATTCTTTCTCTGTGTCTGATCGGCTTGGTCATCGCCTCTTTGGTGGGTTGTGGGGCAGACATTAAGGCAGAAAACGAAAAACTCAAAGCGGAAAACACCAACCTGAAGTCAGATAATGAAAAGTTAAAAATCGAAATCCAGAAACTTAAGGAAGAGATCCAGAAGGCAGCTGAAAAAGAGGCGAACATCAGTTCTCTTACTGCAGAGAATGAGGCTCTAAAAAAACAGGTTGAAGACCTGAAGGCTCAATTGGCCAAAAAGAAAAGATAGCCACCTCCTTTTAGACCATGAAAAAGGGAAGACCCAACCTATGGGGTTTTCCCTTTTTTGATTGGATTCCTGCCTTATGAAAAAAAAGGGCTCTCATTCAAAAAAATTTTCTAAAAAAGTGCGAAAACAGCGATGGACCATTTACTTCCTCTATCCCGTTGCTCTTCTCATCCTGCTCCTATTCCTTGCCGGGACTCTTCTCTTCCTTTATTACTCTAGCAATCTCCCTGACTATAAACCCTTAAAGGAGCGACGCCCCAATGCTTACTCCATCGTTTATTCTGAGGAGGGGGAAGTGGTGGGTAAATTTTTATTGGATAATCGGATCCCGCTCCCCTACGAGCAGATCCCAACCCTTCTGATTCAAGCCTTCGTTGCTGCCGAGGATGCCGAATTTTTCGAGCATAAGGGAATTGACTACAAAGGCATCCTTCGTGCGATGTTCAAAAATATAATGGCGGGGAAGATTGTTCAGGGAGGAAGCACCATCACTCAACAGGTCACCAAGACCTTCTTTCTTACTCCCAAAAGGAGCCTTTTCCGAAAACTAAAAGAGATCGCTTATGCCTTTGGGCTTGAAAAGAACCTTACCAAGGAAGAAATCCTCAACCTCTATCTTAACCATATCTATCTCGGAAATGGGGCTTATGGGGTGGAGGCTGCCAGCGAGAGTTATTTTAACAAAAGAACTCGACAACTCCATCTTGCGGAGATGGCCATGCTAGCAGGGTTGGTAAAGGCCCCCAGCCGATATTCACCTGTCAATAATTTTAAAAAGGCAAAAGATCGTCAGGCCTATGTTCTTACGCGCATGGTGGAATTGGGTTTCATCACCCCGGAGCAGAAGGAGCGCGCTTTGAAGTTTCCTATTAAGGTCCAATCGAGAGAGAGCGCCTATTTCAGCAAAGCCCCTTACTTTACAGAATTTATTCGGCACTATGTAGAGAAGAAGTATGGCAAAGAAAAGCTCTACCAGGAAGGGCTTAAAATCTATACCACTCTTGATCTCTCCCTGCAGAGAGCCGCTCAGAGAGCTGTTGAAACAGGTTTGATGGACCTGGATAAGAGGCAGGGGTTTCGAGGTCCACTTTATAGGCTCTCTCCAAAAGAGGTAAAGGAACTCTATAAGAAAAAGAGGGGTGGACTTTCACCTCTTCCAACCCGTGAGAGGTTTGAAGGAGTGATCCTGTCCAAAGATGACTCTAAAAAGGGCTACAACGTTTGGGTTGAGGACCGAAAGGCAATCCTTCCCTACTCCGAAATGGCCTGGGCTCTCAAAGTCAAACCCTCCCCCAATTTCAATCCACAGAAAGTTAACTCTCCAGGTGACCTTCTTAACCCAGGAGACGTTGTCCTTGTAAGGGTGAAAGAGATGGGGAAGAAGGATCAACCTCCTACCCTTACTCTTGAACAAGAACCTCTGGTTCAGGGAGCCCTGCTCTGTATCGATCCCAAAAATGGTTATATTAAAGCCATGGTTGGGGGTCGAGACTTTAGCGAAAGCCAATTCAATCGAGCGATCCATTCCCGTAGACAACCTGGCTCTGCCTTCAAGCCTTTTATCTATGCAGCAGCCTTGGAGAAGGGCTACACCCCCTCCACCATTCTGATGGATTCTCCAGTCGAATACTCTGATCCTGATAGTGGAACATACTGGGCTCCTAAGAATTATGATAAAAATTTCTTAGGCCCTATTACCTTTCGAAATGCGCTGGCCCATTCAAGGAATGTCGTGACCGTTAAAATCCTTGAAGATATTGGGATCGGTTACGCATTAAAATTCATTAAGAGGCTGGGTATTGAATCCCCAATCAAAAGGGACCTCTCCATTGCCTTAGGCACCTCTGGAGTCTCTATGCTGGAAATGGCTATAGGCTATTCTGTCTTTGCAAATGGGGGAGAGCGGGTGAACCCGGTCTTCATCAAAAGGATCGTCACTACAAACGGAAAGGTTCTCGAGGAAAATGTCCCTTATGTGGAAATAGAAGAAACTGGAGAGGAGGAGGAAATTTTTAAACCCTCTCCCCCTTCTCCAAAAGAGAGGGTTCTCTCTCCCCAGACTGCCTTTATCATGACTCACCTCCTCCAGGGGGTAATCCAGCATGGGACAGGCCAGAGGGCAAAGATCCTCGGAAGACCGATTGCCGGAAAGACAGGAACTTCAAGCGACTGTGGAGATGCCTGGTTCATCGGTTATACCCCATCTCTTCTGACATGTGTCTGGGTGGGATTCGATGAAAAGGTCTCCCTTGGTAAAAATGAATCTGGGGCCCGAGCTGCTCTTCCTATCTGGATCTCATTTATGGATTCGGCCCTCAGAAACATGCCTATTGAAAATTTCCTAAAACCTGATGGAGTGGTTTTGATTAGGGTAAACCTCGAAACAGGAATGCCTGCCACAGAAGAATCCCAAGATACAATCTTAGAGGCCTTTGTGGAAGGGACTTCTCCCGAGTTTAAAGAGAAGATTGAAAAGGGAGAGGCTACTTCAGGAACCCCGATCAAAGGATGGTCTCAAGAAAGTCGACCTCCCCTGCCCAACTACTAAGCAATGAGGAGGAATCAATGAAAGAAGATGAGATGAAGGATATGCTCTCGAGGATTAAGACAATAGCCGTGGTTGGAATCTCACCCAAAGAAGATCGTCCCAGTTATATCGTGGCCTCCTATCTCAAATCGAAGGGTTATCGGATCTTGCCTGTTCGGCCTGATGGAGATATGATCTTGGGCGAAAAGGTTTATTCCAATCTGATGGAAATCCCAAAGGAGATAGAGGTAGATGTGGTGGATATCTTCAGAAAATCAGATGAAGTTCTACCCATTGTGGAAGAGGCGATTCAGAGGGGGGCAAAGGTGATTTGGATGCAGGAGGGGGTCATTTCTCCTGAAGCAGGGCTGAAAGCAGAGAGAGCCGGGCTGAAAGTGGTGATGGATCGGTGTATCAAAAAAGAACATCAGAGACTTTTTTAAAAAGTTCGAAACGATGGGTTCGGAGTTTAGAGAGTAATACCCATATAATTGAGTTTTTAAATTTGATCCGTTGACTCTGAATGATTAACTTTTAATATCCCAGGATTGTCCTTCTGCCATTATAACGTTCGGTATCGTACTGGGTCTTCACATCCACGAGATTCAATTTCCCCACAGCCTCTTTGAGAGGAACTGCCGTAATCTGGCCGTGACGATAGCTCACCATTTTCCCAAAGTCTTCTCTCACAATTAGATCCACAGCCGCAATTCCGAAATACCTTCCCATTCGTCGGTCATAGGC
>CAZFDM010000065.1:0-10311 GCA_964517975.1 uncultured Syntrophaceae bacterium
GGATCATTCATGAATATGATATTCCTTTTTATAAATTTCAACAGAGGTTGGTCTTTGGAGCAAATGGGGAGATCGATCCTGCCTCCATCGAGGACTATATCGCAACAGGGGGTTACCAAGCCTTGGAAAAGGTTTTAACTGAGATGAAACCTGAGGAGGTGATTGAAACGATTAAACGGGCTGGCCTCAGGGGAAGAGGAGGGGGGGGATTCCCAACTGGAGCAAAATGGGAGGCCTGTCGAAAAGCCAAAGGAAAGGAGAAGTTTGTTATCTGTAACGCTGATGAGGGAGATCCAGGCGCCTATATGGACCGCTCTCTCTTGGAAGGGAATCCTCATAGTGTGATCGAAGGGATGCTCATCGGTGCCTATGCGATTGGGTCTGAAGAAGGATATGTCTATGTTCGAAATGAATATCCCCTTGCCCTCACCCATCTTGGCATAGCCATAGAAGCGGCAAAGAAATATGGCTTTCTGGGGAAAAACATTTTGGGTTCTCCATTCAACTTTATCCTCAAGATTAATCGCGGGGGCGGAGCATTTGTTTGTGGAGAGTCGACCGCTCTGATGGCCTCCCTTGAAGGAAGGGTTGGAGAACCGAGGGCAAAGTATATTCATACTGTGGAACATGGCCTCTGGGATCAACCTACTAATCTTAACAATGTTGAGACTTGGGCCAATGTCCCGATTATCATCAATCGAGGAGCGGATTGGTATCGCTCTATTGGAACCGAAACGTCAAAAGGAACCAAGATCTTCTCCCTCGTAGGAAAGATTAACCATACAGGGCTGGTCGAGGTGCCCATGGGGATCACCCTCCGCGAAATCGTCTATCAGATTGGTGGAGGAATCCCTAAGGGGAAACGGTTTAAAGCCATCCAGACCGGAGGACCTTCGGGTGGCTGTCTTCCGGAAAACCTCCTTGACCTCCCAGTTGATTTCGATCGACTTCAAGAAGCAGGCTCCATGATGGGCTCCGGGGGAATGATTGTGATGGATGAAGATAACTGCATGGTGGATATGGCAAGATACTTTGTAAAGTTTCTTCAAGAAGAGTCCTGCGGGAAATGCACCCCTTGTCGAGAGGGCCTTCAACAGATGGGTGAAATTCTCAACCGAATCTGCGAAGGGAGAGGGAAAGAGGAGGATATCGAACTTCTTCAAGACCTCTCTTGGGTTATGGTCGATACCTCCCTCTGTGGCCTTGGTATGACAGCCCCCAACCCTGTTCTTTCAACCCTTCGATATTTTAAGGACGAGTACGAGGCACATATTAAAGAAAAAAAGTGCCCGGCCAAATTTTGTATAGAACTCATCTCTTTGTCAATCGATCCTGAAAAATGTACAGGTTGTGGGGCTTGTCTCAGGGTCTGCCCTGTGGAGGCAATCACGGGTGAGAAAAAGAAAGTTCACCAGTTGGATGGGGAGAAATGTGTGAAGTGCAGGGCCTGCTATGAGGCCTGCAAGTTTGATGCGGTTTCTATCCAATAATATCCCTTAGGGTTAATCCCTATGCCCATAGAGGGTTATGAATGGTCACTTTAACGATTAATGGCAAAAGAGTTAAAGCCAAAGAGAACACCACACTCCTGGAGGTGTGTCAGAAGAATTCTATCCCTATCCCAACCCTCTGCTACCACCCAGAGTTGACACCCCAAGGCTCCTGCAGACTCTGCACGGTTGAGGTCTCTCAAGGAGGCCGAAGCAGAATGGTCACGGCCTGCAATTATCCTGTGAGGGAAGGGGTTGAAGTGAAAACCCATTCAGAAAGGGTCATTCGTCTACGCCAAATCCTATTAGAACTCCTCCTTGCCCGGTGCCCAGGTATCCCCTTTGTTAAGAATCTTGCTAAGGAACTCGGGGTCGAAACGAGCAGATTTAAAACAACCCAGGGCGGAAACGATTGTATCCTCTGCGGTCTCTGTGTTCGGACCTGTAATGAGATGGTTGGAGCCAGGGCAATAGGCTTCTCAAGTAGGGGGACGCAGAAAAAGGTCAGTACCCCTTTTGAGGTCGATTCGGATCAATGCGTTGCCTGTGGGGCCTGCGAATATATCTGTCCAACAGGTGCCATAAAGATGGAGATGGATCGTATAAGGAAGATAAGATTATCCAATACAGGCGCGAACCGCTATTGCCGATATATGCTTCTTGGAATGGTGGATTTTATGCTCTGCTCCAATGGCTTTGAATGCTGGCATTGCGAGGTGGATCAGATGATGGTAGACCGATTTGCTCCACATCCTGTATTTGCCATCAAGCCCGGGAAGAGGGACAACCCTTTGCTTATAAAAGGATTCCATTTTTATCCCGAACTATTTTATAGTAGAGAACATGTCTGGGCAAAACCCATGGATCAGTGGGTTCGACTGGGTCTTGATGAGATGGCCTCTCTATTTGCCATAGAAGCAGATTCCATCAGGCTTCCTCCGCCTAACAGCCCAATGAAAAAGGGCCAGTCCTTTATTGAAATCATATCGAATGGGAAAAGAGTTGAAATCCCATCTCCGATTTCTGGAACAGTAACAGTGGTAAATCGAGATGTGGAGGAGGCTCCTAATCTTATCTGGAAGGATCCTTATCGTCGAGGCTGGTTGATGATGGTCAACCCAAGCGATCCTCAAGAAATCTCTGATTTTTATCGGGCTGAAAAGGCAAGGGATTGGTTTACAAAACAGGCTGAGAATTTGAACCGATTTCTATCGAAACAGACCTCCCTACTCTTAAAAAAAGATAGCCTGCTTTATGAACTATTGGATGGAGATATTCTCCACAATCATTGGGATCAACTGAGAGACATTCTTTGGAAATGGGATTGAGATAGGGGGAAACCCATTTAATTCTTGATACAGATATGGAAGAAAAAGAGCAAAAGGTTCTTCTTGGGAATGAGGCCATTGCGAGGGGATTAGTAGAGAGCGGGTGTCAATTCTTTGCCGCTTATCCAGGCACACCAAGCTCGGAGATCCTTCCTGCAGTGGTCCGATTTAAGAAGGAGAATAACCTCGACATCTATGTGGAATGGTCGACCAATGAGAAGGTAGCCTTTGAAAATGCCCTGGTTGCTTCCTATACGGGCAAGCGAACCGCTGTTGCCATGAAACAGGTGGGACTCAATGTCGCTACTGACCCACTGATGAGCTCTGCCTATATTGGGACCATTGGAGGGTTTGTCATTATCAGTTGCGATGACCCAGGACCTCATTCCTCCCAGACCGAACAGGATACCCGATTCATGGCGATGTTTGCAAAGATTCCTGTCTTTGACCCTGCCTCTGCCAAAGAGGCTCAGCAGATGTGCCCCATTGCATTTGAACTTTCTGAAAAATATCAAATCCCTGTCATCCTCCGACCAGTGCTGAGAGTTTCCCACTCCCAGCAAACCATCACCTTCAATCCTATCCCTCGTCTCGAAAGAAAGGCCCATTTCCCCAGGAACCCTCAACGATGGAGTGCCACCCCGCGATTCCGATTCATCCTCCATAAACAACTTAACGAAAAACTCCAAAAGATTGCGGAAGAGTTTAATTTCATAACCTCTCTCAATTTCATCGAGCATGGGCAAGATAAAGCCATCTTTGGAATCATCTCAGGTGGGATTGGTTATGCGATTGCCCGTGATTGCCTCACGGAAATGGGTCTCTGGGGAGATATTCCGATTCTTAAGATTGGTACCCCTTTTCCTTTCCCAAACAAAATTGTGGAATCCTTCATCGAGAAATGTGATCACGTCCTCATTCTTGAAGAGACAGAGCCTGTCATCGAACTTCAGATCCGAGATAAATCAAAGGTGATTGGTCGACTGGATGGAACCGTTCCCAATGTAGGGGAGATGCTTCCGGAAACCATCACCCATATCCTTACAGAGCTCTGCAAAAGGTTTTCAATCCTTGTAAGAGAAGAGACCTCAACGACTTCACTTGAAAAGATGGTTTCAAACCTCGGGTTACCCATTCGCAGGCCCTCTCTCTGTTCGGGTTGTCCTCATCGAGCCTCCTTCTTTGCCCTGAAGCAGGCCTTTCCTAATGGAATCTTTCCCAGCGATATCGGATGCTATACCCTCGGAATGAATATGGATACGGTGGATACCTGTCACGATATGGGTGCTGCCATTACCTTTGGAAGCGGTCTCTATCAAGCCTACCACCAGGACGGAAGAGAGGTTCCAATCATTGCAACCATAGGGGACTCCACCTTCTACCACTCAGGACCACAGGGGCTTCTCAATGCGGTTTATAATGGAGCCAAATTTGTTCTGGTTATCTTGGATAATTCCATCACTGCCATGACAGGCATGCAACCCACTCCTGAATCCGGGATGACTGCAGATGGACATCCCGGGAAGGCTCTCTCTCTTGAGGAACTGGTAAAAGGATGCGGTGTCAACTATATTCAGGTCATCAATCCTTATGATATCCGAGGAATGATTCGTGAAGTAAAGAAGGCCTATGCCTATACCAAGCAACCCGAGGGTGGAATGGCGGTCATCATTGCGCGCTATCCCTGTATCACCTATGAAAGAGAGATTCTAAAAACCAAACCGATCAAGGTGGATATCCGCCATACCCCTCCTTTGGAAAAGGATATCCCTCAGATGAGAAGTGGGGCGATGCCCCAATCCTATCTACCCACCTATCGAGACAAGATCGCTCCTTGCACTGGAGCCTGTCCCATTCAGGTGGATGCCAGAGGATACATTGAACTCATCTCAAAAGGTAAGTGGGATGAAGCCCTAAACCTTGTTCTTCAAAAGAACCCCTTCCCTGGAATTACAGGAAGGCTATGTGGTCGGCCCTGTGAAAAGATTTGTAGAAGAGGTGATCTGGACCAACCCATTGCCATAGACCTATTAAAAAGATTTCTTGCTGATAGGTGCGAAACGCTTCCCTTTATTCCCATAGCAGGTCCTGAGAGAAAGGAGAAGGTTGCCATCGTAGGATCTGGACCAACAGGATTAATGGCTGCCCATGACCTAAGAAGATTAGGTTACCAAGTGACCGTCTTTGAAGCCCTTCCGATCCTGGGTGGGACAATGGTCATCGGAACAAGCCGTTTTCGATTACCTGAAGAAGTATTGAATCGTGAGATTGAGAATATTAAAAAATTGGGTGTAGAGTTCCAATTAAACACCCCTATCGGAAAAAAATACTCCCTCAACCAACTCAAGGCCAAAGGTTACCAAGCCATCCTTTTAGCCATCGGGGCTCATAAGGCCAACCCACTTAATCTTCCAGGCTCCAATGCCAGAGGAGTGATAGACTATTTGACTTATCTCAAAAAGATTGCACTTAATAAACCCCTCCCTTCCGCTTCAAGGGTGGTCGTCCTTGGAGGGAATGAGCGGGCTTTGGATTCAGCCCGAACAGCCCTCAGGCTTGGAGCAAAGGAGGTTACGGTGCTATTTAATCGGACAAAAAGGGAGATGCCAGTGGACCCCTTCGAAATCCAGGAGGCTGAGAAAGAAGGAGTGGTCTTCAAATTTCTTTCCGTGCCTACTCGAATTTCGGTTACAAATGGTAAGGCCTCGGGAGTCTATTATAAAAAGGCCCTTCTCAGTCCACCCACAAGTTCGGGAAGAACACGAGTGTTGTCTTTAGAAGGGATTGAAAGAAAGATCAGGGCAGACCTCATCATCATCTCTCCTACCTATGTTCCAGAACTTTCAGGTTTGGGTGATATGGTTCCCCAGACATTCTGGAAGACGATTCATGTCGACCCAATCACCCTGTCCACCTCTGTAGAGGGACTATTTGCTGGTGGGGATGCAGTGACCGGTCCAAAGAACTTCATCGAAGCCCTTGCAGCGGGGAGAAAGGCGGCTCTCTCCATTCATCGTTACCTCTGTGGGGAGGATATGAAAGCGAACCGAGAATCAGAAGGAATCTCCACTGAACTCATCACCGTCAAATTGGATAGGGTTGAACCATCACAGAGGATTGAAATGGTCACGCTTCCAGTTTCGAAGCGGTCGAAGAATTTTAAAGAGGTGAATCTCTTGCCTAACGAGGAGGCCATCATTGAAGAGGCCAAGCGATGTCTTCATTGCGGAGCCTGCACATTTTGTGACACCTGTATGATCGAATGCCCTGAAGGAGCTATTTCCAAGACAGAGTCAGGTTATCAGATTGACTTTGAAAAATGTACTGGCTGTCGGGTCTGTGTTCGCGAATGCCCCACCTCTGCCATTGAAATGCCCGCAGTGGGGGCATGCATTGCTTGTGGGTTTTGCCTCAAACGGTTTGAATGTCCCTCAATGATTCGAGGAGAAGAGGGTCGGGTTACGATTGACCGGTTGACCTGTGTGGACTGCGGTCTTTGTTTACAGGTCTGCTCTCAGGAGGCGATTTATCAAGTAGCCACTTAGAGATTGAAAAATGATCAATAAGAGACCCGTTATGAACCTGGGTTCTGCAATCTCAAATCCTCACCCTGAACATGAGGAGATGGAGGAGATGAACGTTCAGATGATCATTTCAGGTGTAGGAGGTCAGGGAGTCCTCCTCATCACGAGAATCTTTGCTGAGTTTGCCTTAAAAGAGGGATTCCCCATTATTGGCTCAGAGGATCATGGAATGAGTCAAAGGGGAGGCTCTGTGATGACCCATCTAAAAATAGGTCATTTCGATAGCCCTCTGGTAAAAAAGGGAAGTGCGGATATCCTTTTATCCCTTGAAAAAAATGAAGCCTACAAAACCCTTCCCTACCTAAAACCATCCATCAATGGCCAGAAGGGTGGCCTCTGTTTTATTAATGACCCTGATCCAGACTTTATGAACCCAGAAATTAAATCTTACCTTAAGGAAAGGGGGATTGAAACCTTCGTCTTTGGAGCAAGCCGATTTGCCATGGAAATGGGAATGGTTCAATCCACCAATATTGCCCTCATCGGTTTTGCAACCGCCCATCCGAGATTTCCTTTCCCTTACGAAAAACTCAGATCAGCCATTGAAAGGATTACCCATCCAAAATTTCGAGAGACAAACTTAAAGATATTTGAAAAAAGCTTCCGTGAAGGTCAAAGAACCATCAAACCCTAACCCACAATTATTTATTGACTTTAACCTCCACTCCGATTATCCTCCTTATTAACTAAACCTCAATAGAACCAAGGGGAATCGATATGGGAATTTATCGTAAACTCTATGACTTCGCTGCAAAGGCAGGTGCCCTCGAGGGATATGTTTACCCTAAAGAGAAGGTAGACCCGAGTTACCTGCCGCTATGGGTTGAGCATCTGGTGGAACAATACCGGCAACTTCCGCTTGAAGTCCGGAAAGATTTTCAGAGCCTCTGCGATGGCACCCTCGGACGTGCCATTCGGTCTCTTATCCCATTGATAGGCGAGGATCACGAGATAATTAAAAAACTAAAAACGATGGTGGAGAGACTTCCTTCTTCACCTAACGATTTTACCTATGGGAGATAGGATGTTTGAATTTAATGAAGAGCAGAGGCTGATTCAGAAAAACATCCACGATTTTGCTAAAAAGGAGTTAGCTCCCAAGGCCTCCTATTGGGATGAAAAAGAAGAATTCCCTTGGGAGAGCCTAAAGAAGATGGCTGAAATTGGACTCACGGGATTACGTTTACCTACCCAATTTGGGGGATCAGAAGCAGACCTCATCTCCTGTGGCATTGCACTGGAAGAGGTGGCTCGCTATGACCATAATTGTGCGATCATCCTTTGTGGCACCAATATTACCGGAAGGGTTTTGCTTTATGCGGGAGAAAAAATCAAAACTACCTATCTTCCAGAGATCGTTAGAGGTAAAACCATCTTGGCCTTTGCCGCGATGGAATCCGATGCGGGATCAGATATTCGGGCAATCAAGACGACAGCAACACATCAGGGCAATCACTATCTGATTCGTGGCGAAAAATCGATGATTACCTTTGCTAAAGTGGCTCAAGCCTTTGTGGTGCTGGCAAAGATAGAGCCAGAATCGAGAGAGGCAATCAGTTGCTTTATCGTTGAAGCCAATAGACCCAAAATCGAACTCCAGCAACTCCAAGGGTTTGGTTGGAAGGCCACCACATGGGGAAATGTCATCTTTGAGGAGGTTAAAATTCCAGAGGAAAATCTTATCGGAGAAAAAGGGAAGGCCCTTTCCATGTTAAAGGGAACCGTGCAGGAGCAAAGGGCCTTAACAGGTCTTATTGCCTTGGGAACCGCAAGGCAGTCCCTCCAGGAAGCCATCGACTATGCCAAGGTCCGGAAGGTCTTCGGGAAACCCCTCGGGAAATTCGAAGCAATCCAGTTCAGGCTGGCGGAGGATTATACCTCGCTGGAGGCAGCAAGGTTTTTATGCTATCGGGCTCTGTCTCTGATTGAGAAGAACGAAAACGAGGCTACGACTTGGGCAGCCATGGCAAACCTCATCGGAGGGGAAACCGCCTATCGAGTGGTCAACAATGCAATGGATGTCTTCGGAGGAATGGGATACTCCAAAGAACTTCCTCTCGAGCGCTATTTGAGGGATATCAAAGCCATTCAAATCGCCACTGCCACCCTAAAAATGGAAATCGGGCAGGGTCTCTTAGGAAAAGATTTTCTCCCCTACGCCTAATCCAAAAATTTTAAAACTGAAAAGTATAATTGTCCCCTTCCCCTTAGTTGGACAAATTCATCTGGGTTTCGGATAAATACAAAGAACATAAAAAGGTTCGTAGCTACTGGAACGATGAAAATCTTTGAATACATCATAAGGAATTTCCATCCTCATCCCTGGACCAGGATCATTAATGATAAAGATTTTCTTCAAATCATCATATCCCGAAACAACAACATAATGACCCTCCCCAGCATACCTCCCACTACTATACCAATTTGAGGGAATCACTCCCAATGCGATTAAAGGATACCCTTGGGCAATTAGATACTTCATTTTCTCTTTCTTCCAATCGTTAAAGGAATGGACTTCAAAGCCCTGACTTCTCGCGAAGGATTCCATATCAGAGATAACCGTTCCCCGTCCTCTCCTTACTTTGACAATTTCCTCTTGTGAAAAATCTTTCCCATAAAAGCTCAATACCATCCTGAGCGAAGTAGGACCGCAGTCCATATAGGTTTGGCGGTAAGCAGGCACACCCTCTATAAAACATTTCTGAGGTAAATTTGATTTGGTGATTTGAGGGTTCTTAATAGGAGGGCCTCCCGCACATCCTAAAAGTGTAACCGCACTCAGAAACAATATGAGAAAACTTTTAAGAATCATTTTTGCCTGCCTCCATTTCAACGATTTGATTCCCTTTTTCCGATTCTAAATTAAAACTTAAAAACCAAAGCCTTCACCTTGTATTTTACTCCCGAATGCAGAGCCACTCTTGAACCATAGCTTGTTCCTAACAAAACAACTCCCTTTTAATCCACTCCTTTCTGAGTAGTAATGGAGTCAACAGCGCTTTTAAGATTATAATTGACAGGAGCATATGTATCCTGACTCAGAACGAAGTGAGCAATTTCTTTCATCTAACTAAAAATGACCTATTCTATTTTTTTCATCATTATCGAAGAACTAATCCCACCTCCGGGACAATCACGTGTTCCGCGGATAGTTTTTAAATCTTCACTCATTATAAATTTGAATTGACAGCCTTTAGCAGTAAATTGAATTTCTTTTCCGATAACCTTGACTTTGGAGCGTTCATAATCAGCCGGAAAGTAAACACCTTTCCCCCAAGCATGAATAACCTTGGCCTCGTTCATTTTAATTTCTTCCACAATTAGGATAGTTGGCAAACTTCCTGTTTCCCAAATTCCTTCCCACCGCCCTGAAAAGGCAGCAATTTCTTTAGGCAAGTCAGGTGAAGGAGGGACAATTGTTATTTTCTTCGGGAGAGGCACTTGCTGTGAAATTTCCGTTTCTTTCCATTCTGCGAAAGCAATTGAGGTGAATTGAATTCCCATTAGAATCGCCATAATTAAAACGTACAATTGTTTCCTTTCCATATTCTCCCCCTGTTTAATTTATTTTATTCATGGATACTGTTCCTTCCCATTGTTGAATTCGATATTCCCCTTCAAGTTTCATTTTACCACCGCCCTTCCGAAGACTCAGATTTATATATCCTCCTATCAGTCTACCATTTTCTATCTTTCCAACAAATGGAATACTTGTGGCAGGCCGATCGGCATGACTCCATGTAGTCTTCCCCTTTACTTTAAAGTCCTCAATGCCCTCAATCTCCAGTTCAATAGATTGCACATATGTTGGTGTTATTCGGTCTCGATAAAACCCCTTCCATTTCCCCTTTAGGTCTGGTAGGTCATCTTGGGTGATGGGTTTTACAGGAATCGTGACACAACCTATAA
>CAZFDM010000066.1:0-4746 GCA_964517975.1 uncultured Syntrophaceae bacterium
CAGCCAATGATAGCCGATTCAATCCTTCAAGTGTTGTTCGCCATCCAGCCCCGCCTCGCGGAATAAACTTTAAACCTTTGAATTCAAAAACAAGCCTTGTACTTTCTCCCCCTGTCCTTGATTGCAAATCTGTCGATTTAAATATCCGAGATCCTTTGGGCAAAATATCTTGATTAAATTGTTCTTCTTGTGTCAACCGTCTCATTGAGCCGTCAGATAACTCCACTTGTTGAAATTCTTTTGTAGCAGCAATATCTTTTGGGGTAAAAAGCGGGCGGTATTTCATCAAATCCTTGTTGCGGACATACCATAATAGGTAGTCATTAATGACAGGGAGCCATTTACTTGTTTGGCTACCAGTTTTTCTGAACATTACCACTGCCACAAAATTTTCCCTACCAAACACCTCATCCAGCAGACTCCGAACCAGGTGCAAATTCTCGTCGTTGATCTGAACGAAGATGGAGCCGCTTTCTGTTAAGAGTTCACGGGAGAGAAGGAATCGGTCGCGCAGATAGGTGAGGTAGGAGTGGATGCCGAGTTTCCAGGTATCCCGATAGGCTTTGATCTGTTCGGGCTCGTGGGTGAGGTCCTCATCTTTATCCTTTACATCCCTTCTGTCCACACGGGGCTGAAAATTGGAGGAGTATTTAATGCCATAAGGTGGATCGATATAGATCATCTGAACTTTTCCAGCCATTCCTTCTTTGACCAGAAGGGAATTCATGACGAGGAGACTATCTCCAAGTATTAAGCGATTTGCCCAGCCAACCTCGTGCTGATAGAATTCGATTTGTTTATCCATTGGAAGAGCGGTTTCGCCAAATAAGGAGAGTTGAGGCTCGGGTTTCTTCACTGCTTCGAGAATCGCTCTTGTGGAGATGCGCTCATGAATATGGAGAGAAACGACGTCAACCTCAAAAGAGGCGTGTTCAGTCTTTCCCGCCCACTGGAGCTGTGGGTCGAGATGGGGATCGTAGGAGTAAGAGGTGGCCTGCCGCTCCCGCACTTCGTAAGTGGGAGCAATCCCAGCCGGAGGATTATTCTTCCTCTTTGCCTCATCGTGCCGGTAATCTCCTACCTTCTTCCCCTTTTCTTCTTTTCTCTTTCTCGGCATCTTCTTCTCCCTTATATTTGTCCTGGAAAAATTATTTTTTATTATACACCTGTTAATTTTAAAAATAAATAGATTTCATTAACTTGTTCCATAAATTAGCCACACCTGCAATAGAATTTGGAAGTTTGCTTGATTATTTTGAAATGTTTTTATATAAAAATTCATGATATCCCTTAAGGAGGGCATTCATTATGGAACAAGGAAAGATCGTGGATGGCTTCAGGTTTCTTCCGCCAGGGCTTAAGGCTTGGGTTCGAAGTTTCATTCCTGAAAGTGATTTCACTGGATATATCCCATGGACACCCTTACCAAAACCCCTTCATCAAATCACCCTGGCCCTTGTCACCAGTGCTGGAATCAGCCTGAAAACAGATCCTCCCTTTGATATGGAAAGAGAAAAGAGAGAACCTCTTTGGGGAGACCGTTCGTTTAGGAGAATCCCGAAAGGAACAACGGAAAAAGATATCGATGTCAATCACCTCCATATTAATACAAAATGGATCAAGCAGGATATCAATGTGATGCTCCCTCTTCAGCGAATGACTGAGTTTGAAGAGGAGGGAATTATCGGTCGCCTTGCTCCCACAGCTTACTCTTTTTATGGGTTCCAGTGGGAGAATACGGATTTTCTTAGGGAGGCGATCGAACCCATCTCAATAGGTATGAAAGGAGAAGGGGTTGAAGCCGTTCTTCTTACTCCTGCCTGACCCTTCTGCTGTCAGTCGGTTGGACTGGCTGCAAGATTTCTGGAGGATAAGGGGTTCTCAACTTTAGTCCTAAGTCCAACATGGGAATTTCATCGGGCTGTAGGTATTCCCCGAACAGCAGCGATTGAATATCCTTACGGGAGACCTGTAGGACAGGTGGGAGATAGAGAGGGTCAAAGAAATGTCTTAAGGGAAGCCCTTTCCGTGTTTGAAAAAGCAAACAAACCCGGTGAGATATATCATCTTCCTTTCACATGGCCTGAAGACCCTAAAAAGACCGATTGGCATCCACCTGAGATGTCCCCTCTAATCAAATATTATCTGGAGGACATTAAGAAGGCCCGTCAGGCTCAAGCTTCTTGAAGTCATTTTTTCTTCGAGAAGATTTACCTGAAAAATTCAGTCAGGATTAATAAATTCCATTTTCGATTCTTACACAATGAAGTCTGAGAATTTATCTCTAACATTGATGAAGTAAGCCCCCTCACCTCCTCCCTCTCCCCCGCTGAGGAGAGGGGAAGGGTGAGCCGCCAAAGGCGAGCCTCGCCAAGGGCGGGGGGAAATTTCAAATATTTTTGGTTAGATATTAGGGTGAGACCTCTCTCTTGAGAACTCACTTTACTTAAAATTTCAAAATCTGTATTAGAAGGGTCGGATTTATTTTCGAGAGAACCGAATTTTTCCACTTTCAATTTTTTCTAATAGATATTCGGGGGTGGTCATGACCTTCATCTTTGAATCAAAAGGGAGTCCCTGTTTCAAATTATGTTTACAGGAGAGGCAATCGGTTAAAAGAATATCTGACCTGACTTCCTCAGCCTCTTTCACACGTCTTCTGGCCATATCTCTTGAAAATTTCGGATAGAAAGCCCTTATCCCTCCGCCTGCCCCACAACAGAGGGATTCCTGATGGTGGTGTTCCATCTCGACGAATTTGCTTCCAAGACCTTTTAAGAGTTCTCTTGCTCCATCGTAAGATCCAAGCCCTCTTCCCAGGTGACAGGGATCGTGATAGGTGATTGTTTCTGAGTTTGACGTTAAGGGAGTAAAAGAGAAGTTCTTAATTAAATAAGAAAGAAGTGTCTCAAAGTGGAGTCCAGTGGGAGTTTTCTCATCATTTTCCAAAAATGTTTTTAGGCAGGTTGGGCAGAGGAAGAGAACTTCTTTTCCTCTGGCCTCTTTGATTCTCTCGATATTTTGCTTGAACCGTTTGGGATTTGGATCTGAACCTGTATCCCCCTTTACCGCTTCACAGCAGGTTTCATCGATTAACGTAAAGTCGATATCCAATCTTTTAAGGAGTTCCATTGAGTTTGCGGCCGTTTCACTCTCTGTGGTCATTCCAACACATCCGATATAAAGGACCCGAGAAGAGGGTTTTCTTAATGAAGAAAATTCTTCTCTGGCCATTGGGCCATAAGGTGTTCCGTAACGATCAATGGTTCGATGAAGTTCTTTGACCTCATCCAGTTCCAAAGAGATTTCACCATTTTCTAAACTCATTCTTCTTAGGTCCCTAAGCCTCTTTCCAGCGTCAATACCAACCGGACAGACTTCTCCACAGAGGCCACAAGTCGTGCAAAGGAAGAGACCATCTTCAACCCCTACCCTCAGTCCACGAATAAGTGAGGAAAGGGCAACCCCTCTTCCACCGAGCATCCCGTCCGTTCCAAAGGATGAACCCACTGTATTGTATGTTGGGCAGTCAAGCAGACAATTCCCACAGCCGATGCAATAGAGGAGGTCTGAGAAATCCTTTTTCTCATCTAAGATTCTTCTTCTCCCATTATCTAAAAGGATAATAACTACCTCCTTGGGTTCGTGCATTCCATAGAAAGGTATCTTCTCTACATCTGAGGATTTAGATCTCCCTCCTACGATATCGATAAAAGAAGGGAAAAGAGAGCCTGTTGCAAGATAGGTCTCTAAGGTTAACATGAGCATCGCATCTTGGATATTAGGATAGACCTTATCAATGGAGGTGATGATCAGGTGTTTTGGCCTTGTTCGAACCCGTGTGATGTTGCCTTCGTTGTGAAGGATTAAAACCGCTCCTTCTTTTGCAGAGATGGCATTGGCTCCGGTGATCCCAACCCGTGCCTTTTGGAGATAGGATTCGATATCCTCTTTGACCGCCTTCATTTCCTCTTCAGGAATAGGAGGGATGTCCCTCTTTAAGTGTTTGGATAAAACCTCAGCAATTTCGTATCGGGTCAGATGGACGATGGGCCCTGTATAATGGGAGGAACGACCACCGGAGAGTTGATTGATTCTGTCGCCAATATCTGTCTCGATGACCTCGATGCCATGCTGGTGGAGAAAGTCGGTTAGGCCAATCTCTTTTGAAATATTCGATTTCGATTTAACGACCAGTTTCTCATCGCCAATCTCTTTTAGAAAAATTTCGCAGGCCTCTCTGGAATCTTTTGCCCGAATCACCTTAAATTGGTTCATCTCGAGACGGTTGATGGCTTTTTGGAGAAGGTCCCAATTTCCTAAAGATTCGGACCTGATACGCTTCACCTCTTTCTTAACTTCTTCCAGATTATCAAAAAGGGGAAGGTTCTGTTTTTGACGAGATCGGGTTTCATTGAAAGCACGTCTCTGATTCTCCAATTCAGATTTTTTAATTTTTTTCCTTAAGGAATCGTACTGTTTCTGAATCAGTCCCATTTCGTTACTCCTTCTTTCTCGTCTAATTAATTTTGCCCTTTTTAACTTTCCAAAACAACTCTTTTGGAATCATTAATTGAGTTAAAAAAGGGCCCCTTTATCAAAACCCCTGATGCCTCATTAATAAATGTTACCCGGAAGGGATGAGGAAAGAGGAAGCGTAGTTATAGGTTTTTGAGATCGTAACACTTTAAAAATGGTATTCAGTTTACTTTCCATTGCTTTCCTTAGACTAAAAGGGTTAAGGGT
>CAZFDM010000067.1:0-6510 GCA_964517975.1 uncultured Syntrophaceae bacterium
GTGGCGTATCCTCATTCATATAACAAAAGACTTTAAGGAGATTAACGAAGATTTTAAAAATCGTTTCAAAAAGATAAATTGGAGCGACCTCTATGTGGCATTAAAATCGTTAGATGTAAAAGATAAATATTTAATTGGACAATTTCTACTTTTTTTAAAAGAAAGGGGGATTACTATGGAAAGGGTTTCGTGGGAAATTATAAATGGGGCAAAATCAGTATATAATTTATTGAGAATAATTGACACAGCATGTGAAAAATTAAATATTAAATGTAATTGGGGTTCTACTTCTAATGAGTATACTTGCCAATGGATCGCTAATAAAATTGGAGCATATTTTCGTCATAAAGAGGCAGCCCTTTATTTTACAAGTCTAACTCCTATCCCAGGAGTGGAAAAAATGGATCAAATTCCTTGGCTACCTAATCAGTACGGAGTAAGGTTCGATTTTGATAAGCATTGTTTCTTCCATAGGAATTTTGAGGGGCAGGTTGAAATTATCAAAGAATTTATAAACGACCTGCTATCTAAAATGGAAGGTTAACCAAAGGGAAAAGAGTTGGGTTCATAGGGTTTGTGTAAAGGGGGACATCCTATATTGCACCTGTCAAGAGGGAAAACTGAAAAAAATCAGGTTTGTCCCGATTCTGTTGCTGATTTTTGCCTCAGAGAAGGGGACGTTGTTGGCTGAGTTGAATTATTCTGAAAATAGGGACAGTGACCATTTAATTTGTTTTCCGAGGTTTCCCCTTAGCAATGCTTTCAATCTCCTTCTAAACAGATTTTCCATCTCCATTACAAACCTGTCATAATCAGTGAAATTAGGGGCAACCCTTCAGAATTCAAATTTTGAATGATTGGATATTTTTCCGTAGGGTAAGCCCTTGTGGCTTACCAAATATTGGTAAGGGACAAGCCCTTACCCTACTCAATATCTTTATTTAGGTAAGTGATAAACCCTTCCCCTACAATCTGGATAATGTCCATTGGGATCAGGCTTTATTTTTGGAAATTTACCCTGATTTTCCGCCAGTTTCTTTCACGGAAGGAGGATTTTGATGAGGGTGATGATGATCCCACGGAAAAAGGCGATGAACGTGGAGAGCAGGCCGAGAAAGAGCAAAGCGACGATGATGAGAAAACCGTAAGGTTCAATGCGTGCAAGCAAATAACGAACTTCTAAGGGCGCAAAACCCATGAGGATCTTCGATCCATCCAGGGGAGGAATGGGAATGAGATTGAGTGCCGCCAGAGTGATATTAATATTGGCAAGGGTGTAAAGGATAACAGCGGATATTCCCATCGGAGACAAGCCCAAGAGTCTATGAACAAGCAGGGCTCCGAAAGCCAATAGAATATTCGCAAGGATTCCCGCCGATGAGACAAGGATGAGCCCCTTTCTGCGATTTGGAATATTGTTAAGATTGATTGGAACGGGTTTTGCCCAGCCGAATCCAGCAAGAAAAAGCATCAGGGTCCCAACAGGGTCAAGATGTTTAAGGGGATTGAGGCTCAACCTGCCCAACCATTTGGCTGTCGGATCACCCAACCGGTTTGCCACCCATCCGTGGGCCACCTCATGGAGGACCACGGAATAGAGGAGTGGAATGACGAGAAGCAAGAAAGCAACCGGATCGCTCATCAATAACTTCAAAAGCCCCATCGCTCTTCATTAACCTCCTTATTTCCATCCTATTATGACCACTGAAATCAAAAATAGCAAATGATAGTATTTTGCGACTCTACCATTATAAATGAGAAATTTGATCCTTTTCTTTCTCATTTTTGTCTTTGCCCCTTGCAAGTCCTTCGAGAAACTCCTTTGCCAACTCTTTTCCTCCCCATCCAAAGGCAATCGCCAGAGCCAGCACAATCCCCCCAAAAGTGATTGAGAAGGCGGCTACGATCACCTTCTCTGCAATACCCAGATGATAGAGGGCCATAGTTAAGGAGAGGATAATAATAAACCAGCGGACCGCACGGCTAAGAATTTTTGCAGACTCCATTTGGGCATTGACTGCTGCAATCAATGTGGCCTGCCCTAAAAAGACGCCAATCAGATACCCGATGACCAGAATGCCGAGGGCCGTAAAAAGGTGTGGGAGAAAGTTAAAAAATTGGGTGATAAGGCTCTGGGTAGCAGCCACTTCAAGGGCATTGATTCCTAAAATGAGCGCAATGAGGACAATCACCCAATAAAAGAATCGCCCCAGGAGATTGGTGGGGGAATAAGAAATGCCTCCTTTTGACAGGATACGTTTCAATCCCCACTGCTCACTGAATTTATCAAATTGGATTGCTCTCAAAAAACGGACCAGAATTATTTTAACCATCCAGGCAAGCAAAAACCCGATGATGAGGATGGTAATCATCGCCAATAGATTGGGTAGAAAGATAAGGACCTTTCCCAAAAATCGATTAAACGACTCCACAATGGTCGCCTTCCAGATTTCGCTCATCATACTGACCTCCCATTTTATACTCGTGTTCGTATCCGTTTCCCGTGTCCGGACATCCAAGATACCCCCACGGGTTTATCTCTGTGTTCATTCCTCTCTCCACCGTTCAATTAAGTAAGGCTTCATCTCTTCAAATGCCTGACAAAGGGATTCTATCTTTTCTTCAACCTCAACGGCTGAACTCTCCATATTCTCCTTAACAAAGGAGGCTACCCTCCCTAAATAAAGGGGAATCATCGATTTCAATAGATGCTCCCGATGAAGAAAGCCCCGATGATAGGCAATTGCGAAATCATAAATCACACGAGTCCAAAGATCCTGAGGCAAGTAGAACCCCTCCTCTGATAACCTACCGATAGATTCTAACCAAGAAGCCGTTTCAGGAAGCACCACCTTTCTCCAGATCTCCATCAAATCTTTTACTCCTAATTTGAAGCTGCGGATCATCCGTTCCACATTGATTGAGATGGGCTCCAATCCAACTTCATAATGAAATCCAAAAGTAGTAATAGACTCTGATTCTTTTACTTCCTTCCAAAGAGAGTGATAATCCTCCATCAATCCATAGACGGAAGAAACGACCTGCGTAAACATGGGACCAAGATCACTTCCAGGATCCTTGGCATCGTGGATCTTTGCACCCAGATAGGACTGGCATACCTTATACCCCTCAGCAATGGCAAGCGTGGTCATCCAGATATCGATCCCGAATCTGGCAACATCCGTTTCCCAAACTTCCTTGTTTAAGTAGAATTCGGCAAGTTTCCCTGAGAAACCAAAATCTCCTCCGATAGGCTGGCGGACCCTCTTCCCATACAGAGCCCGATTCAAGGGATAAACAATATTGTTAGTGATCGTTCCATCAAACTTATGCCGAGCATAAAGAGGGGCTACATAATCGAAGCCTCCTTCATAAATGGGCCTCAATAGCAATTCAATCCACTGGGGTGTAATGGACCTTAAATCCGAATCAACTACAGCACAGGCCTTTGCGTTAAGCCTCTTGGCAACCTCAAAGATTCTCCGGAAGGCACTCCCTTTTCCAGGAATCCCATAATAAGGAGTAATAATCTTCTGGATGGGGTGAACAGGGTGGGAGATAAGAACTGTCTTAAAATCTTCAATCTGGACTTTTCTCACCTCATTTTGAGTCCCATCGGTTGATCCTCCATCTGAGTTGACTACCACCGCTCTAACCTCAGGAAAATACTTTGCCAACCCTGCCATCACGGCCCTTACAACATGACCAATGGTGCGGACATTATTATAACTTGGAATACCCACTAAAAGATCTACCTCTTTGATCTCTCCTAATTGGGCTTGAAGTGACCTCTCAGAATTTATATCCAGCAATTCTCTAATAAACCATCCATCCCTTCTTTATGAATTTTTTCCATGACCACTTCCCAATCACGTGCAAATCTCAAATAGTTCATCCATACCTCTTCCCTTTTTCGGAAGAGAAGTCCGATATTAGCCATGGATTCTTTTGCCCTCTTCATATCCCTTCTCACCATATAATCCAAACAAAGAAACAGAGAAGTGAGAATGACCTTTGGATAGAGTGTCCACTTTAAAAAATATCCTGGATAAGGATCGAGGTTTATGGTCAATCCTCCTTTGATCTTTTCTCTCTCGTAGAGAAATCGCCCAATATCTCCTCGCAATTCCTCATGATAATAGGAGGAGGTCCTTTCAGGGTGAAGGTGTTTGATTCTAAGTTTTTTATCAAAAAAGAGAGAAAACCCCAGACTATTAGCGTTAATGAGATAATCCGTATCCTCTCCCCTCGGAATATAGGGGTCGAATGGAACATGACGAAAAAGAGTGTTAGAGAGGACAAGGTTTCCACCTAAAAGCATCGGGGTAGGAACTATTCGATCTTCTGAATTAAGAATCTTTTTCCAAACTTTGTTCATCCATTTGGTTTTATTCCAAAAAAAACGCCACCAGAGATTTTTGTTAGGGATAAGGATGGATCCATCAGGGTTAATGTAAAATCCGCCCTTCCCGCTCACCAACCTTCCATTCCATTTCTGATTTAAATACTCACAGGCAATCTCTAAAAAGTCCCGATCCTCAATGATTTCATCGTAATCAATAAAGACCACAACATCCATCGACAGTGCTTGAGCAAGAATTAGGCCAGTATTACGGATCTTTGAAAATCCCTTAAGATCGATAAGGGAGGAGAAATTTCTGAAATTCTTTTGTGCCAGATATTCCCTTAGCCTTTGAAGACGAAAGGAAGAGAAGATCAACGTTTGGGTGGATCTTGACCCTTTTACTTCATCCCTAACGATATTCTCCAGATGAAAAAGGGTGCTCCCTTCACTGTTCGGAAGATCAAAACAGACAGGAAGGATAAGGGTAAAATCCTGATCCTCTAATAAGTTGATGCTTTTGATAGCCCTTCTGGCTAAATGGAGATCTTCCAAGTTGGGCAATTCTTCTGGTCTCTCCATCCTTAGATAGACAGGAATGACGATTGCTTTTTGCATCACCCTTTCTTCTGATTGTCCTCCTTTCCGATGGAGGCAGGTTTATATAATACGCTCTCAAGATTCTTAACCTCTCGCTTCAACTCCTTTGATCGAAATGTACTCTTAATGGCTCTTGGAATCCAGAAGAAAAGGGTGATGAGGATACCTATCCCCAAGGACCCTAATACCGTGTAGATCAGAGAGGTTTCGAATCTCCAGAGAAGAAATTTTATCGATATAAGAGGGGCCGTTGAGTTTTGCACTGTGAAGATGGCAATGCCAACGATGATTAACAAAGCTAACCAGTAAAAAAATTGCATTTTTTCTCCTTTCTATTGATTAACTGTAGTTTAGCAAATTTTAATTTCTAAACTGTCATGCCGAACTTGTTTCGGCATCTAAAAACCTTATAAATCAAAGACTTATGAGACCCTGAAACAAGTTCAGGGTGACCAAAAGGCTTTGAAAATTTCCTTTTATTTCAATAGGTTATAAATTTTTGCTAAACTACAGTTAATTAAGTTTCGTAGGGATTAGATAGAAAACCATCCAAAATATCCATCAGAATCTTGTTGACCTGTTGTTCTACTCTCTCCAGCGTTAATCTGGGGAAAGTGACCTCCTTTTCTACCTCTACATTTTTTGTAAAGACCTTCCCTTCCCTCTTCACCCCCAAATGGATCATAAGATGAACCCAAGTCCTTGCCTGAGTCCTGAATGGAAGGGCTTTTCCTTCTATCCAGAACCTCTTGATCTCAATCATCAGGATTGAATCCGTTTCTATTTTTCTTAAAGAATCTGGTTTCCCATCCCAATCTGAAACCGAAATGGTTTTAATCCCATAAGGGGATAGCGCCCGAGAGAGAGAATCTCTAATCGCTTTTTCCAATGGGAAGGGGTCGTTCTTAAAATATTGGGAGACTCCACGAAGGGGAATATGGCGACCGATGTGAAGCGTATCTGGCCGTTGATCTTTAAAAGGAGCAATCCCAAGGGTGCTCCCAAACTTCTGTTCAAGTGATTCAAATGTCCGAGAGGGTTGGTATCGAAGAAAGACCGTATAAGTTCTCCCTGTGGTACAGCCAAGCAAAAAAATTAAACAAAGGCTTATCAACCAACGAAATGGCTTCATCAAGAATCCTTCTGGTTAAATCATTTTTGGATTTATGATCCTTAAAATTACTTCATTCCAAGCAAGTGGCCCTTTCCCTTCAACCCATGTGATATTTTTCAATGGGGGTTCCAAGTGAGGTTCCAAGCAAATACTCCCTTCCCCCTTAAAAAAAATTGGGTGATCCACTGCGGACAACATAGGTAGATCATTCAGGCTATCCCCAATTCCAATCGTGTAGATTGAGAAAAACTGATTCTCATAGAGCTCTTTTAAAATCTCAACGGCCTTTCCTTTATCATTTTTCCCGAAAATATGATGAAACCTTCCTCCCCAAGTATAACCCATTCCCCTCTTTTTGATCTCCTCTTTTACAATCTCGATCTCTTTCAGCCCACCCTTAATCATAAAGGGTTCATCATATTCCCTCTTCTTCGCGAATTTTGCTTCTTCAAGG
>CAZFDM010000068.1:0-3623 GCA_964517975.1 uncultured Syntrophaceae bacterium
GCAGGTCGTCACCTCAATATTCAGACCCTCACCTATTCAGAGGTAGTAAGTGTGGAAGGAGAACCAGGGAATTTTGAGATTACCGTGAGGAAAAAACCTCGTTACGTTGATCCAACGAAATGTACAGGTTGTGGGGAATGCCCCCAGGCCTGTCCTGTCAATATCAAGAGTGAATTTGATGAAGCCTTGGTTAACCGGAAGGCTATCTATAGACCATATGCCCAGGCCTTTCCCAACATCTTCACCATTGAAAAAGGCGACCGAGCCCCATGTACCCTGACCTGCCCTGCTCAGATTAATGTTCAAGGCTATGTTGCCCTCACCAGTGTGGGTAAGTATAAAGAAGCCCTCTCCTTAATTCGTGAGAATCTTCCCCTGCCTGGGATATTGGGAAGGATCTGCCCCCATCCTTGTGAAAAGGAGTGTAATCGCAAAGAGCTTGATCAACCCGTAGCCATCTGTGAATTGAAACGATTTCTCGCCGATCAAGTGAAAGAGGAAATACCTCTCCAAAAAGAAGAGACAAAAGGGGAGCGAGTGGCGATTGTCGGTTCTGGACCAGCAGGGCTTACGGCTGCTGCCTTTCTCGCCCAGAAAGGATATCCTGTTACTATCTTTGAATCCCTTCCCGTTATAGGGGGGATGCTCCATGTAGGTATTCCATCCTACCGTCTCCCCCGGGAGGTGATAGACCAAGAGGTTAAGGCCATTCAATCCTTGGGAGTGGAGATTAAGACTAACTCTCCAGTTGGTCCAAATCTAAGTTTCGACGACCTCTTCAAAGAAGGCTATCAAGCCATCTTCGTTGCGGTCGGAGCCCATCAAGATCAAAAACTGGGCATTCCCGGGGAAGAAAATCCAAATGTAATCCCAGGTGTCGTCTTTTTAAGAAAGGCCAACTTAGGCCAGAAGGTTGAAGTGGGACAACGAGTGGCTGTAGTAGGAGGAGGAAATGTGGCCATTGACGCCGCCCGTACTGCCCTTCGAATGGGAGCCAAAGAAGTTAACCTCTTCTATCGTCGTTCACGAGAGGAGATGCCTGCCTACGAAGAGGACGTCGAGGAGGCAGAGGTTGAAGGAATCAAATTTAACTTTCTTTCCACTCCCGTAGAGATTATCTCCAAGGGGAAAGAAGGAATCACCCTTCGCCTGATTAGAATGGAATTGGGAGAGCCCGATGCTTCAGGTCGAAGGCGTCCGATCCCAATTCAAGGATCAGACTTTTATGTGGAAGTGGATACACTTATCCCTGCTATTGGTCAGGTCCCAGACCTCTCCTTTATGCAAGGAATGGGATTGGAAGTAACCTCAAAAGGGACCATCCAGGTAGATCCTATTACCCTTCAGACTTCTCGAAAAGGAATCTTCGCAGGAGGAGATGCGGTCAGTGGACCATGGATTGCCATTGAAGCAGTGGCAGCAGGAAAGGAAGCGGCCATCTCCATTGACCGATTTTTAAGGGGGAAAGACCTATATGAAGGAAGGGGTAAGCCAAAGCCTCCAAAAGCCCGATTTGAAGATATCTATGCCGGCCAATCCAAATCCCCAAGAGAAAAGGTCGCGACTATCCCTCTCGAGGAAAGGCAAAAAACCTTTATTGAAGTAAAGAAGGGATGGACTGAAGAACAGGCCCGTCGAGAGGCCCTTCGATGTCTTAACTGTGGATACTGCTCTGAATGTCTCCAATGTGCGACTCTTTGTAAGGCAGGAGCCATCCAGCATCAGATGGTCGAAGAAATGACCAAATTCAAGGTGGGCTCCATCATCTTATGCCCTGGATTCGATGAATTCGATGCCACTCGGTTAACCCCTTATGGATATGGCCGGTTTGCGAACGTCGTCACCAGTATCCAATTTGAAAGAATCCTAAGTGCGTCAGGCCCCTTCCAAGGGAATCTTCTCCGGCCCTCTGATCAAAAACCTCCCAAAAAAGTTGCCTGGATCCAATGTGCAGGCTCCAGAGATATGGCAGGGGATGGCGGAAATGAATACTGTAGTTCCGTTTGCTGTATGTATGCCATTAAAGAAGCTGTCATTGCGAAGGAGCACCACCATGAAGTTGAACCAACCATTTTCTATATGGATATCCGTGCCCATGGAAAAGACTTTGATGCTTATTATGAAAGGGCAAAGAATGAATATGGGGTTCGATTCATCCGATCAATGATCTCCCGAGTCGCAGAAAGACCAAAGACGAAGAACCTCCTCATTACCTACATCGACTCCGAAGGCCATCTCAAAGAAGAGGAGTTTGATCTGGTTGTCCTCTCTGTAGGGTTAACTCCTTCCAAAGGGGCAAAAAATCTGGCCAAAAAACTTGGACTTCAACTCGATCCCTATGGATTCTGTAAAACAGAGGAATTCTCCCCCCTCCAAACCAGTCAACCTGGGATCTATGTCTGTGGGGCCTTTCAGGGACCCAAGGATATTCCAGAAACAGTTGCCCAAGCCAGCGCAGCCGTCACCTCGGCATCGACACTCCTTTCAGATGTTCGAGCAACGCTCACGAAAAAAAAGGAGTATCCTCATGAGATCGATGTGATGGACCAAGAACCTCGGATCGGGGTATTTGTCTGCCATTGTGGAATCAATATCGGTGGGGTTGTCAATGTCCCTGAAGTCAAGGAATATGCCAAGACCTTGGACCATGTTGTCTACGTCGATGAAAATCTATACACCTGTTCTCAAGACACTCAGGAGAAGATTAAGAAGGCGATTCAAGAGAACAGATTGAATCGTGTCGTGGTAGCCTCCTGTTCACCGAGAACCCATGAGCCTCTTTTTCAGGAGACGATTCGGGAGGTTGGTCTGAACAAATACCTCTTTGAGATGACCAATATCAGGGATCAATGTTCGTGGGTTCATATGCATCAACCCAGAGAGGCTACCGAAAAGGCAAAAGAGCTTCTTCGGATGGTCGTTGCAAAGGCCTCTCTCCTTAGGCCTCTGAAAGAACCTCTCGTGGAAGTAAACCGAAAGGGATTGGTCATTGGTGGAGGGCTTTCAGGGATGAGGGCTGCCCTCAAATTGGCCCAACAAGGATTCGATTGTGCTCTTATTGAAAGAGAGGCCGAATTGGGTGGAAACCTTCGCCACATCTACTATACCCTGGAGGGGAATGATCCTCAAGCCTTACTAAAAGAGATGATCGAAGAGGTAACCAAGAATCCAAACATTCAGGTTTTTACCAAATCCGAATTAAAAACTATAAATGGCTATGTAGGGAACTTTAAGTCCACCCTCTACGTGAATGGTTCAGAAAAAGAGTATGACCACGGAGTGATCATTGTGGCGGTTGGGGCCAAAGAAAGGGCGCCA
This sequence comes from uncultured Syntrophaceae bacterium, assembly GCA_964517975.1. Taxonomy (GTDB): domain Bacteria; phylum Desulfobacterota; class BSN033; order BSN033; family UBA1163; genus JBBIRM01. The sequence goes on from CAZFDM010000068.1 coordinate 3,319, forward strand.
ACGGAATATTTCTATGGTCAGGATCCCCGGGTGATCACACAGAAAGAGTTAGAGGAGAAGATTGCCCTTCATTGGGAGAAGATCAACTCTTCCCGTCATATAGTCATGATCCAATGTGTGGGTTCCCGAACCCCGGAACGCCCCAATTGCAGTCGAATCTGTTGCTCCCTTGCGGTCAAAAACGCGTTGAAGATTAAAGAAAAAAATCCTGAGATAAAGATTACCATCCTCTATCGGGATATGCGAACGTATGGGTTGATGGAGCGATACTATACCCAGGCAAGAAATCAAGGGATTCAGTTTAT
>CAZFDM010000069.1:0-8050 GCA_964517975.1 uncultured Syntrophaceae bacterium
ACATCATCCGATTTCACGGTTAAAAATTCTTGGAGGGAATAGGCTGCACCATAAGCCTCAAGGGCCCACACCTCCATCTCTCCTAAGCGTTGACCTCCAAACTGAGCTTTTCCTCCTAAGGGCTGTTGGGTCACTAAAGAGTATGGGCCAATTGAGCGAGCATGGATCTTATCATCCACTAAATGATGCAATTTAAGGAGATACATATAGCCCACTGTGACCTTTTGGTGAAAGGGTTCCCCCGTTCTGCCGTCATAGAGGGTGGTTTGACCGGTAATGGGTAGCCCTGCTCTTCTTAAATGGTCCTTAATCTCTTCCTCAGAGGCACCATCGAATACCGGGACAGACATAAAGATCCCTTGCCCTAATTTCTTTGCCAGTTCAACGATTTCCTCATCGGAAGCTTGGTCTAAATACTCATTGATCTCTTTAGAAGAATAGATCTCTTTAATTCTCCTCCGAAGCAATTTGGGATTGAAATGCTTCTGGAGATAATCTTGAATCATCCACCCCAGCCCTTTGGCCGCCCAACCCAGATGGGTTTCCAGAATCTGGCCTACATTCATTCTCGAGGGAACACCGAGAGGATTAAGAATAATTTCTACGGGCGTTCCATCTTCCAAGAAGGGCATATCTTCTTCAGGGAGAATCCTGGAGATGATCCCTTTGTTCCCATGGCGACCTGACATCTTATCACCCACAGAGAGTTTCCGTTTCATAGCGATATAGACCTTGACCGTTTTGATCACCCCAGGAGCCAATTCATCTCCTCTCTTTAGCTTAGCCAACTTTTCCGAAAACACCCCCTTGACGACATTGATTTGCAATTCACCCTGGTCAAGAATTCGGTGAACCTCTGGGAGAATCCTTTTCCCTTCAAGCACATCGATCTCCTTGAGTCGGTCAAAGGGGATGTTGAGGAGGTGTTCTTCTCTAATTCTTTCTTTTGCTTCGAGGTAGACGCGATTCCTCTTTTCATCGGCAATTCGTTGAGCCGCCCGTTTCCCAATCAGATACTTTCCAATCTTTCGGCGTGTGCTATTCTGAATAATCCGAATCTCGTCGGCTTGATTTTTTAATAACCTTGCCTTTTCCTGATCTTCAATGGCTTTGGTCCTTTCATCCTTCTCCTGCCCCTTTCTGGAGAAGACTTTGGCGTCAATAACGATTCCTTCAATCCCATGAGGGACTCTTAGAGAGGTATCCCTCACATCTCCTGCCTTCTCACCAAATATGGCTCGTAGAAGCTTTTCTTCTGGAGAAAGTTGGGTCTCACCCTTCGGAGTGACCTTCCCTACCAGAATGTCACCAGGTTTAACCTCAGCCCCAATTCGGATGATCCCACTTTCATCTAAGTTCTTTAAGGCCTCCTCTCCCACATTGGGAATGTCACAGGTGATCTCCTCTTTCCCAAGTTTTGTATCTCGGGCCACACACTCAAACTCCTCGATATGGATAGAGGTATAGGTATCCTCTTTCAATAACTTTTCACTGATGAGAATCGAATCTTCAAAGTTATATCCTCCCCAGGGCATGAAGGCCACCAAAACATTTCTCCCTAAGGCCAACTCTCCCATATCGGTCGCAGGGCCATCCGCAATAACCATTCCCTTCTTCACCCTCTCCCCCACTCGAACAATAGGCCTCTGATTGATACAGGTATTCTGATTGGATCGTTTATACTTGATTAAAGTATAAATATCCACTCCTGGGTCATCCTCCCTTTGAACCTCTTCATCCACCCGGATGACAATTCGAGAGGCATCCACATCTTCTACAATGCCATCCCTCTTTGCCACCACCGTAACCCCTGAATCCCTTGCGACAATGGCCTCCATCCCCGTTCCAATTAAAGGGGCATCGGTTTTTAAAAGAGGAACCGCTTGTCGCTGCATATTCGACCCCATGAGGGCACGGTTTGCATCATCATTTTCCAAAAAGGGAATAAGAGAGGTAGCCACGCTCACCAACTGTTTGGGAGAAACATCCATGTAGCGGATCTCCTCTGGTTTCACCATGACAAACTCTCCGCCCCTTCGCGCAGAGATGAGAGGAGCAATGAATCTTCCTTCCCGGTCCAGAGGGGCATTGGCTTGTGCAATGGCGGGTTTCTTTCCTTCTATCTCCTCTTCCTCATCGAGAGCAAAAAGATATCGAATGTGGTTAGTCACTTTTCCATTCACAACTTCTCGATAAGGGGTCTCAATAAATCCATAATCATTGACACGGGCATAGGTGCTCAGAGAGGTAATCAGACCAATGTTTGGACCTTCAGGGGTCTCAATGGGGCAAATCCGACCGTAATGAGTAGGATGAACATCCCTTACCTCAAACCCTGCCCTCTCGCGCGTGAGTCCTCCTGGACCTAAGGCAGAAAGACGACGTTTATGGGTGATTTCGGAGAGGGGATTGGTTTGGTCCATAAATTGAGAAAGCTGGCTTGATCCGAAAAACTCTTTGATGACTGCAGAGAGGGGTTTTGAATTGATAAGGTCGTGGGGCATCAGGGTCTCCACATCTTGGAGACTCATCCGTTCTTTAATCGCCCTTTCCAGCCTAACCAATCCAATGTGATATTGATTCTCCAAGAGTTCTCCAACCGTCCTCACCCGCCGATTCCCCAGATGGTCAATGTCGTCCACAGTGCCCTGACCATCTTTCAGTTTAATTAAATATTTCACGACTTCTAAAATATCCCGGCGACGAAGGGTGGTCTTCTCATCCTCTAAGAATTTCTTTACTTTCCCCTTTACATCATCCGTAATCGTCCCTTCCTTGATGGAAGGCATCAACCCGATTGGGAAAAGAATCTTAGAGACTCGTTGGATTTCATCCGCCATCTCTGGGGTGGCAATGGCCTCATCAAAATCTAACCATCCATCCAGAATTCGATCGATCAGCTCCCTTCCTCCCACATACGTTGCTCCAGCCTCCAGGGCTTCCTTTTTCCATTTTTCAGTAAATACTAAGACCTTGGGAGGTTGAGCTTTTAAACCAAGTTTGTGATTCAACTTCATCCTCCCTACTTTAGAGAGGTCATAACGGTCGGGATTAAAAAATAAATTGTAGAAAAGACCAATCGCAGTCTCGATGGTGGGAGGATCCCCTGGACGTAGTCTCTTGTAGATGTCTATTAACGCCCGTTCGGATTCCTTCTCCCTTAGAGATTTTCCTGGTTCCAAGAGAGGCAATTTTTCCCTTTCCTCCTTGGTCAATTCTATTTTATCCATTACCAGCGTGTCTCTGAGTGAAGAACTGACATTGACATTGTCAATAAATAGAATCTCAAATTCCTCAATCTTTCTCTCTTTAAACTCCTCAAGTAGTTTTTCAGTAACCTCTTCATTGCATTCCGCAATAACCTCTCCCGTTTCCGGATCGACGACATCCTTCGCTAAAAACTTACCCATGAGTTCTTGAGGTTCTACTGCAATGGAGCTGATCTTGGCAGACTCCAGTTTTTTGATATCCCCTTCGGTAATTCGCCGATGCTTTTTGAGGACGAGTTTATGGGTTTCGGGGTCGTAGATATCCGAGGTGGCCTTCTGTCCTACCAGTACTTCTTTGGATACCTCTTTAAGGAACCTTCCTTTTCGAAAAAGAATTTTCTCCTTCTGATAAAAGTAGTTGAGGAGTTCTTGCCCTGTGTATTTAAGAGCTCGAAGAAGAACCGTCACAGGTATCTTCCTTCGTCGATCAATCCTCACATAGAGAAGATCTTTTTGATCAAATTCGAAATCGATCCAAGATCCACGGTGTGGAATGATTCGTGCATAATAGAAAATCTTACCCCCCATATGGGGCTTCACCTGATCTTGATCGAAAAAGACACCTGGGGATCGATGGAGTTGGCTAACGATGACTCGTTCTGTCCCATTGATAATGAAGGTTCCATTGTCTGTCATCAACGGAATCTCACCAAAATAGACCTCCTGTTCCTTCACCGCTTTAATGCTTCGAGCCTTGGTCTCCTCGTTAACATCCCAAACCACCAAACGAACTGTGACCTTGATCGGAGCGGCATAGGTCATCCCTCTTAACAAACATTCCTCCACGTCGTATTTGGGTTCGGTCAGACGATAACTCACAAATTCCAGAGAAGCCGTTTCATAAAAATCTTTGATCGGAAAAACCGTTTTGAAAACGGCTTGAAGCCCAACATTCTCCCTTTTGTCAGGGTCAACATTGGCTTGTAAGAACTGCTCGTAGGATTTCTTTTGAACCTCGATCAGATTGGATATCTCTAAAACTTCCTTAATCTTTGAAAAGTTTTTGCGATACCTTCTATAGATGGGAACAACGCTGGCCATAAGGACTCCTCTCCTTTAAATAAAAAGTCTCCTCCCTTTTGGACTACTTTTCAAAAATCGTTCGGCCCTTCTGGGAAGAGACAACAACGTCCTTCAATGCCTCAAGAAAATATTCTCTTTAGTCTACTTTACTTCTACCGTTCCCCCAGCCTCTTCGAGTTTCTTTTTGATCGTGGCTGCTTCTTCTTTAGAAACCCCCTCTTTCACAGGCTTAGGGACACCTTCAACCAGGTCTTTGGCCTCTTTTAATCCCAACCCTGTCAACTCTCTCACCACTTTAATCACCTGGATCTTCTTATCACCGAACCCAGTTAGGATGACATCAAATTCGGTCTTCTCTTCAGCAGGGGCAACCTCTGCTCCAGGAGCTGCCCCAGGCGCAGGCATGGCAGCTACGGAAATGGGTGCCGCTGCTTTAATCCCTAACTTTTCCTCAAGGACTTTCACCAAATCACGTGCTTCCAGTAGGGTAAGATTACTAATCTCTTCTGCAATTCTCTGAACATCTGCCATTGGAAAAACCTCCTATTTAAAAAATTTGACCGTAGAAGGTAGAAGGTTGAAAATGATTTTAAACTCATCGTCCCTCTCTCTTTTTTACTTTCTACTCCCTACGTTCTGCTTAAGATGGACAACTTTCCAATTTAGAAAGTTGGTCTACACGAGCTTGAAGCACACCGATCACCTCTTGAAGGGTCATCATCATGGTCCCCACTATTTGTCCTCCAGGTGTTTGAATCCCACCCAAGATTTGGCCAAAAAGAACATGTCGTGGAGGAAGGTTGGCCAGGGCCTTTATCTCATCAGTGCTGATCACCTTCCCTTGTATGAGACCAACTTTAATCTCAAGGGCGGGTTGAGTTTTAATAAATTCAGTTAAGATCTTGACTAAAAGTGCTGGGTCTCCATAGGAGATAGCGAGGGCGGTAGGACCTTCAAAATAGGGATTTAGTTTTTCAAGATCTGTTCCCTTCGAGGCCAATTTTATCAGGGTGTTTTTAACCACATGGTAATAAATCTTCTCTTCTCTTAGCCGACGTCTTAGTTGATTCATCTGCTCAACGTTGAGACCCCGGTAATGAGTGAGAATAGCTGCCTGATACCCCTCTATCTTTTTATTCAATTCTAAAACAACCTGTTCTTTCTCTCTGCGATTCAATGGTTAACCCCCCTTGACTTAGGACTTTAACACATTCCGAACATCGAGAGGATCAATTTTAATCCCAGGCCCCATCGTTGTGGATAGGGCAATGCTTTTTAGATAAATTCCCTTGCTTGTAGGAGGTTTGGCACGAATAATCACTTCGAGCAAGGCCTTGATATTCTCTAAAAGTCTTTGGAACCCAAAAGAGGCTTTTCCAACAGGAACATGAACCACCCCTGCCTTCTCCACTTTGAATTCCACTTTTCCGGCTTTAATTTCCTTGATCGCCTTCTCCAGATCGAAGGTAACGGTTCCTACTTTGGGATTAGGCATCAACCCTCTGGGTCCTAAAATTTTTCCAAGTTTGCTCACCAAACCCATCATATCAGGGGTAGCGATTGCTTTATCAAATTCGAGCCACCCCTTTGAAATTTTCTCTATCAATTCTTCTCCACCTACGTAATCCGCACCCGCCTCTATGGCTTCCTTTTCCTTCTGCCCTTTTGCAAAAACAAGCACCCTCACCTTTTTCCCTGTCCCATTAGGGAGAACCACTGTTCCCCGAACCATCTGGTCCGCTTTCTTAGGGTCCACCCCAAGACGGATAGCAAGGTCTACGCTTTCATCAAATTTAGCTCGGGCCGTCTCTAAAACAAGTTTGATACCCTCTTCCAGAGGATATCGCTTATTTCGATCGACTTTATTTCTAACCTCTAAGTACTTCTTTCCTCGATGTCCCATTTTCTCTTCTCACACAATCTCCAATCCCATGCTTCGAGCCGTTCCCTCGATGGTCCGAATCGCAGCATCCAGGTCCGTGGCATTGAGATCTTTGAATTTGATCTGTGCAATCTCCCGGACTTGCTCTTTAGTAACTTTCCCTACTTTGTTTCGGTTGGGTTCCCCTGAACCTTTAACAATTTTAGCCGCCTTTTTAAGAAGAACCGAAGCAGGTGGCGTTTTGGTCACAAAGGTGAACGAACGATCTGAAAAGATGGTAATCACCACAGGGATAATCATCCCCTCTTGCCCTTGGGTTCGGGCGTTAAAAGCCTTGCAAAACTCCATAATATTCACCCCATGCTGACCGAGTGCAGGGCCTACAGGAGGGGATGGATTGGCCTGTCCAGCCTGAATTTGAAGCTTCACCATTGCCACTACTTTTTTCGCCATACCGCCTTCTCCTCAATAAACCCCGTCAATTCTTCTCCACCTGAATGAAATCCAGTTCGACAGGAGTTGCCCTTCCAAAGATAGAAACCAATACCTTCAACTTCCTCTTCTCTGGCTTAATTTCTTCAATAGTTCCAATAAAGTTAACAAAAGGTCCATCAATGACTCGGACACTATCCCCTATGTTGAAAGAGACTTTAGGTTTTGCCTTTGAAACTCCCTCTTTCATCTGGGAGAGGATCTCCTCGACCTCTTGCTCAGAAATGGGAATGGGTTTTGTACCATCTCCAGCAAACCCCGTGATTTTTGGGGTATCCCTCACGATGTGCCAAGTCTCTTCATTCAATTCCATTTTCACTAATAGGTAGCCGGGAAAGATCTTTCGTTGAGAAGTTTTTTTCTTCCCCTTTACTAATTCGACGACGGTCTCGGTGGGGACCAATACCTCTGAGAAGAAATCTTTCTTTCCGAGGTTTTTAATCCGCTCCTCTAAGTTCTGCTTCGCCCTATTTTCAAACCCTGAGTAAGTATGAACAACATACCACTGATGAGCCATACATGCACCCTTTGATCGAGTGAAAGATCCAACCTTTGTCCATCAACTTGTAGCCCTCTTCAGTAACTCTCTTATGAGGCTCGAAAGACCTGAATCAACGATGCCTAAAAAGAGAGCAATAATAAATACAGCGACCAAAACGACTGCGGTTCCCGCAAGGGTATCTTTTCTTGAAGGCCAAGTCACCTTTTTTAATTCGGTCCTTACCTCCCTTAAAAACTGTTTTGCCTTATCAAATTTTTCTTTTATTGAAAACATCCTCATCTCTCATTATGTATAACAAATAAGATCTGCAAGAAGGTCTCTGTGGCTCAACACCAATAGGGCTTATGAATGGCAGGCCAGGAGGGATTCGAACCCCCAACACCCGGATTTGGAGTCCGGTGCTCTATCCGTTAGAGCTACTGGCCTGTCTTCCAAAAAAAGAAACTCAAAACTCAAATGGAGTTAACATTAAAATTTTTTGCTATCCTCCTTGATCCCACACTCTCTACTTTCCAATTACTTCGTCTCTTTATGGAGGGTGTGTTTCCGACAGAAACGACAATATTTCTTTAACTCTAATTTATCCGGAGTGGTTCTTTTATTCTTAGTTGTTGAATAATTTCTTCGTTTACATTCCATACAGGCAAGGGTAATAATACTCCTCATCTTCTTCTCCTAAGGATTCTGCTTTCCTCCTATTCAAGGATCTCACTGATGACGCCTGCTCCAACGGTCCGTCCACCCTCCCGAATCGCAAACCTCAACTCCTTCTCCAACGCAATCGGCGTAATCAACTCCACCGTCAACTGCACATTATCCCCAGGCATCACCATCTCCACCCCCTCCGGCAATACCGCTACCCCCGTCACATCCGTCGTCCGA